>CALFMN010000171.1 GCA_937879875.1 uncultured Chloroflexota bacterium | reverse complement strand
ACAGGGAACAGGGAACAGGGAACAGGGAACAGGGAACAGGGAACAGGGAACAGGGGCGCCTGGAGCGCCGGGCGGGAAAACTCGACTCAGGTTAGCAGAGCCAGCACTTCGGGAATCGCGCGGATGATGTGATCGGGCCGCGCGTTGCAGGTTGTCGTCGCGACCTCGAAGCCGTCGAGGATCAGCGCCGAACGCATGCCCGCGCGGTTGGCGCCGGCGATATCGAACGGCAGCATGTCGCCCACGAACAGCGCTTGCTCGGGCCGGCAGCCGGCGCGGCGCAGCGCCTCGGTAAAGATCGCCTGATCCGGCTTGCAGGAGCCGGCCGCCTCGCTGGAGAGCAGCGAATCAAACAGCGGCTCCAGTTGGGCTCCGGCAACCAGCGGTCGCAGGTGCGCCTCGTCCGCATTGCTGACCATACCAAGGTGCAGTCCGCGGGCGCGCAACTCGCGCAGCGTCTCGTGTACGCCCTCGCGCAACGGCGCCGATTCCGTGATCGCCGCGGCCATTAGCTGTTCGAAGACATCGAGCCGCGCCGCCGTCGGTTCGACGCCCAGCTCCCGCAGCGCCGCCGCGGCCACCGCGGCGAACAGGTCGCGGTGCAGATAGAACGGCCGCGCGAAGAATTCCGCGCCGGCGCTGGCAAACGCCGTCCGCATCGCCCGCGCCGCGCGCTCGCCGCCCGAGCAATCGTGCTCCAGCCCGGCGATCCGGCGGAGGGTGCGACCGCTCGCCTCGGCGAAGCCATCACCGCTGATCAGGGTGCCGCCCAGGTCGAAGAGTACCGCCTTGATCTCCGACATCGCTACCACCCCTCCGTCAGGCTGATGGTTCCGCAATCGCCATCCACCGTCAGCCAGGCGCCGCCCCAGACGGAACGCATGACCTCGCGCACGGCGAAGACCGCGGGGATGCCCAGCTCACGGGCCAGCGCGGCCGCGGCGCACAGCTCGCCCGCGCCTTCCAGCACGATGGCGCCGGCCAGCGGCAGGCAGGCCAGCACCGCGTCGCTGCAGTCAGCCGCCGCCAGCACGTCGTCGGCCTGGAACGCCTCGGCGTCGGCCACCGTGACGACGCGCCGTGCCCTGCCGGTCGCGCAGCCGCCGGAAACGCGCCGCCCGTGCAGCGTGAGTTCGGCGCGCACGGCGATCAAGCCGGCCATGCCGGGCATCGCCAGCGCCGCGCCGCGCCAGCAGCCCATCAGCGCCGTCGCCGCCTTCAGCAACACCTCGCGCAGTCCAACTCGTGTGCGCTCAGAAGGCCGTTTTGCCGTGCCCGCCGCCAGTTCCGCCAACATCGCCCGCTCCTTCCGGCGCCATAGTTGCGCCGCGCTTCATGGGCGTATGCTCGCGCAACGCCGGCGGGGCGCCATCGCAGAGTCCGGGGATTCTCGATGTAGCGGAAACGAGGCCAACGGGCCGGGCGAATAACACGATCCTGTGACGCTGGCCGGCGGACGCCGCCGGCGCCTGCTCCACGCCATCACGCGACCGAGGGATCACCAAACACAGTCCGCGCAGCGTCGCCAGCTCGCGTTCGCGACCGACGAGCACGGACGCGCTCACGCCGGATCTGCCGCTGGGCCGAGAATGTCGTCCACAGCGAGCGTCAGGTCGGGGAAGGCGAGCGGCGTCAGCATGTCTCCACGCCGGAAGGTGGTGATCCTGATGTAGGCGCCGTCCTTTGGCTCGCGGTATCGGTGGATGCACTCTCCTGGCAGATCGACGAGCCAGGTCTCGGGGATGCCGGCAGCGGCGTAGCGCCGAAGCTTTTTTTCCCGATCCGCACGCAACGACGAATCCGCTACCTCGATCAGCAGCAATACATCGCCCGGTCCCGGCAGCGGCGGATGAGGCACCCGAGCGGGCGCGGGCACGATCGTGAGATCAGGCTCGGGCTCGGAATCGGGCGGCAGGTGAATCGGGTCCTGCATGCGGACCAGCAGCGTCTCCGGCAGCCGGCGGGCGAACCAGTTGGTGAGCCGGGTGACGCACCAGGAGTGGTCCGCGCCGATTGCCGCCATGTGCAGAATCTCCCCTCCCAACAGCTCGACGCGCTCGCCGCTGAACAGGATGCCGGCCTCGATCATGCGATCGTATTCATCGACCGTGAACAGGCGCCGCTTCACTGCCGGCCGGGGCGCGGCTGCGGCGCGCTGACGTGTGGTTGCGTGCTTCGTCGCCATACGGGCTCCTCATTCGCGCGCGGGAACATCAGCAGCGTGGTTCTGGTTTCAGTATGACTGATCGGCCGATGCACGAGGCGAGGCGCCCCGGCATGTCTGCCGGAACGCCCCGCGGTTCGCATCCGCATCCTCGCCGCGTCTCACACCTGCAGCACACTCCACGCGGGCGGCAGGCCGCTGGCGAGCATGCTCCACTGTGCGGCGGGCGTGACGTTCCACAGCTCGCCGGTGTCCGTCGTCACCAGCACATCGCCGGGCCGCTCGCCCACGGCCACGCCCAGCAGGCAGGTCGCGGATGGGCTATGCGCGGCGTCGCAGAGCGAGCGCCAGCTCTCGCCCGCGTCGTCGCTGCGGTAGAGCATCGCCCTGGCGCCGCCTTCGTCTTTGTAGCTGCTGAAGGCCGTGGGCGCGCAGGCCACAGTCAGCGCTTCGTCGCGCGCATCAATCACCATCGGACGGGTGTAGCGCGGCAGCCGGCCCTGCCAGAGATACTGCCAGGACGCGCCGCCGTCTTGTGAGCGAAAGAGGCCGGCGTTGCCCTCGATCTGCTCGGCAACGCCCTGCAGCCGGCCGTAGCCCGTCGTTGCAAAGACGGTGTCGGGCCGGCTGGGATGGCTGACCATCACGTGAATATCCGGATTGTTATTGGGCAGGCTCACAGACCAGCTCTTGCCGACATCCTCCGTACGCGCCACGCCGCCGACCTCCACGCCGACCCACCAGCGCTCCGGGTGCTGCTGATCGATCGTCACGGTGCGGGCGCGGCCGCCCTGCGGCGGCGTCACCGGCACGCACCACTTCTCTGCGCCGGGAATCTTCGCGAAGGACTCGATCTCCTGCCAGGAGCGGCCGCCGTCGCTGCTGCGAAAAAGGCCGGCCGGCTGGGCGCCGGCGAAGATCGTCTGCGGATCGCCCGGCGACTGCACGATGTCCCAGATCTCGCGGCCGGCGATGCCCGCCTGTACCCAGGTTCGGCCGCCGTCCGCCGAACGGAAGACGCCGTCCTTGGTGCCGGCGAACAGCGCCCCGCCGATCTGCGCCAGCGCCCGCGCGCTCTGGTCCTTCAGCCCTTCAACCTCGCGTGCTTCGCCGCCGTCTGAGCGAAAAACTCCTCTGCTCGTGCCGATCAGATACTCCACGACCCGCCTCCTCGCGTTGCCGCGCAGCTATGCCTGCCGGCGAACTGCACCGCCGGCCCCCGGATCTGCCCGCTGGCAGAGCGCCCCCAATCTAGCACGATCCGCTCGGCGTCGAGCCAACGAAGGCTTGCGAACAGCGGCCGTTAAGGCAGTGTAATTCTTTTGAGGAATAGCCCACCGACCCGCGGCCGATGGACCGTAGCAGGAACAGTCCCGCAACCGCAGCGGCGCCAACCGGGGTCGGCGTCCGCCAGCGGCGCCGCCCCGCCTGGTCGCAGAGGAGGCCGTCATGCGCTCTGGTCGGTTCTTCATCGTCCGCCAGCCATTGGTACTGCTGGCGTTCGTCTGTTTGCTGGCCGCGTGCAGCAGCAACAATAACAACAAGGCCAATGGCGGCAACGCCGCCAACAACGCCGCCAAACCGGTGGCCAGTTCGATCGCGCCCGCGCCCGGCGCCGCGGGCACGGCACAACCTGGCTCGCCGGCCGCGGCAGCAACCGGCGCAGCTTCGCGCACCGCTTCGGCGGCCACGGCGCGGGCCGGCTCGCCGACGGCGGGCGGCACGTTGGGAGATCCGGGCGCGGCGGCGCTGGCGGCCGCGGGCGGCAAGAAGCTCGGCGGCTCGGTGAACGTGCTCGGCACCTGGGGCGGCAGCGAGCAGGACAGCTTCCTGGCGATGGTGAAGCCGTTCGAGGATGCAACCGGCGTCAAAGTGAACTACGAAGGCACGCGCGACCTGAACGCCGTGCTGACGACACGCGTGCAGGGCGGCAATCCGCCGGAGCTTGCCGGCCTGCCGGGCCCCGGCCAGATGGCGCAGTTCGCGCAGCAGGGCAAGCTCATCGACCTCGGCGGTGTGCTCGACGTGAACGCCATGCAGCAGCAGTATCCGGCCTCCTGGCTGCAACTGGCGCAGGTGAACGGCAAGCAGGTCGGCATCTTCATCAAGGTCGCGCTCAAAGGGCCGATCTGGTACGACCCGAAGACGCTGAGCAAGTTCTCCAATGGCCAGACACCGAAAACCTTCGATGACCTGCTCGCGCTCTCCGACAAGATCGCGCAGAGCGGCACAACACCGTGGTGCGAGGGCATGGAGTCCGGCGCCGCGAGCGGCTGGCCCGGCACCGACTGGCTGGAAGACATTGTGCTGCGGCAGGCGGGGCCGGATGTCTACGACCAGTGGTATCAGGGCAAGATCAAGTGGAGTTCGCCCGAGATCAAGCAGGCCTGGCAGACCTGGGGCAAGATTATCGCCAACCCGAAGTACGTTTTCGGTGGATCGCAAACGGTGCTTTCCACCAACTTCGGCGACGCCGGCAACCCCATGTTTTCGAACCCGCCGAAGTGCTATTTGATGCACCAGGGCAGCTTCATCACCGACTTCTTCGTGAAAGGCACCCCCGGCATCAAGCCGATCACCGACTTCAACTTCTTCATGTTCCCCGACATTGATCCGAAGTACACCGGCTCGGCTGAAGTCGCCGGCGACCTGTTCGGCATGTTCAAAGACACGCCGCAGGCACGGGCGCTGATCAAATATCTCGCCACGCCCGAAGCTCAGTCGATCTGGGTAAAGCGCGGCGGCGCACTCTCCGCCAATAAGTTGGTGTCGCCGGACATCTATCCGGACCAGCTAGCGCAGGAGCAGGCGCAGATCGTGACGACGACGAAGACCGCCAAGTTCGATGCCTCGGACCTGATGCCCGATGCGATGAGCACGGCGGAGTACAAGGCGATTCTGGACTACATCCAGAATCCGGGCAGCCTGGACAGCATCCTCGCCAACCTCGACAAAGTGCAGGCCGACGCGTACAAGCAGTGATGGGAGGGTGAGTGGTGAATGGTGAGTAGTGAATGGTGGCAGATCAACCCCTCACCACTCATTACTCACCACTCTCCTCAAACAGCGTATGAGCGACCGCATCATCCTCGCCCTCGTCGTCGTGCTCGGCGTGCCGGCGGCGCTGGTGGGCTACCTCGCGCTGATCGAGTGGCTGGTGCGCGGAGTCTCCAACCACTGGCGCCCGCGGCTGCGGCCGTGGCTCTGGCTGTTGCCGGTGCTCGCCTTCCTCGGCGTCTACCTCGTCTATCCGTCGCTGAAGACGATCTACCTCAGCTTCCTCGACGCCAGTTCGCAGAAGTTCGTGGGACTGGACAACTATCGCTATATCTTCACCGACCGCACGAATCTGATCTCGCTGCGCAACAATGTGCTCTGGGTGATCTTCTTCACCGGCGCCGTCGTCACCTTCGGGTTGCTGATCGCGGTGCTCACCGACCGCGTACGCTACGAGTCGCTCGCGCGCGGAGTCGTCTTCCTGCCGATGGCCGTTTCGTTCGTGGCGGCGGGCGTCATCTGGCGGTTCATGTACGACTACCGCCCGCCCAGCCTGCCGCAGACCGGCACGGTGAACGCCCTCTTGGGCGCCGTGGTGCCCGGCTTCACGCCGCACGCATGGCTGATCCAGCGCCCGCTGAACACCTTCGCGATCATCGGCGCCTCGGTCTGGATGTGGACGGGTTTCGCAGCCGTGATTCTGGCCGCAGCGCTGAAAGGCGTACCGGCCGACGTGCTGGAGGCAGCCCGCGTCGATGGCGCCGGCGAGTGGCAGGTGTTTTGGCGGATCATCTTCCCGCTGCTCGGCACCACGATCGCGGTCGTTACCACCACCGTCGTGATCATCGCGCTCAAGGCGTTCGACATCGTCTATGTGATGACGAACGGCAACTATGATACGGATGTGATCGCCAACCGCATGTATAAGGAGATGTTCAACTTCCGCAACTTCGGCCGTGCCAGCGCGATCGCCGTGATCCTGCTCTGCGCGATCGTGCCGGTGATGCTCTACAACCTGCGCAGTTTTCGCACGCAGGAGGCGACCCGCTGATGCAGATCGCTGCCCTGCGCAAAAGCGTCGCCGTCTCCTTCCCGGCGCGGCTGGGCCACGCGCTGCGGCGCGGGCCGCTGCACATCATCATCATTGCCATCTGCCTGCTCTGGATGGTGCCGGCCGTCGGCCTGCTGGTGTCGTCGTTCCGGCCTCCGTCTGTCGTCACGCGGACCGGCTGGTGGACCGCGCTGCATCCGACGTTCCACTTCACGCTGGACAACTACCAGAAGGTGTTGACGACGAATCACATGGGCCAGAGCTTCGTCAACAGCCTCTTCATCGCCGTGCCCGCCACCGTGATCCCCATTCTCGTCGCGGCCTACGCGGCCTACGCTTTCGCCTGGATGGAGTTTCCCGGGCGCGACTGGCTCTTCCTCATCGTGGTCGGCCTGCTGGTCGTGCCGCCGCAGATGACGCTGATCCCGGTGCTGCGGCTCTACACGAACCTGCACCTCGCGGGCACGTTCCCCGGCCTCTGGCTGGCGCATACGGGCTACGGACTGCCTTTCGCCGTTTACCTGCTGCGCAACTTCTTCGGCTCGCTGCCGCGCGAGATGATGGAGTCGGCCTACGTCGACGGCGCCGGGCCGTTTACGGTCTTCTTCCGTCTGGTGTTGCCGACATCGGTGCCGGCGCTCGCCTCGTTGGCGATCTTCCAGTTCATGTGGGTCTGGAACGATCTGCTGATCGCGCTGGTGTATCTCGGCGGCGCGCCGAGCGTGGCGCCGATGCCGGTGACGATCAGCAATCTGGTCAACTCGCTGGGCCAGAACTGGCAACTGCTGACCGCCGCCGCCTTCATCTCGATGGCGCTGCCACTGACCGTCTTCTTCACGCTGCAGCGCTACTTCGTCTCCGGAATTCTGACCGGATCGGTGAAGGGTTGAACTGAGACCGATTCGCCCGCAGCACCGGCGCGCGGCGCTGGGCCGTTGCGCTATGATCTCCTCCGGCCGTCTTTGCCCTACGCTGGGCGGCGGCGATGGGAGGCAGCGTAATGCCAATGCTGACGACGAACGGAGCCGACCTCTACTACGAGACACACGGCGCCGGGCCGGCGATCGTCTTCGCGCACGGCGCGGGCGGCAACCATCTCTCCTGGTTTCAACAGGTGCCGTGCTTCCGCGATCGCTATACCTGCGTGACCTTCGACCACCGCGGCTTCGGGCGCTCGCTCGATGCGCGGCCGGCCGAAGAGCGCCCGCGGTTCGACGAAGACCTGGCGGCGCTGATCGACCATTTGCAGTTATCCGACGTACGCCTCGTGGCCCAGTCGATGGGCGGCTGGACCTGCCTCGGCTACGCGATCACGCACCCAGAGCGCGTGCGGGCGCTGGTGATGGCCGACACGGCCGGCGGCCTGACCTCGCCGGAGCTGGAACACGCGCGGGCGGCGGCGCAGGCCAGGCGCGGCGATCTGCCGCTGCTGGGCGGCGCCCTCAGCCAGAACTTTCGGCAGCGCGATTCGGCCGGCGCCTTCCTCTACGAGCAGATCTTCGCGCTCAATCCGCCGCGCGAGCAGGCGCTGGGCCGCGGCACACCGCTGAATCGCCTTGCCGTCTCCGCGGAGCAGGCCGCGGCCATGAAGCTGCCCGTACTCTTCATCGAGGGTGCGGACGACGTGCTGATTCCGCCCGACGTGATCAAAGTCGCGCAGCAGTTCATTCCCGGCGCCCGCATGCAGATGGTTGCCGACGCGGGCCACTCGGTCTACTTCGAGCGCCCTGCCGAATTCAACCGCGTTCTGGGCGCGTTTCTGAGTGAAGTCGGAGCGTAGAGTTTTTCTGTTGACCAAAAGGGGCACTGGGAGTTCAGGCCACGCGGGACACCCCGATGCGCTGCAGATCCTGGGCGACTTCGATCGGGCCGGCGTAGATCTCGGCCATACCGGCCGTGAAGGCCGCGAGTTGCGGGCCATCATTGGGGAGCGGCGGGATGACGTGGGAGAGCACGAGCCGCCTGACGCCTGCCTCGTGCGCCAGCCGCGCGACGTCGAGCGTCGGCGCGTGATAGCTTGGCACATCCTCCAGCAGCGCCGCCACGCGCGCGTTGCCCGACGCTTTGAGCAGCGCGATGTTCTGCGCCAGCATGCCGACATTCAGCGCCTCGCAGACAAGCAAGTCGGCGCCTTCGGCCGCGCGGCGCAACGACTCGCAGGCGGTGGTGTCGCCGGAGAAGACGACGCACACGCCGTCCACGCTGACGCGATAGCCCAGCGCCGGCACCACGGGGCGATGATCGACTTCGAAACTCTCGATTTGCATGGCGTCGATCGCGGTGACGGTCGCCGGCTCGGGTGTAGCCGGCACCTCATGCACCTCGCAGCGGATGCCGTCGCGCGAGAGCTTTTCGCCATGATGGGCGAAGCGGTAGCCGATGTCGCGATCGAGTGCTGCCACAAAGCCTTCGATCATCGCGCGCGTGCCCTCCGGCCCGTAGACATGGAGCGGGCGCACGGCGCCGCCGGTCCAACGCGTGATCAGGAAGTCGGGCACGTCGGTGATGTGGTCGGAATGCATGTGCGTGAAGCAGGCGGCATCGATGCTTGCCGGTGGAATGCGCGCGGCAAGGAGTCGCCGCGCCACGCCCCAGCCGCAGTCGAGCAGCAGGCTCGAACCGCCGCTGAGAAGGACCTGGCCGGCGCCGCAGCGCACGGAACTGGGCAACGGGCTGCCCGTGCCCAGAAAGACGATCTCCAGCGGATCGGCCATGGCGTGCGCACCTCGCGGCTGGCAGGCGGCGTGCAGCAGCGTACGCTCGGTACACGCGGCGCGTCCAGCCACCGACCGGCGGGGCGAAGGAGGCGCGCTCAGCGATACACGTCGTCGTGGCTGCCGATATCTACGAGGGTAATGCGTTCTTCCTCCACAAAGAGGATCAGGACGATGCGGTACTCGTATGTAAGGCTGACTGCATGGGAGCCACCGAGCCGCCCTCGCAGCGAATGCAATCGCAGGTGAGGCTGGAATGGGTCTACCCGAAGTTCATTCAGCACTCGCGTGAATCGGTCGCGAAGTTCAGGGTGGCGACGGAGAAAGCGTGCGCTGGTTCGTTCGAATTGGCGAGTAGGGACCAGCTCATACGGCACCGCTACTCCTCGGCGTCAATCTGCGCCATCAACTCTTCCACGCTGGCCGGGCGCGCTCGACCGGCACGGATATCCTCCAATGAGGCTCTGACCCGCGCGATCCCGGCTTCCTCCTCGGCGTCGAGCAGGTCGCGGTAGCGCATCTCGTCCATGATCACGTAGCTGGGGCTGTCGTTCTTAATCACGTGCACCGGGCCGCACTTCAGCAGCTCGTCCACCGCCGAGATGCCGCGCCGCTTGATCTCGCGCGCCGGGATGGTATTCATTTCGGTACTCCGTTCAGTGCTGTGTGGCCATTATAGCAGCGCGCGGCTCAGCCTGACAGCGCTCGCTTGATTCGGCGTGCTACAGTCGCCGCATCGGCACCGCTTCAGCCGCGGAGAGATCGGAGGAGGCCCGGCCATGACCAGTTCGCGCACGGAACATGCACCAGCGGCGCTCGCCGCCGAGCGCCAGGCGTTCTATGACGACCTCAAGAGCCAGAGCATGGGGCCGCTCTGGGCCGTGCTGGGCGAGGCGCTGACCCATGAGCCGCGCGTCAGGTCCGTGCCCTGTCTCTGGCGCTACGCCGATGTGCGACCGCGCGTGCTGCGCGCCGGCGAGCTGGTGTCGGCCGAAGAGGCGGAGCGGCGCGTGGTGATGTTGCTCAATCCCGGCCTTGACGGGAAGCTGGCCGCGACGGCGACGCTCTACGCCGGCATCCAACTCATTCTGCCGGGCGAAGTGGCGCGCACGCACCACCACACGCCCGCCGCGATCCGTTTCATCATCGAGGGCGAGGGCGGCTACACCGCCGTCAACGGCGAGAAGGGGCCGATGGCGAAGGGCGACTTTCTCACCACCCCCAACTGGACCTGGCACGACCACGGCAACGAGGGCAGCGATCCCGTGATCTGGCTCGACGGCCTGGACATTCCGTTCGTCACGAATTTGGACGCCATCTTCTACGAAGAGTTCGGCGAGGAGCGCCAGCCGATCACAAAGCCGCCCGACGATTCACGGCACCGCTGGGGCGCGAACCTGCGCCCGACCTGGCAGACGCCGCCCGGTCCCTACTCGCCCGTGCTCAACTACACCTGGTCGGCGTCGCGCGCGGCGCTGCACGCCCTGCGCGAGGCGGAGGCGAGTCCGTTCGACGGCGTGATCATGGAGTATCAGAACCCGAACACCGGCGGCCCCGTGCTGCCGACGATGGCGGCCTACCTGCAACTGCTGCGCCGTGCCGAGCACACGCGGGCACACCGCCATGTGGCAAGCACCGTCTACCACGTGGCTGAAGGCGGCGGCCATAGCATCGTTGCGGGCGAGCGGTACGGCTGGGAGGAGGGCGATACGTTCGTCGTGCCCGCGTGGTCCTGGCACGAGCACGCCAGCGAGGGCGGCGAAGCCGTACTCTTCTCCTTCAGCGATCGGCCGATTCTGCAAGCCTTCGCACTCGACCGCGAGGAGCAGCACCCGAAGGGACGACAAAGTTAAGGCTCCGCACGCCGGCGAGCGATGAACAGCGCATATCCGGCACGCCCCGCCTGCACGAGGGCTCTCCACGCCACGTAGGGCTCCCGTTGGCGCTCAAGCTCCGCGGCGCCGTAGCGGGCGACGAACGAGCGCTCCCATTCCTTTTGGTCGGATGGCTCCGCCTGCGGACGCGCGCTGAGAACCGCCGTGCGATCTTCGGCAAGCAGTACATCGAAGCCGCTCTCGTCCAACAGCCGCACGTACTCGTTCAATCGCAGCAGTACAGGGAAGCTCCAGAGCCGCGCTAGCGAGCGGCGCTCTTCCGGCGTCAGTTCCACGCGCGCGATGAAGTCACTGAACGCGAAGAGGCCGAGCGGTCGCAACGCCCGCGCCGCTTCCCGCACGACGGCGGGTTTATCCATGTGGCAGAGCGCATCCTGGCTCCAGGCGACGTCACAGCAGCCCGAGACGAGGGGCAGCGCCTCGCTGCGTGCCAGCAGCAGCGGAGTGCGCAGGCCAAGCCCTTCCGCGGTCGCTGCCGGCCAAGCAGCGGCATGCATGCGCGGGTCGGCGTCGATGCACAGGACGGTTGCGAGGAAGCGGCGTGCGAGGTAGCGCGCCGGCCCGCCGAGCGCCGAGGCGATCTCGACGATCCGGCCGCCGCCGGTGTAGCCGTACGTCTCCAGCCGTTGCGCCAGCAGCACCGTGGCGTCCTCTCCGCCGGCATGCAGGTGCAGTCCGGCCGTGCGCAGCGCCCAGCACACGCCCGGCGCATCGTAGAAGTCGGCAACGTCGCGCAGTTCAGCCGCGTCCGGCGCCATCGGTACCTCCAGGCTCGACGCCGCATCCCGGCGGCAAATGGCGGCCGCGCGGGTCCATCGCCCCGCGATCACGAGCGTTCCGAACCGTTCGATGATTGTACACGTGGTCGTGTTTCCGGCTGCGAGGGCAGCGCTTCGGCACGATCCGCGGCGACCTTGAGCGTCGCTGTCCGGTGGACCTCGTGCCCGACCGCACGATCGAGACGTCGTGGACTGGCTGAGAGATCAGCAGCATGCATCCAGGGCCGGACTGGAGGCGTATGCCTAGTAAGCGGGGGCCAGCGACCCCCTCACCTGTGGGGCGTTCTCACCGTTTCCCCCTGGCAGCGCCCGGCTTCACGCCCGATCTACGGGCGGAGCGGGAGGCCAAAACCTGCTGGACAAGCTCTGTGACTGCCTACCTGAGTGGAGGAGGAGGATATGGCCATGCCTGGTTCGGCTGGAGAGCACCGGCTTCAGCAACAGTGGGATACTACGCGACGTGCCTGCGCGTTTTACAACCAGCAAGTGCTCGAGCATCTGAATCCGACGATGCAGGCATTTATTGCTCGTCAGGAACTGCTCTGGATCGCGACCGCGGACGCCCGCGGCGAATGTGACTGCTCGTTCCGGGCCGGTCCCCCTGGCTTCGTGCGGGTGGTGGATCCAAAAACGTGTGCCTTTCCGGAGTATCGCGGCAACGGGGTCATGGCCAGTCTGGGGAACATCAGCGAGAATCCGCACATCGGGCTGGTGTTCATCGACTTTTTCGCGAGCCGGGTGGGTCTGCACATCAACGGTCGCGCGCGGATCGTCGATGCCGCAGAGCTGCCCGAACTGGAGACAAAGGCCGTTGGTGCCAGCGAGATGCAGGCCCGCTGCGCCGAACCCTCAGGTCAGCAGTGGGTCCTGATCGAGGTCGCCGAGGCGTATATCCACTGCTCGAAACACATTCCGCTGCTGGCGCAGGTGGCGCCGTCACGCCTGGCGGGAGCGGACGGTCTTGCGGCGGGGAGCGGCGACTACTTCCGCGCCAGGGCCACACCACGCCCCTGGACCGCGCACTGAGCCTGCTGCCATCGCACGCCGGCACTTACGCGGGGGCCATGCGCCTGAGCCAGGGACGCATCTGGTCAAATCATCCGTGTCTTCCGCACATCAGAATGAGAGCGTCGGGCCGATCTCCCGCAGGCGCCGGCGCAGCAGCTTCCAGTCGGGCAGCAGGCGTGCAACTTCGGCCCAGAAGGCGGGCGCGTGGCTCTGCACGCGCAAATGCGCCAACTCGTGCACCACGACGTAATCGATCAGCGCCGGGGGCGCCATCACCAGCCGCCAGTTGAAGCGCAGCACGCCCTTCGCGCTGCAACTGCCCCAGCGCTGCCGCTGCGTCCGCACCAGCACGGCGGCAGGCGCCGCCCCGACCAGCGGCGCCCAGTGCTGCACGCGGCGCTCGATCTCGTCATTCGCGCGGGCGCGATACCAGCGTTCCAGAGCGCGGACAACCGCCAGACGGCGTTCTTCACCTTCGAGCGCCGCCGGCACACACACGACGAACTGTCCCTGCGGGAACTCGATCAGCACACGCCGGCCGGCCGCCGGCACGACAACGATCGGCACGTCGCGGCCAAGATACGGCAGCGACGTGCCGCTCAGGAACTGGCGGGCTGGCCGCATCGGCGCGGCGCCATCGCCCAGGCGGCGCAGAATCCAGCCGGCGCGGCGGACCACGAGCGCCCGGATCTCGGCGGCGGGCACACGGCGCGGCGCGGCCACGCGCACGCCGGCGCCCGGCTCGATCGTGATCGTCACCGTCTTGCGCCGGCGGGCGCTGCGCGTGACCGTGTAGGCGATCGTACTGTCGCCATGGTGCACCTCGCCGGTTTCGCGCAGCTCATGGCGGGCAGCCAGGACACGGAGCGCCGGGCACGCAGGCGCCGGGCAGGCATTTCCGCCCAACTCGTCATCTGCACGTTCCATCACGTCCCTTGAGCCGGGTCCGACACAAAACGGTAAGATGCGCTATGCTGTGCGGCAGGACCGGAGTCCACTATCGCGGACGCCGGTCGTTAGCTTCTAGATTGTCCCCTTTCATAAGCCTGTGAATGGAGCCCCGCCGTGCCAAAAGCTGTTCTCCGGCGTGTCTTGCTGCCTGCTGCCATCCTGATCGTCCTGGCCTCGCTCACCGGCGCCGCACGACCGTCGCGCGTACACGCCGCTGAAGGCGCGCCGCAAACGGTAATCGTCGCGCTCGACCCCGCTGGGCCGGCTCCGGGTTCGTGGTCGTGCCTCGCCAGCAATCCGAGTTGCGCCCGCCACGACGAGTGGTGGCGAGAGGCGCTGTTGCAGTCGCCCGCGCCGGCCGGGGCGCGCGTGCGCTTTTCGCCCCTGGGCTCCGGCTTCGCCGCGGACGCAGAACTGGCGGAGGCGGTGCTCTGGGTCTGGACCTGGCCCGACGGCCGGCAACTCCTGCGCACGGCGGCCGCACACGGCGTCACCGCCCGCTTTCGGGTCTTTGCCGCGAGCCAGGGCCGGGCCGAGGCGGCGGCGCGCTATGACGCTCGGACACGCACGGTTGAAATCGACCCCCGCTTCGCCGGTGCACCGAGCTGGCTGCTGGGCGATGTGCTGGCCCACGAGCTAACGCACGCGGCGCAGGACAGCGCCGGCCAGCGGCTCGATGCCGGGCCGGCAGGCTGCGTACCAACCGAGCTGCCCGCCCGCCGCAACGAAGTCGCGTATGCCGGTTACCTGATCGACCAGCTCGGCGCACCGCCCCCGGACGCGGCCGGCGCGCTCACTTCTTCCGGGTTCGAGCTGTACCGTATGCTGCAGGGCCTGCTCGCCAGCAGCGATCTGCCCGGCCTCGTCGCGCAGCTCTGCGCAGCGCAAACGGGCTGACCCCGCGCGCGGACCGACGTGGCTGGACGCGCCGCGCGGCGATTGGCGCCCGCGCACGGCGCGAACCTATACTGAGAGCGACGATCCAGTCACAGCCACGCCTGGTGGCGCAGGAGTTCCGCATGTGCGACTTCGAAACGGCGACGATGCCCGACGTCGGCGCTGTGATCGGCAGTGAGGGCCGGACGGCGCTGCGTGCGCTGCACGAAGCGGTAGAGTCCGCCATCGCTTCCGGCAGCAGCCCGGAAACGACGATCGATCGCCTGAGAGCGCCGTTCGGCGCCTTCCTCCGGCAAGACGGCTGGCTGCCCGAGCCGTGCCGCGTGCCGATTCCGGGGAAAGCCGCCAGCTACGCGCTGCTGCGCTCACAAGACCCGGAGTACGTGCTGTTCAGCATGGTTCTGCCCGCGGGCGAAAGCACGAAGGTGCACAACCATCTGGCGTGGGGGCTGATCGGGCTCTGGCAGGGCACGCAGTTCGAAGTGCAGTACCGCCGCGTCGACGACGGCGCCAATGCCGACTATGCCGAGCTGCAAGAGACCGAGCGCCGTCGCCTCGAACGCGGCGATATCACGCGCTTGCTGCCGCCGGTCGACGATATCCACATCATCACCACGCTCTCCGACACCCCCTCGATCTCCATCCACCTGCTCGGCAACGACCTGGGCAAGATCCGCCGCCAGTTGTTCTATCCCGAGGAAAAGCGCGCCGAGACGTTCATCTCCGGTTACGACAACGTCGGCGGCATTGCCGGCGCCGATGCCGCCGGTGTCGGCGCGCGGCGCTGAGTCGTCAGGTACGACGTCGCGCCGCCCGGTATGGGCAAAGATTCGGGCAAACGATGAACCGCATCCGCTTCCCTTCATGGTTGAGGTCACTCCTCGCTCGCAGGGCCGCTCCGCTCCCCAGGCCAACGATCAGCGCACCCGCTCCCGATCGGCGTGCGATTGAGGCGGCGGAGGCAGCCGCGCGAGCCGAGGGCGAGCGGATCATCGCACGGGCGCGGCAGGAGGCAGTGGCACTGCGTGAGCGCGGACTCGCGGAGGAGCAGGCGCATCGCGAGAACCTGGAGGAGACAACCCAGCGCCTGGAGGAGCGTCAGCAACGCATCGCCGGCCGCGCGGCCGTGCTGGACGAACGCGACGCGGCGCTGCGTCGAAGCGTCGAGGAGCGCGCCGCGATCGAAGCGGGCCTGGGCGAGTTGCGCGTTCAACGGGTCGATGCGCTGCAGCGGCAGGCCGGCGTCACGCTGGCTGAGGCGAAGGACCAGGCGCTGGCCGCCATCGAATCCGAGCTGCACGAGGACGCCGAGCGCCGGCTGCGGGCACGCGAGGCTACACTGCTTGCCGAGGCCGAACGGCGCGGGCGCGGCGCGATCGCCGCGGCGATTCAACGGCTCGACCCGCCGGAGGTTCCCGATCCGGCCGCCGATCCGCTTCACGCCGCCACAGCCGACGCACGGCAAAAGCTGCTGGCCCGCGATGGCCACGCTCTGCGGGCACTCGAAGCCGCGACGGGTTGCGAGCTGGCGATCGAGGACATTCCCGGCTCGGTGCCGGCGATCTCGCTTGCCGGTTTCGATCCCGTCCGGCGGGAGATCGCACGCACGGCGCTGACCTGGCTGATCCGGGACGGCGCGATGAACCCGGCCAAAGTCGAGGCGATCATCCAACGCGCGCAGCGAGAAGTCGCTGTCAGCATCGAGCGGGCGGGGGTGATCGCCGCCGCCGAGGCCGCGTGCAAAGACCTGCCCGGCGAGGTCATGAAGACGCTGGGCCGGTTGCGCTATCGCACCAGCTACGGCCAGAACCAGCTCCAGCACGCGATCGAGACCTCACACATCGGCGCCATGCTGGCCTACGAGCTGGGCGCTGATGTCTACATCCTGCGGCGCAGCGCCCTGCTGCACGATCTGGGCAAAGCGATCGACCGCGACACCGAAGGCACGCACGCGATGCTCGGCGCCGACATCTGCCGTCGAGCGGGCATGCCGGAGGCGGTTGTGCATTGCATCGCTGCGCACCACGAGGAGATCGAGCCGGAAACGTTCGAGGCACGGCTCACGATCGTGGCCGATGCCATCAGCGGCGGCCGTCCCGGCGCCCGGCGGGAGTCTCTGGAGCGCTATCTGGCCCGCCTGACGGCGCTGGAGGACGTGGCGCACAGCTTCGCCGGTGTCGAGCGTGCCTTCGCCATTCAGGCAGGGCGCGAGCTGCGCATTCTGGTGAAGCCGGAGCAGGTGGACGACGCGGGTGCGGCCCACCTTGCCCGCGCGGTGAGCGACACGATTCAGGAGAAACTCGAGTATCCCGGCCAGATTCGCGTGACGGTCGTGCGAGAGACGCGCGCCGTCGATTACGCCCGTTAGCGCCGCGGCTCAGGTGGTCTGGCCGGCCTCCGGCGGACGCCGCAGCGCCCCGGAGCCGCCGTCGCCCTCGCGCGGCTCCAGACCCGGCAGCCGCGCGACGGTGTCATGACCGCGGGCGCAGGTCAGCGGATCGTCCCGGCGTCGCTCGGGTCGCCAGCGCTCAAACGTCTCGCTGCAGGTGGTGCAGCGGAAGAGATACACGGGCATCGCTGCCTCCTGCGTGTACTGTGCGCCTAAGCTGTCCGCAAGTCCAGCGCTGCCGTCCGCGTCACCGCGGCCGCGGCGTGCGCGTGCGGGCACCGGCGTTCGGCGCCTGCCTTCTGCTCCGCGCAACATAGATCAGCGGCGCGCGCCCACGCCGCCGCGGCACGCCAGCAGCGGCGCTTTCGGGCGCGCGCTCGTCCGGCGCTTCAATCTCGGCCTCGTCGTCGTCGCGATCACTGCGGTGTAAATGCTCGGGACCGCTGAGCAGATCTACGTACAGCAGGCCATTGGTGTGGTCGATCTCGTGTTCGAGCGCCTGCGCGAGCAGATCGTCGGCGGCGCGGATGCGGACGGGGCGTCCCTGGCGGTCCAGCCCTTTCACCGTGACCTTCACGGAGCGGAAGAGATCGCCGCGGTAGCCGGGGATGGAAAGACAGCCTTCATCCAGCCAGCGGCGGCCGCTCTTACGCACCACTTCTGGATTGACCAGGGCGAAGGCGGGCAGCTCTGGCACCCCGATCACGATCAAGCGCAATGGAATGCCGACCTGCGGGGCGGCGAGGCCGACGCCCGGCGCGTCCCGCATCGTCTCGATCATGTCGTCGATCAGTTGCTGCAACGAACCATCGATGCATTCGACCTCTTGACCGGGCAGCCGCAGCACATCGTCGCCGGGCTCGCCCAGGATCCGAATCGGTCGAACCGCCATGCTCGCCCTACCTCCGCCGCCGCTGCGTTGGCTGCCCCATCCTAGCAACGGTCCGCGCACGGGTCCAGCGACAGCAGCGTCGGCGGCACGCGCAGGCAGCCGGCACGACACGGCGCGCTCCGGCGCTTGACAGCCGTCGCCCGGCTGCCTAGCGTGAGCGCTGGCCAGGCAAGTGCCGGTGCAAGGGGAGCAAGATGCCGACGATCGACCGCGACGGAGCGCAAATCTACTACGAGTCACAGGGCGAGGGCTACCCCGTGCTCTTCACGCACGGCTATTCGGCGACGGCGCAGATGTGGCAGCCGCAACTCGAACCGATGTCCAGTCGCTATCGCTTCATCACCTGGGATATGCGCGGACACGGCCGCACGGACAGCCCGGACGCGCTCGACGCCTACAGCGAAGCGGCCACGGTTGCGGACATGCTGGCGATTCTGGACGCCGAACGCGCCGATCAAGCGGTGATCGGCGGTCTCTCGCTGGGCGGCTACATGACGCTGGCGTTCTGGCACGCGCACCCGGAGCGTTGCCGGGCGCTGGTCCTCTGCGACACGGGGCCCGGCTACCGCAATCCCACGGCCCGCGAACAGTGGAACGAAACGGCCGAGCAGCGCGCCGTCGCCTTCGAGACGCGCGGCTTCGATGCGCTCGGCCGCAGTCCGGAGGTCGCGCAAACGGCCAGCGCGCATCGCACGCCGCAGGGTCTCGCCAACGCGGCGCGCGGCATGCTGAAGCAGTTTGACGCGCGCATCATCGAAGGCTTGCCAAACATCACGGTGCCGGTGCTGATCATCGTCGGCGAAAACGACCGGCCGTATCTGGCCGGCACCGACTACATGGCAGCCAGGATTCCCGGCGCACGCAAGCTGGTGATCGCCAACGCCGGGCATTCGTCGAATATCGATCAGCCCGCGGCCTTCAACGAAGCCCTGCTCGGCTTCCTCAACGAAGTCGGCGTGCCGAGCAGGGCCAGAGCGGGCGCGTAGCGCGTAGGATGAGATGGCTTAGACGGCGCGGCGGCGCGGGCCGTGCAGCGCCGTCTTCAGCGCCAGCTTGACGCTGCAGAACTGCTCGTGCGGCAGGCGGTCGATGTCGGCCAGCAGGGCGCGCCACTCCGGGTCGCACTCGATGCGGCTCAGCGGGCGTTGTGGCACCGGCGGCAGCATGCCCGCCTTCTCGGCCACGAACTCGACCGGAAGGCGGAAGCAGCGGGCCACACCGACGACGGCCTCACGATCGGGCAGGGACTTGCGGTGGCGCCAGACGCTGACCGTACTGGCATTGACGTTTGCGTAGACCGCGAGCTGCGCCGGGCGCATCGCGCGGGCCTCCAGCTCATCGTTGACGAACTCCGCCCACACGTCGAGGCGACGACGACGTTCGGCATCGGTCATGCGGCCGCCTGTGCGCGGCGTCCGTGCGGTCACCTCGGCTACGTCGGCTGCAGCGCCCTCATCGAGAACGCATTCGAGCATCTGTTGCACGCTGGCACCTCCCATCCGTCGCGGCAACACCGGCTGGCCGGCGCCGTACCGTGTTGCCATTCTGCATAGATGAACGCGGCGCTGGGCCGGATCGGACCGCGTCCGTGCACTCATCTTGCCGTGGGACTGTTCAGCCGCGATGTTGGCGAGTGTACCGGCGCCGTGTGAAGTACACAACAGTTTGAAGCTGATCTACGCGCCGCTCCGAACGGACGGAGGCTTCAAGGCGCGGTTCGAGCGGACTGCCCCGCGATGCGGTAGGATCGCTGCATGTCCGTGAATGAGGATCGTGTAGCGCTTTGGCGGCGCTTTCCCGCCGCCCATCAATTCCTGCGCGCCCGGCTGATGAATGAAGTGTACCCGATCGCGCCGAGCGTCGCTGCCTGGGTCGAGCCGCAGCGGGGCGGCGGCTGGCTGGTCTCGTTGAGCTGGCCGGAAGTGCCCTTCGCCAGCCGCGAGTGTTTTACCGGAGACGAGTTGCGCGCGGTGTACGGCCGCTGGACAAACTGGACGCGAATCTGTGCGCTGGCGATCGCCGAGCAACTGCCGGTCTAAGCAACGGCGGCAAGTCTCGAGCGGCTGGGCGGCGTCGGCAACGGCCGCTGCCGCCGGCGGGCACGACCAACCCGCACGACCGGCGTGCTCAGGATTCAGACGGCGCCGGACGGCCGTGAGGTGTACCCCACGAGGATCTTGAGCAGGTCGGGCGTTTCGGGCAGGAAGTCGAAGCGGCCGAGCCACACGTTGAGATCGGCCAGCGTCACGAATTCGCCCTGCTCGATCTCCTCCGGGAAGAGATCGAGATCCTGCGAGGCGATCACGCGATAGACGCCGACGTTTTCGCGCTCGTCGGCCGTGCGCTTCTTGAACGATCCGATCTGCACGGGGCGGTCCAACAGCCCGGTCTCCTCCTGCACCTCGCGAATGGCGGCTGCATCGTAGCTCTCGCCGGCGCGCACGTGCCCGCCGAAGCCGATGCTCCAGTAGCCGGGGTAGATCTCTTTGCTCTGCGAGCGCTTGTTGACGAAGACGTTGCCATCGCGATCGAAGACGAAGAACATCACCGCGCGGTGCAGGTGATACTCTTCCAGTACGGTCCGCCGCGGCGCGGACCGCAAAACCCGGTCATCCTCATCCACGATGTCGAGCATTTCGTCACTCATCGTTCGCCTCCGTGCCCGCGTCGCCGCGCTGTCCGCGCGCCGCCACGATCGTACACCGGCGGCGGCGGCGCGCCAACGCGGAGGCGCAGACGCGGAGGGCACGCGTCTCGGCCTGCTGCCGCATGGCGCCGGGCACCGCCTGCGGCAGGTCGTCGTCGCCGCGCTGGTGTTGCTCGCGCTGTTCGTGGGCCGTTACTGGTACGATGCGGCGCCGCAACGGCCGGTGCAATTCGGGGCCAGCTTCAGTTGCCAGCAGGTGCGCTATCTCGACGGCGACTGCGCGACCGCGTTCGCGGCGCTGCTTGACGATCTCGGCGTGCGCCATGTGCGGCTTTCGTTGTACTGGAACCAGGTCGAGCCCGCGCCGGGCGGGTTCGATTTCAGCGAAACCGACGCCCTGATCCGGCAGGCGGCGCTGCGCGGTGCGGACGTGCTGCTGACCGTGGGCATCAAGGCGCAGCGCTACCCCGAGGTCTACCTGCCGGACTGGCTGCAAGCGGGCGCCGTCTACCCGGAGGGCGCCGTGCTCGATCGGCAGCCGGGTGTACGCCAGGCCGCGCTCGCCTACGTCGCGGCGGCGGTGCAGCATTATGCCGGCGAGCCGAGCGTCTCCGGCTGGCAGGTCGAAAATGAGCCGTTCATCAAGAACTTCGACAAGATTCACGGCTGGACTGTTTCCGAGGAGATGACGGCCGCGGAAGCCGCCAGCGTCCGGGCACAAGATCCGTTGCACCGGCCGATCGTGGTCACGCATTCAAGCTGGACGCTGTACGACCGGCGCTGGAAAGATGCGCTCGCGCTGGGCGACGTGCTCGGCCAGAACGTGTTTACGAAGAAAGCGTGGATCCGCGACTGGTGGTACTTCTTTCCCTATGAGATGGGGCCGTTCGTGCCCAATCTGCCCGGCCAGGCGGCGGCGGCGCGGCGGGCGGGCAAGCGCCTCTGGATTACCGAACTGCAGGCCGAGCCGGAAGAGCGGCAGTCGCTGCTGCAGCTCGATCCGGCCGTCGCGCAAAGCATCTCGCCGCGGCTTTTGCTTGACAACGCGGCGCTGGCCCGGCGCAGCGGCGCCGAGCGCGCCTATTTGTGGGGCGCCGAGTGGTGGTATGCCCGCCATCTCAAGGGGGACGACGGGCTCTGGAACGCGGCGCGTCTGTTGCTCTCCCAAGACTGAGCCGAGCGCGCGGAGCGCGGACTGCCGAGGCCGCGGACCTCACTCCTGCGCCGGGTGCAGCGCACCTGCCGGATCGCAGACGCCGATGTAGGGCAGGCCGCGGCAGCGCTCCGCGTAGTCGAGGCCGTAGCCGACGACGAACTGATCCTCGATCTCGAAGCCGACGTAACGCGCCGGCACCTCCACGCGGCGGCGCGACGGCTTGCTCAGCAGTGTGCAGACTTCAAGCGAGGCCGGCATGCGCACCCGCAGATGCTCGATCACCTCGTGCACGGTCAGGCCGCTGTCGATAATGTCTTCAACCAGCAGCACGTCCCGGCCGCGCACGTCCGACTTCAGATCGGCAACGATGCGCACCGAGCCGCTGCTCTCAGTGCGCTCCCCATAGCTGCTGACGACCATGAAATCGATACGCACGTCGCTGCGCAGTGCTCGCAGCAGATCGGCAACGAAGATCAGCGCGCCCTTCATGATAAACACGATCAGGGGATCGCGGTCGGCGTAGTCGCGGTCGATCTGCGCGGCCAGCTCGGCCACGCGCCGCTGAATCTGCTCAGCGCTGATCAGCACGCGCTGGATGGAATCGTCGCGCATTCCTGCCTCGATCTGGCCGCGCAATCGCCAGGGGCCGCTTCAGCTTACGAGATCGGCAGCGGCCACTTCAGCCACCAAAACGCCGTGCTGACCTCGATCTCCGTCACCCACTTCACCCATTCATAGCCGCGCCGTCCGGGCACGATCAGCCGCAGCGGCGCGCCGTGGCCGTGCGAAAGCGGCTCGCCGGCGACACTCGTTGCCAGCAGCGCCGTGCGCGCTGCGGCGATGTCGAAGCGCCGCCAGTAGCCGGTGGCCGAGCGCACAACCACGCTGCGGGCGCCGGCATGCATGCCCGCCTCGGCCAACACGTCCGCCAGCGGCACGCCCTGCCACGTTCGCTCAACGTACCAACCGCCTGTGCAGTCCAGCGTGGCCGATCGCTGCGCCGACGCGGTCAGCTCGGCCAGGCGGCGAACAAACGGCCGCTCGACGTGGCCGCGTACGGACAGGCGCCAGCGGTTCAGGTCGAGCGGATCGGGGTTGTCGGTCAGCCAGTTGCTTTCGGGAAAGCCCTGGGCGTCGGGACTGGAGACGCGGCGCGAACCCGTGAATCGCCGCCGGCCACCGCTCCAGCCGGCAACGGTGGTTACGGCTTCGCTCGCGCGCCAGGCAACGGTGCCGCCCGCGAGCAGCAGACCCGAACGGAGGAAGGCGCGGCGTCCGACGAGATCGCGGCGCCGCACGCCCGGCCAGCGGCCGGCCAAATGCGCCAGCAGGAAGAGCAGCAGGCCGCCGCCCAGCGCCGTATGCACGGTCATGCCGCTGTAGGCGCCGAACGACGGCAGACCCACCGTGCTCCAGCCGATGCCGGAAACGACCGTCGCCAGCGTGATGCTGAGCAAGGCGACCGACGGGATCAGCCAGAGCCCGCCGCCATGTTGGCGCAGCGAGCGCAGAATCACGCGGCGCTTCCAGTAGAAGAGCAACGCCAGCGCGAAGCCGGCGACCGCGTGCAGCCAGAGCACCGGCCGCCAGCCCGGCGAGCCGGCGAGCATCGCGCCGACGCCGCTGAGGACAGCGAACAAACTGGTCCAAAGCAGGAACTGGTTCGTCGCTCTGCTGCTCATCGCCGCGCCCGCCTGCGACGAAATCGCTCGTCGTCCCCCCATCCTAGCATCGCCGCCGCGATCGTCCGCGTGCCGGGGATCACGCCCGCGGCGTTCGGCCCTCACCCCCGTCCCCTCTCCCAATCCTGGGCGAGGGGCGATCCTTGGTTGCAGGATCGAGAAGGCGTCGGGTTAACCGCACCGGCCACGGAACGCTCACTACAGGATCGTCTCCTTCTCCCAGGATTGGGAGAAGGAGACAGGAGAGGATGAGGGCCGATTGCCGCGTTTGCCTCCAGCAACTGGATCGCGGCTTTGACAGCCCCTGTCCGCCGCTCCTACGATCGGGGCGCTGCACCGATCCAGCTCGTGCGGCAACCTGTCATCGAGGATGGAACCATGGCCGACTTCCAGCCCTTCCGCGGGCTGCGCTACGACCGCGATCGCGCCGGCGCGCTCGGCAGCGTGATCGCGCCACCCTATGACGTGATCTCGCCCGCGCAGCAGCAGGCTCTCTACGAGTTGAGCCCATACAACGTGGTGCGCATCGAGTACGGCCGCGGGCAAGGTTCCGAGCGTTATGCGGCCGCGGCCCGCCTGCTGCGCGACTGGCGCGGCGCCGGCATGCTGCGGCGCGAGGCGGCGCCAGTCTATTACCTGTACGAGCAGACGTTCCGCCACGGCGGCGCAACCTTCCGGCGCCGTTCGCTCTTCGGCCGCTGCCGCATCGAACCGTTCGAGCGCGGCATCGTGCGGCCGCACGAGTACACGATGAGCGGCCCCAAAGAGGACCGTCTCAGCCTGCTCAGCGCCACGCGCACCAACGTCAGCCCGATCTTCTCGCTGTACGAACCCGGCGCCGCCGATCCGATCGCGTCGCTGTCTCTGGACGAAGGCAGCGGCGATGTCGCCCGCGCCGTCGATCTGGCCGGCGAGCAGCACACGCTCGCACCGCTGACCGATCCGGCCCGCTTGAGTGAGATCGAGGCCTTTCTGGCGCCGCGCACGCTGTACATCGCCGACGGCCACCACCGCTACGAGACCGCGCTGCGCTTTCGCGACGAACGCCGGGCCGCGGCTTCGGCCTGGACCGGCGACGAGCCGGAGAACTTCCTGCTGATGGCCGTGACCAGCGCCGCGAATCCGGGCCTGCTGATCCTGCCGATCCACCGCATCGTGCGGCCGAAACTGGTGCCCGCCGATCTGCGCGAGCGCCTTCTGGGCACGTTCTCTGTGGAGGAACTGCCCGGCGACCCGACGAGCAAAGAGGCGCAGGACGCGGCGCTCGCCCGCATTGCCGGCGCCGCCTCGACGGCGTTCGTCGTCTGCGGTCTGCTCCCCGACCGGCTGGCGCTGCTGACGCTGCGCGACCGCGCCGCCGTGGAAGCGCGGATGCCGGCCGAACGCTCGGCGGCCTGGAAGGCGCTCGACGTGAACGTGCTCCAGTACGGCGTGCTGGACGCGGCGCTGGGCATCGGCATCGCCGACATCACCGCCGGCGGCGCCGTCGAGTTCA
The DNA here is from genome assembly GCA_937879875.1 of uncultured Chloroflexota bacterium. GTDB lineage: Bacteria > Chloroflexota > Dehalococcoidia > CAUJGQ01 > CAUJGQ01 > CALFMN01. The sequence continues at coordinate 6,029 of CALFMN010000171.1, read as the reverse complement.
CCGAAGACGCCGAGGAGGCCGTGGGCGCGGTGCGCTCCGGCCATGCACCGCTCGCCTTCCTCGTCAGCGCCGTACGGCCCGAGCAGATGTTCGCCGTGGCCGACACCGGCGACCGCATGCCGCAGAAGTCCACCTACTTCTATCCGAAGCTCGGCACCGGCCTCGTGCTCAACCCGCTGGAGTAGGCCGCTATCTCGTCCGCTGGCGAGCGCCGTGCCACGGCCGGCGGCTCGGGCGCCCCTGCCGGGAGCCAGCCGTTGGTTCCTGTCAGACGGCTTCGGCCCCGATTCTTCGGCGTGACGCTCGGCCAGGAATCCGCCGAGGGCCGACGCGCTGACGGGTGTCAATCCTCGTTGAGGAGGCAGGATTTCGAGACATTGATTGTGCAGCAAGTTGTGAGCCAGTTGCGGGTCCGTGAAGGCAACGCTTTCAGATGCCGATCCGGCCCTTCGCGAATCCCGTCGCTAAAGAGACGCGACTACTTTGATTGCTGCGGCGGCGACGTGACCTCACGGTCCAGTGGCTGCACGGGAACGCGCAGACCCGTATGCTGGCGGCAATGAGCACGTGGTCCGGGCCTGCACTGCCAACCGGCACGCTGACCTTCCTCTTCACGGACGTGGAGGGCAGCACGCGGCTGTGGGAAGAACACTCCACGGCAATGCGGCCGGTGATGGCGCGTCACGATGCCCTGCTGACCGAGGTCTTTGCGCAGTACGACGGCGTCGTGGTCCGTCCCCGCGGCGAGGGCGACTCGCTCTTCGCCGTCTTCGTGCGGGCCTCCGATGCTGTCGCCGCGGCGCTGGCCGGCCAGCGGGCGCTCGCGGCCGAGGACTGGGACACGGTTGGCCCGCTGCGAGTGCGCATGGGGCTGCACACGGGCGAGGCCGACCTGCGCGAGGGCGACTACTACGGCAGCGCCGTGAATCGCTGTGCCCGTATCCGCGCTGCCGGCCACGGTGGCCAGATCCTCGTCTCCAACGCGACGGCGCAGTTGGTCCGGACCCGCCTGCCCGACCATACCGGACTGCTGGAAATGGGCCGGCATCGCCTCAAAGACCTGGCGGAGGCGGAGCAGCTCTACCAACTCGCCGCACCGGACCTCGCGGACCGCTTTCCGCCGCTTGCGACCCTCGACGCCCGCCCGCACAACCTGCCGCTGCAGCTCACCAGCTTCGTCGGCCGCGAGCCGGAGCTCATGGCCCTGGCGGCGTTCGTCCAGCAGCACCGGCTGGTGACGCTCACCGGTCCCGGCGGCACGGGCAAGACACGGCTGGCGCTGCAGCTCGCGGCCGAGGCCGTGGACGGCTTCGCCGATGGCGTCTTCTTCGTGGACCTCGCCCCAGTGCAGGACCCAACACTCGTGCCCTCCGCCGTTGCCCAGGCCCTCGGCGTGCAGGGCCTGCCGGAGACCCCGGTCCGCGAGAGTGTGCTGCGCTTCCTGCGCGACAAGCAGCTACTGCTGATCCTCGACAATTACGAGCACCTGCTGCCAGCCGCGGCGTTTGCCGGCGCACTGCTGCAGACCGGACCAGGCGTGCGGCTGCTGGTGACCAGCCGGGCGCCGCTGCGCATCTCCGGGGAATGGGAGTACCCAATCAGCCCCTTGCCGCTGCCCGCCGCCGACCAGGCGTCGCTGGCGGCCGTGCAGCCGAACCCGGCGGTCGGCCTGTTCGTGCTGCGCGCCCAGGCGGTGCGGCCGGACTTTGCGCTGACCACGGAGAACGCCGCCAGCGTGGCGGCCATCTGCACGCAGTTGGACGGATTGCCGCTCGCCATCGAACTGGCGGCGGCGCGGGTGCGGGTGCTGCCGCCGGCGGCGCTGCTGGCGCGGCTGGAGCGGCGGCTGCCGCTGCTCACGGGCGGCGCCCGCACTGCACCGGCACGCCAGCAGACGCTGCGCGGCGCGATCGCCTGGAGTTACACCCTGCTGGAACCGGCGGAGCAGCGGTTGTTCCGCCGGCTCGCGGTCTTCGCCGGCGGCTGCACGCTGGATCTGGCCGAAGCGGTCTGCAATGCCGACGGCGACCTCGGCCTGGAGGTGCTGGACGGCGTGAGCTCACTGGTGGAGAAGAGTCTGCTGCGCGAGAGCGAGGGCGTTGGCGGCGAACCTCGCTACCGCATGCTCGAGACCATCCGCGAGTTTGCGCTGGGGGAGCTTGCGGCGAGCGGCGAAGCCGAGACCGTGCGCCGCCAGCTCGCGGTGCAGGTGCTGCAGCTGGCCCGACACGCGGCGGCCCCGAGCACCTGGCCGCGGCTGGATGCCGAACTGGATAACGTGCGGGCGGTGTTGGGTTGGTGCGTGGAGCGGGCCGAGCTGGTGGATGGCGTGCGCCTCTTCTGGGCCCTGCGCCTGTACTTCTTCCTCCGCGGACACGGGCACGAATTCGCGGCGTGGCGGCGGCGCTTGCTGGCGTTGCCGGAGGCCGCGCCGCCGAGCGTTCCTCGGGCACGGCTGCTGGCCGTCCCGCCCTTTGACCTGCTCTCTCCTGCGGACCAGGCGCACGCGGTAGCTGAGATCGAGGAAGCGATTACGCTGAGCCGCCAACTCGGCGATGCGCCTTGCCGCGCCGAAGCGCTTAGCTGGCTGGTGGTGCTGCGCTTGAATCAGGGCCAGTACGACGCCGCGGTGTTGCCGGCCGAAGAAGGGCTCGCGCTCTATCTTGCCGCGGGTAGTGTCCGCGGGGTGACCAACATGCAGGCCTACCTCATCGTGGCAACGCTCGCCCGTGATGATGTTGCGGCCGCCGAAGCGCTGCTCGCCGCCAATCAGGCGCTCGAGGGCACAAGCCGCTCGTCCGTGGGGCTGGTGGCTGAGGCTCTGCTCGCGGAGGCGCACGGCGACGCGGCGGGGTCGCGGCGGTTCCTGGAGGCGGCGGTGCGCACCACGGTCGCTGAGCAGGGGGAGCAGAGCCCACTGCGGCTGCATCAACTCGCCAGACTCGCGCGGGCGCGGCTGCGCCACGGGGACACGCCGGCGGCGGTGGCCGCCTGCGCGGAGAGTCTCGCGGTGCAGCACCGCGTCGGACCCTCGCGCTATTTCCCGGCGCTCTTGCATGTGCTCGCCCGGGCAGCGGAGCAGTCCGGCCTGCCTGGCGCCAGCGCACGGCTGTTGGCCATCGTCGACGCCCAGCGGCGGCAATTCGCGGCAGAGGTGCCCGGCTTGCAGGCGGAGCAGCAGGCGGCGGTGGAGCGGGTGCGGGCCGCGCTCGATGCGGCGGCGTTCGCCGAGGCGTGGGCGGCGGGCAAGGCCCTTTCGGCCGATGCCGCTATCGAGTTCGGGCTCGCCGTCGTCGCGGAGTTGCAGCAGCTACTCGCGACGGAGACGGACGCGGACCCGTTCACCTGACGAGACACTGTTTCACAAACGGTGGCGGTCTTCCCCACCCGCACGGTTTTGCTACATGTCGACCGCCGTACCAAAATGGAGCGCCAAAGAGCACTACGTCGCATCGCAAAGTCGCAGGAAGGTCTCGCATCGGAGGTCTGGTCGACCTGGCGTTGGGTTCGTTTCGCCTTCGCCTGCAGCCCCGACTACAGCCGTACGAGCCGTGCCGAGAAGATGTCGGGGATGCTTTCCACCCGGCGGATCTGCGTTTCGCTGGGCGCTTCGTCCAGTTGCAGCACCATGATCGCACGGCCGCGGGCCTCGCGCCGGCCCACCTGCATCGAGGCGATGTTGATGTCGAACTCCTTCATCAGCATGCCCACCTGGCCGATCATGCCCGGAATGTCCTGATTGTCGAGGATCAGCAGGTTGTGACCCGCCGGGCTCACGTCCACGCGCATGCCGTCGAGGACCGCGATGTGCGGCTCGCCGTGCTCCACCGTGGCCGCCACCTCGGTCGCGCCGGTGCTCGTGGTCACGCGCACGGCCACCTGGCTGCCGACGCCGTCGCCGCCGTGCGGGTCTTTGCGCTCCGTGATGCGCATGCCGCGGTGCTGGGCGACGAGGTCGGCGTTGACGATCGTGACGTTCTCCTCGGAGATCGGCTTCAGCAGGCCGCGAATCACGCCGGCGCGCAGCAGGCCCGTATCGTGCAGCGACAGCTCGCCCGTATAGGCGATCTCGACCGCGCCGAGCTGGCCGCTGCTGAGCTGCGTGGCGAGTGAGCCCGCCATCACCGCCGCTTCCGCGAACGGCCTGAGTGTCGACAGCGTCTCCGGCGCGATCATCGGCGCGTTGACCGCGTACGCCGCCGGCTCGCCGCCGAGCACAGCGACGATCTGCTCAGCCACGTCGATCGCCACACGCTCCTGCGCCTCCGAGGTTGAGGCGCCGAGGTGCGGCGTGACGACGATGCGCTCGTCCCGGGCCAAAATCGTGTCAGGCGCCGGCTCTTTGACGAAGACGTCGATCGCCGCGCCGGCAACGTGACCGGCCTGCACCGCCGCGAGCAACGCCGCCTCGTCGATGATGCCGCCGCGCGCCGTGTTGATCAGGCGCACTCCGGGCTTCATCCGCCGCAACTCTTCAGCGCCGATCAGGCCCTTCGTGCCGGAGGTCAGCGTGGTATGCACGGCGAGGAAGTCCGCTTCGGCCAGCACGCGCTCGAACGGCGCCAGCTCGACGCCCAGCGCCCGCGCCCGCTCTTCAGAAACGAACGGATCGCAGGCGATTACATGCATCGCCAGGCCGGCGGCCCGGCGTGCAACCTCCGAGCCGACCTGTCCCAGCCCGATGATGCCGAGCGTTTTGCCGCGCAGCTCGACGCCGACGAAGGCGCTGCGCTTCCATTCGCCGCGCCGCAGCGAGGCGTCCGCCTGCGGGATATGCCGTGCCAGCGCCAGCATCAGCCCGATCGTATGTTCCGCCGCGGAGATCGTGTTGCCCGTCGGCGCGTTGACGACGATCACGCCGTGGCGCGTCGCCGCTTCAAGGTCGATGTTGTCCACGCCCACGCCGGCACGGCCGATGATCTGCAGCCGTTTGCCCGCCTCGATCACGGCTGCGCTGACTTTCGTCTCGCTACGTACGACCAGCGCGTCGTACTCGCCGATGCAGCCGATCAACTGCTCGGCGGTCTGTCCGGTCCGCACGTCAACCACGCCGGCGCGCTGTAGGATCGCCGCGCCGTCGGCAGCGATCGGGTCTGCGACCAGGATCTTGAAAGCCATCTGCGATCGTCCTTGCGGGCCGGCGCCCGTCCGGCAGCGCGCGCCACGGGCAGCCCCGGACCGGGCTGCCCGCGCGTTGGTCTCGGTGGAAGTGCGGTTTCGGCAGCCGCGACGATTGCTATGCCGGGCTGCGACTGACGCCGACCGGCGCAACGAAGCCGAGCCGCGGCAATTCGACGGCCAGCGCAGCGATCACGGCCTGCACCTCGGCTTCGCTGACGAGCCCGAGATGGCCGATGCGGAACACCTTGCCGGTCATCGGCCCCTGGCCACCCGCCAGCACGATGCCATGCCGCTCGCGCAGCGCCTTACGCAGATCCGACACGCTCACGCCCTGCGGCGCGCGTACGGTCGTGACCGTATTCGAGGCGAAGCGCGGATCGGCAAACAGCTCAAGCCCGAGGCTCCGCACGCCCTGCCGCGCCACGTCGGCGCAGCGCTGGTGCCGGAGAAACACCGACTCCCAGCCCTCGCGTTCCAGCATCTCCAGGGCGACATCCATGCCGTAGAACAGCGAAACCGCCGGGGTCCACGGCGTCTGGCCTTTTGCTGCCGACTCGCGCGCCTTGCCCGCGTCGAGGTAGAAGCGCGGCATCTGGCTGCGCTCGTACGCCTGCCAGGCGCGCGGACTGAACGAGACGAAGGCCAGGCCGGGCGGCACCATCCAGCCTTTCTGTGAGCCGGAAACGACCACGTCGAGTCCCCAGGCATCGACCTCACAGGGCATCGAGCCCATGCTGCTGACCGCGTCGACCAGCAACAGCTTGCCGTGCCGCCGCACCACGCCGGCCAGCTCGCGCAGCGGATTGGTGACGCCGGTGGACGTCTCGTTATGAGTCAGGAGCACGGTAGTGAGCGACGGATCGTTGGCCAGCGCCTCGTCAACCCTGGTGGCGGCGGCGGCCTGGCCA
>CALFMN010000170.1 GCA_937879875.1 uncultured Chloroflexota bacterium | reverse complement strand
ACGCCGGCCCAGGAAGGTCTGGCCCTCCGCCTGGAGCGCGGCGGCGCGCCGCCGCTGGGCGCCCTCCCGCACAATCGCCTCCAGCGCGCCGTGGTCGCCGCCCGTGGCCTGCTCGCCGCCGGGTCCGGGTTTCCCGTATCCTGTCTCCACGGCGTATCCCTCCAGACTCCCTCACGGGCTGTTCAGCACGGGAAGGGTACGCCGTCCTCGTCGCTGGCGTCAGCCATTTTCCACAGGTCTTGAGATTAGCTCGCAGCGATGTCGATCGAAGCAAACAAAGCGCTGACCCGCCGGTTCTACGACGAGGTGAACAAGCGCAACCTCGCGGTGTTCGACGAGATGACGGCCGCGGACTGCGTCTATCATGGCCTGCCGCCGGAGATGCCGGCGACCCGTGAAGCCGTGCGCGCCATGATCGCCGAAACGTTCGTAGCATTTCCCGACTACCAGTTCACGCTCGAAGAGCTGGTGGCCGAGGGCGATCGGGTCGCCCGGCTAATCAGCGAGGGCGGTACACACACGGGCACGTTTATGGGGATTGCGCCGACGGGCAAGCGCATCAGTAGCAGCGCGATGTGCATTGCGCGGTTCGCCGGGGGCATGTGCGTCGAGGTGTGGATGGTGGGCGATGCGCTCGGCTTCTACCAACAGCTCGGTGCGCTGCCGGCGCTTGCAACCGCATAGGGCATTGACGAAACTCGCCAGCCAGGCGCCTGTCGTCTCGCTGCTGATCGCGGCTGGCGCCGCGACGGGCGGTTCACGAACCGCCCCTACCACCGTTTGGGAGCCTGCTGCCACCCGTATCAGCACCACACGATCGCCCCTTCTCTCCCATACGCTCTTGAACAGTCGCCCATCTCCCAGCCATCTGTGTATGGGAGAGAAGGGGCAGGGGGTTATGAGGGCCACCCGCCGCGCTATTCCAGCACCAGCAGCAGATCGCCTTCCTGCACCGTGTCGCCTGCGGCCACGCGGATCTCTTTCACCGTGCCCGCTCGCGGCGCGCCGACGGGGATCTCCATCTTCATCGACTCGATGATCAGCAGGTCGTCTTCCGCCGCGACCTGGCTGCCGGACTCGACGACCACCTCGATGATCTTGCCGACCATCGGCGCTTTGACGTCCATGCGCGAGAATCCTCCATCCAACTGATCGCGTGCTCGTGGTCGCGCGGGCGATCGGCCGTTCAATCGCGCTCGCGGGCTGTTTCATGAGGGAAAGGCGAGATAGGCGCGGCAGATACGCCCTCGCGCATCATGGAGAGGCGCCGAACTCAGTGTCAACGACGGGCAAGCCGCGTACGGCGCCCGCCCGCGTCAGCGTGGCGATACATTCGATATGAAAGGTCTGGGGGAACATATCGAGCGGCTGGACTTCGTGCAGCGTATAGCCGCCGTCCACCATGCGGCGCAGGTCGCGTGCAAGCGTGGCGGCGTCGCAAGAGACGTAGACAACGCGCTCCGGCGCAATGGCGAGGATGGCGTCCACGGCCGCCGGCGTACAGCCCTCACGCGACGGGTCGAGCAACACCTTGTTCGGCCGCCGCACGAGGCACGGCAGCACCTTCTCGACGTCGCCGAGCTGGTACTCCACGTTCTCCACGCCGACGAGGTTGCGCCGCGCGTTGTCCGCCGCCGCCTTCGAGACCTCGATCGCCACGACCGCGCGGCAGTTCGGCGCCAGCAGTTTGCTGAAGAAGCCGACGCCCGCATAGAGGTCGGCCAGCACGTCACCGGGGCCGAGCTGCAGCCGCTCGCGCACCAGACGCACCATGTTCTCGGCCTGGCGCGTATTCACCTGGAAGAAGGCCGCGCTGGAGATGTCGAACGGTTGGCCCTCTACGCACTCCGTCATCCAGTCCTGGCCAGTGGGGAACTTCACGCCGCGGCCCGACAGATCGGGATTGATCAGCAGATCGCCCGTGTTGACGCCGGTGCGCGCCACGATCTGGTGCAGCCCGGCGCCGTGGCCTTGCAACTGCGGAATCAGGTCGCGAATGGCCGGCTCGACGATGTAGCAGATATCGATGCGCTCGACGCGGTGGCTGCCCCGCCGGGTGAAGCCGATCTCGCCGTTGCGATTGGTGCTGAAGCGGGCCTGGTTGCGGTAGAACCACGGCAGCGGTGAGGCGATCGCCGGCGGCACGGGCGCCTCTTCGAAGCGGCCGATGCGGCGCAGCGTCTCGGCCACGACCTCGCGCTTGAGTTCGAGCTGCCGCTCGTAGGGCATGTGTTGGAAGTTGCAGCCGCCGCACGAGCCGAAGTAGGGGCAGAGCGGCTGCACACGCTCCGGCGCGGCCGAGATGACTTCGACCACGTGGGCTTCGAGATGCTCGCGGTAGGCGCGCCCGACCTCGGCCACGACCTCTTCGCCGGGCAGGCCATACGCCACGAAGACGGCGAGGCCGTCTTCGGTGTGCGCGAGGCAGTGACCGCGGTTGGTCATCTGCCCCAGCGTGAGCCGCAGCATCTGACCGGGGCGATACGGCCCGGAGTACTTGCCGCGCCGCCGGCGGCCACGTGTCTCAATTACCATTGCCAGATCAGTGTAGAAGCGCGGCGCAGCGGGCGACAAACTCCCGGCTGGTCAGACCACTTGACGCGTACGCTGACCGGGCGGATCGTTAGGGCAGGCTGAAGGGAGGCGCCTGTCCTATGGCGATGAACGATTGCACCGTCTGCCTGTCCTTCGATTTCGATGCGCTCAGCGGCCGGCTCTTCCGCGGCGAAACCTCGCCGACGCCGCTCTCGCGCGGCGAGTTCGGCGCCCGCGCCGGCATCTATCGCGTGCTCGATCTGCTCAAAGAGCACGGCGTCCCCGCCACGTTCTACATCCCCGGCCACACGATCGACACCTTTCCCGAACAGGTGAAGCTCGTGGTCGACGCCGGCTACGAGATCGCGCACCACGGCTACTGCCACGAGGTGCCCAACACACTCGGCCGCGACGAGGAAGAGGCGATCATTCAGAAAGGCATCGACGCGATCGTGCGCGCCTGCGGCAGGCCGCCCACCGGCTACCGCTCGCCGTCGTGGGATCTCAGCCCGCACTCGCTCGATCTGCTGCTGGCGCACGGCTTCCGCTACGACAGCAGCCTGATGGCCGACGACTTCACGCCGTATCTCTGCCGCATCGGCGATCAGGGGGACACGAGTGGTCCCTACCGCTTCGGCAAGCCGGCGCCGCTGGTGGAGCTGCCCATCTCCTGGATTCTGGACGATTTCCCCATCTTCGAATATTCGCCCGGCCGCGCCGCGATCATGGCCCCGCCCGCGCAGGTCGAGGAGATCTGGCGCGAAGAGTTCGAGTTCATGTACGAGCGCGTGCCCGGCGGCATCTACACGCTGACGATGCACCCGCAGGTGATCGGCCGCGGCCACCGCATCCGCATGCTCGACCGGCTGGTACGGCACATGAAGGGGCGGGCCGGTGTGCGCTTCGCGATGATGAACGAAGTAGCTGAATCGGCGCGGCCCGGCCTGCTCACGGCGGCGGGGCTGCTGGCGGCCGCGGCGGGAGGATCTGGAGATTAACCGATGGACCTCTTCACATCGATGGCGGAGCTGGGGCACGAGGAGGTCGCCTTCTGGCGCGACCGTGCTACCGGCCTGCGCGCGATCGTCGCCATTCACGACACGACGCTCGGCCCTGGCCTGGGCGGCACGCGCATGTACCCCTACAAGACCGAGCACGATGCGCTGACGGATGTGCTGCGCCTCGCGCGGGCGATGACGTACAAATGCGCCGGCGCCGGGTTGGACTTCGGCGGCGGCAAGGCCGTGATCATCGGCGACCCGGCCACGGATAAGTCCGAGGCGTTCCTGCGCGCCTACGGCCGCTTCATCGAAACCCTCGGCGGCCGCTATGTGACGACCACCGATGTCGGCACGACGGTGGACGACCTCAACGTGATCTCGTCGGAGACGCGCTTCGTGACCGGCACCTCGCCGGCCTTCGGCGGCAGCGGCGACACCTCGATCCTCACCGGCCGCACCGTTTTTCTCGGCATGAAGGCCGCAGCACAGACGGTCTGGGGCGAGCCGAGCCTTGCCGGCAAGACTATCGCCGTGCAGGGCGCGGGCAAGGTCGGCTGGCACCTGATGGAGGCGTTGCACGGCGAGGGCGCCCGGCTCGTCGTCGCCGACGTGAACCAGGAGCTGGCGCGCAAGGCCGCGGCGGCGTTCGGCGCGCGCCTCGTCAGCGTGGAGAAGATCTACGACGTCGAGTGCGACGTCTTCTCGCCCAACGCGCTGGGCGCGTCGATCAATGCGAAGACCGTGCCGCGGCTGCACTGCCGCATCGTCTGCGGCGGCGCCAACAACCAGCTCGAACGCGAGGCCGACGGCGATCGCCTGGCCGAGCGCGGTATCCTGTTCGCGCCGGATTTCATCGTCAACTGCGGCGGCGTGATCAACGTGGCTGACGAGGCGCACGGCCATGATGGCTACAGTGCCGAGCGCGCCCATGCCCGCGGTGAGCTGGTCTTTGGCACCACGCTGCGCGTCTTGCAAATGGCACAAGAGCAGGGCATCAGTCCCAACGCCGCCGCCGAGCGCTACGCCAAAGAGCGCATGCAGCAGCTCAACGCCGTGCACCGCCCGCTCGTCCCCGGCCGCTCGCCCATCCCGCGGCGG
>CALFMN010000169.1 GCA_937879875.1 uncultured Chloroflexota bacterium | reverse complement strand
CCTGTCTCGTGGGCTCGGAGATGTGTATAAGAGACAGCGCCTCCCCAACCCCCACGCCCTTCCGCTAGCGCAGCGCGGCCGCTCGGTGTCACTTGAAGAAGTCAAGCGAGTGCGCTATCCTGCGTGCGGAAGGATGGCGCTAATGAAGAGCTACGGACAGGACTGCGTGGTCGCCAACACGCTCGACATTCTCGGCGACCGCTGGACGCTGCTGATCGTGCGCGACCTCTTCCTCGGCAAGACCCGCTTCGCCGAGTTTCAGCAGTCGCTGCGCGGCATTCCCACCAACCTGCTTGGCGATCGGCTGAAGCAGCTCGAAGAGCACGCTATCGTCGCGCGGCGCTTCTACAGCGAGCACCCACCGCGGGCCGAGTACGTGCTGACGGAGAAGGGCCGCGCGCTCGATCCGATCCTCGGCGCGATCGCCGAGTGGGGCGCCCGCTTCGCGCCGGCCGGCTCCGTGCCCGCGCGCCGGCACACCACCTGCGGCCATGCCGTGCGGCTGCGCTGGTACTGCTCCGAGTGCGACGAACTCGCGGGCCGCAACGTCGAGGTCGTACATACGGGCGAGCCGCTGCCGGCAGCCTCGTAACGCAGCCGTCGCCGGACGCGTGGTGCGAGGGCGGCGCGCGGTCCGCGCCGCAGCAGACGTCCTCGGCGGGCAGGCGGGTGGTTTGCCGCCGCTCCTCCGTCGCCGGAGCTTGTCCGTTTCGACACCGAACAGCGCTGCATCAGCGCGGCGCGTACTCGAGAGCTATGGCGACAGCTTCTGTCCGCCGCTGAGACGATCCATCGCCGGTGCGGACCGTGGGCACAACCGGGGTGATATGAGCGCAACGGTTGCGGCCTTCGCGGCGCGGCGGCCTCTCGCTGGCAGCCGCGCTGCTCGTCGCCTTCGCCCTGCTGACGCGGGCCGGCGGCGTGGCCTGCGCCAGTACGCCGGGCCGGGCGATCTATCTCGGCGTCTGGCAGCCGGGCGCGCCGGCCAGTTTGGCGGCCGTGACGCAGTTTGAGCATGACGCCGGCAAGCACGTCGCGATCGTGCAGTGGTACCAGCAGTGGGCCGGCGGCAGCAGCGCCTTCGACCGCTCATTGCCGGCCGCGGTGGCCGCGCATGGCTCCATACCGATGATCAACTGGGAGCCGTGGGATCCCGCCGCGGGCGCGAACCAGCCGGCCTTCGCCCTGCCGAACATCATTGCCGGCAATTACGACGGCTACGTGCGCGGCTGGGCGCAGGGGCTCGCCGCCTACGGTAAACCCGTGCTGCTGCGCTTCGCGCACGAGATGAACGGGACATGGTATCCCTGGGCAGGCGGGATCAACGGCAACACGGCGGCGCAGTACGTCGCGGCCTGGCGGCATGTACACGACATCTTCGCCGCCGCGGGTGCGACCAATGTGCGCTGGGTCTGGTCCCCAATGTCGTGTACAGCGCGGCCTCCGTGCTGACGCCGTACTACCCGGGCGATGCCTACGTGGACTGGCTGGGGCTGGACGGCTACAACCGGGGCGGAGCCGCCTGGCAGAGCTTCGCACAGGTCTTCGGCGCCTCGTATCAGAGCATCACCGCGCTGAGCGCAAAGCCGCTGATGATCGCCGAGACGGCCAGCGCCGAGGCAGGAGGCAGCAAGGCGCAGTGGATCGTGGATGCCTTCAGCACGCAGATCCTGCAACGGTATCCACGCATCCAGGCGGTGCTCTGGTTCAACCAGAATAAAGAAACCGATTGGCGGATCGAATCCTCTGCTGCCGCGCAACGCGCCTTCGCCAGGGCGGTCGCCAGTTCGGTCTATCGCTCGAGCTGGCACTGAGCCGGCGCGAACGTCGGATGGCGCGGCGGGACTCGGGTCGCATGCCGCCCGCGGTCCCCTTGCCTGCCCCTCAGCCAATACGCAATGCGCAATGCGTTGGGAGGGGGATCTCCTGATGAAAGGCTCCGCTGGAACATGAACAGCGCGGCCATGAGTGCCGTGGCCGCGCTGGCTGGGTGTTATGCGGTTGTCGGCGTGGCGCTGGCGCTACTGCCGCGGGGCGCGGATCTTGTTGTAGCAGTTGCTGCAGTAGACGGGGCGGTCGCCGCGTGGCACGAACGGCACCTCCGTCATCTGGCCGCACTCGGCACACGAAGCCGGATGCATCTGGCGCGGCGTGCGCCCGCCGTAACTGGCGAACGTACCGTAACGAACGTAGCCATTGTCCTCCGGGGCGTCGAAGCTGCTGCGTGTCTGCGACGATTTACGCGCCGTGCGACACGACGGGCAGCGCACGGGGTCGTTCGTTAACCCTTTGCTGGCGTAGAACTCCTGCTCTCCCGCCGTGAAGACGAACTCACGCCCGCAATCCCGGCACACCAGCGTCCTATCGACTGGACTCAAGACTTCCTCCGAAACCCGGGGCCACCTCGGCCCCTGCAGATCACAAGGGGCGACGCCAGGCGTCGCCCGCGCGGCACCGTTGCCTGCTACCTCCTCATTATAGGCAAGCAGTCAATCGCGCTGCAATTCGGCCGAGTGTCGGAGTCCCTCTCCCATCGCTATGAGGGAGGGGCAGGGGAGGGGGCCAGACGCCGCCAGAGCGGCCGCAGCAGCATCCACATCTCTTCGGACCCCGTGAGCGCGGCCACGGCGAAGAACGCGACCGCACCAACCGGAATGCCGATGCATGCCTCGAACAGATAGCGCACACCGCGCCGATCCGCGAAGAGGCCGGTATGTTGCGCCCAGACCATCGCCGCCGCCACGGCCACCGCCATGACCCAGGCGGCGACGATCGCGCGCGCCGCCGTCCACAGCAACGCCCGCTCCTGCAGACCGCCGACGCGCGCCCGCAGTACGACGAACAGCGACCCAGCCTCCACGGTCACAGCCAGCGAGAGCGCCAGCGCCAGGCCACGGTAGCCCAGCGGCCCGCGCAAGACCAGGCTGAAGCCAAGATTCAACGCCATGCTCAGCACCGCGAAGGCGACCGGCGTGCGCGTGTCGCGCAGGGCGTAGAAACCGCGGCTCAGAATCTCGATTAACGCCTGCGCGGCGAGGCCGAGGCTGTAGAACAGCAACGCCGTGGCGACAACGCCCGTATCGTGCGCCGTAAAGCTGCCGTGTTGCAGCAGCAGCGACGTCACGGGCACGCGCAACACGACCAGGCCGACCGTGGCCGGGATCGTGAGGAAGACGATGATGCGCAGCGCCTGCGCCAGCGTGTTGCGCAGCTCGTGGTGGTCATCGTCCGCGGCCTGGTCGGCCATGTGCGGGAAAACGGCCGTTGAGATCGCCTGGCCGACGAGCGCCAGCGGCAAGACCACCAGCGACCAGGCGTAGCTGAGGCTGGAGACGGTGCCGGCCGCCATCTGCGAGGCGAAGAAGTTGGAGACGGCGAAATTGACCTGCACCGCCGCCAGCCCCAGCATGCGCGGCAGCATCAGCGTCACGACCTCGCGCACCGCCGGGTCACGCAGCCCGAGCGTCGCGGTGTAGCGCATACCGACGCGCGCCAGGCCGGGCAACTGCACGACGAGATGCCCCGCCGCGCCGGCCACGGTGGCCACGGCCAGCAGCGTGACGCCGAACTGGGCGCTGCGCTGCGGGAAGGCGTAGCCGTACAGAATCGCCCCGCCGATGATGCCGAGGTTGTACAGCATCGGCGCCACGCCGCTGAGGAAGAAGCGGCGCCGCGCGTTCAGGATGCCGGAAACCATGCCGCTGACGGCGAAGACGATCGGCGCTGCCAGCATCAGCCGGGTAAGTTTGATGGCCAGCGTCCGCATCTCCGGCCCGCGGCCGACGCTGTCGCCCAGCCCTGGCGCGGTCAGCGGCACAAGCTTCGGCGCCAGCACGAAGGCAATGACGGCCAACAGCGCCGTCGCCAGCGTGACCATGTTCAGCGCGGCGCTGGCCAGCCGCCACGACGCCTCTTCACCGCGGCGGCTGCGTACGCGGGCAAAGGTCGGAATGAAGGCCGAGGCGAGCGTGGCGCCGGCGATAACCTGAAACAGCAGATCGGGGATGCGATTGCCGATGTAGTAGGCGTCAAGCTCCGGCGGCGTGCCGAAGGCGTGGGCGATCGCCGTCGTGCGCAGCGCGCCGAGCACGCGGCTGCCGAAGTACGTGGCCGCGACGATCGCCGAGGCGAGCGTCAGCGCCCGCGCGTGGCCTCCGCTCGCCGGCGGCGCCTCGTCAGCCTGTTGAACTGAAGGCGGTGCGGACATCGGCTCCTGCCGGGGTGTGCGTGTCGCGCGTCTTTCCCCTCCGGCCGGGCGCCTGAGGGAGATTTCGAGAGCGCCCAGGCGCCGATACCCGGGCGGGGCACCTAACCCCGCTTCGGCTGGCGCCAAAGCTCCCTTCCCGACACGGGAAGGGTTCGGTTCGAGGACCGACGATCGTGTGGGAGACGAGCCTTCCGCGTCTCTCACGAAGACACCGCAGCCCCGCCGCCGTCCAGCGCCGCCGGGAACGCTTTAGCTGTCCCTTCCCGAAACTGGAAGGGACAGCTATCGCTTCAGCGATATCAGGGTTAGGTGCCCCGGGTGCCCGCTGTCGCACGAATTCAGCAGCAATGGTACCGGGAACGATACCCTGGTGCCCGCCTAACGCGGCAGGTCGATGAATTCGGCAGGAATCTCGTGCGCTTCAGCCGGGGCGTGTGGCTGGCGCAGCGCGTCAAGCTGGGCCAGGCGGACAAGGCCGCGGCGCGTGTCGCTGGCGACTTTGGCGCGGTCGCACTGGCGCAGGCGGTACTTGAACAGCCAGTAGGTAAATTCGCGCTGCTCGCCGAAGGTCGTGCGCTCGCCGTGGGGCAGGCCACGTTGCTCGCGGAACAGCCCCAGCAGCACGTCGCGCGGCTTCTGGTAAATGCGTTGGAAGGCCGTCTCGTCCGTGCGGGCGTCGAAGCCCCAGGCGCGGCAACGGACCTCTTTCTGCACGTCCTCTTCGACCGCAAGCTGCAGCGCCTCTTCCACGGTGATGCCGTAGAGATGATTGAGATGCGCCCGGTATTTGACCAGGCCGAGGCCGTGCTTCAGCGTCTCAGCGCCCAGCCGCAGCGGTGCGCGGCCGTGGAAGATCAGCGCTTCGCGCTCGTCGGCCGGCACGAGTTCTGCCACTTCGTCCAGCAGCCGCTCGGCGAGCAGCAGCCAGTCGAAGGCCTCGCCGCCGATCAGATAGGCGTAGTGCCGCTCGCCGACGATCTCCGTGGGCACGCGCCAGCGCTGGACGGCGCGGAGCAGCGCGTCAAACCAGGGTTCGCCGGCAAGCAACGCGGCGCGCAAACCGGCGATCACCTCGCCCGGGGTGCGGGTGAGGTCGTCGTAGACGAGTTGGGTGGTTTCCGTTGTCATACCCTGCCACCTTAGCCCCGGCCGGCAGGCATGGCAAGGAAAGCGACGGCGTGAGCGCGTACGCTCGAGCCTGAGCGAGCCCGCGTGCCGTATCCTGCGCCCATTGCACCACGCTGGCCGCCTCTGCACACGGTTGTGATCCGCCGCGGACTCTGCAACAATCGATCTGTCCCCAGCAGCGGCCTCACCCCCGGCCCCTCTCTGTTCCAGATCGCGCGGAGCGCGATGTCGAAAACTGGAGAGGGGAGTTCTGTTTGCGGCCTTCGTCCTCGGTCACCACCAGATCACGTCGTCCATGGTATCGTCGTCGTGCTGCTCGGGCGGCGGCGCGTTCCAGATGCTCGTGCCCAGATACTTCCAGCCGGCGTCGGCGAACAGGCAGACGATGTTGCCGTGCTCGATGCGGCTGGCGAACTTGAGCGCCGCATGCAGCACCGCTCCCGCCGAAACGCCGGCGAAGATGCCCTCGCGGTGGATCAGCGCGTAGGCGTGGCTGAAGGCGTGGCGGCTGCGCACCAGCACGCGGCCGTCGAGCATCGCCAGGTCGAGGATCGGCGGAATATAGCCGTCGCGCAGGCTTCTCAAGCCTTGTACGAAGTTGCCGGGATGCGGCTCGACCGCCACGACTCTGGTATGCGGATTCGCCTCTTTCAGCCGCCGGCCGGTGCCCATGATTGTGCCGCCCGTGCCCAGCCCGGCGACGAAGATGTCGACATTCGGCAGGTCGGCGAGGATCTCGGCGCCGGTGCCCTCGTAGTGGGCGCGGCTGTTCTCCTCGTTGGCGAACTGATCGAGGATGAACCAGCCGCGCGCGCGTGCCAGCTCGCGCGCCAGATCCATCGCCCGCTTGATTCCGGCCTCGGCCGGCACCCAGATGATCTCGGCGCCGTAGACGCGCAGCAGGTCGCCGATCTCGGGGAAGACATTCTCCGGCACGACAACTTTGACCGTATAGCCGAGCTGGCGGCCGATCATGGCGAGCGCGATGCCGGTGTTGCCGGTCGTCGCTTCCACGATCGTGGCGCCCTGCGTGAGCTTGCCCTCGCGCCGCGCCACCAGCAGCATGCGCCGCACGATGCGGTCTTTGACACTGCCCGTCGGGTTTTGCCCTTCGAGCTTGGCAAACAGGCGCACTCCCGGCTTCAGGTCGAGATGGCGCAGCTCGACCAGCGGCGTCTCGCCGATGTGTTCGAGCACGTCTGCACAGGTCAGATGCGCCACGATGTTGCTCGCTTTCGCGCGCCGCCCGCGCGGCCGCGCCTTACCCCAGGAAGTCAGCCACCAGCCGGTTGAATTCGGCGGCCTGCTCGAAGGGCGGCATATGGCCGCAGCGCTCGAATACGTGCAACCGCGCCCCGGCCACACGTTTCACCGCCCGGTAGGCGTAGCGCACGGGGATCGTCTTATCGTTGCGACCCCAGACGATCAGCACCGGCAGGGCAAGCTTCGACGCCGAGCGCAGGTGCCGCCGCCAGCGCCGCACGCCGAGCAGCGTGATGTTGCTGCGCAGGCTGCGCAGGAAGGCGCGGCGGTTGCCGGGCTGGCTCCAGACATCGTAGACCGCGTCCACCAGCTCGGGTGTGATCGTGTCCGGGTCGTAGACCTGCCGTGCGAGGGCGCCGCGCACCTGTTCGAGCGTGGGCGTCTCCACAAAATGATCGACCAGCGGCAGCGTCAGCATACGCAGCGGCCAGCTCACGTTGCGGCCGAAGCCGGCGCTGCTGACGAGTACGAGGCGCGTAACCAGCTCCGGCCGCTCGGCCGCGGCCAGGGCGCACATCAGCCCGCCGGCGGACAGACCGACCAGCGCCGCCGGCTCGCCGCAGACCTCTTCGATAAAGGCGCGCACGAAGGCGCCGCCCTCCTCCGCTCGATACTCGGCATCGGGCGCCGGCGAGTGGCCGTGGCCCGGCAGATCGAGCGCGTACACGCGGGCGATCGCGGCCAGCTCCTCGATGTTGCGCTGATAGCTGATCAGTGAGCCGCCGACGCCGTGCACAAGCACGAGCGGCGGCCCGTCGCCCGAAACGACGAAATGCGTACGGTAGCCGGCAACCGTGCGGTAGTGCTCTTCGATGACGCTCATCGACCCATCCTAACGCGAATCGCAATGCGAGCGACATTAGCTGATCTCCCGATAGAGGGAGGCGGCCCTCATACCCCCGGCCCCTGGCGCTCCCATCCGCATGCGGTCGTGAGCCCGCAGGAGGCTTGGGGGCGGTCTGGGAGCGCCGCACCGGTGTCAGCGGGTGATGGCGGCGGACGGTGGTCAGGGCATCGCGGCCGCCTGCCGGGGTGGCGGCGTGCGCGCGGGCCGGGGGCTGACGGCGCCAGGGCGCCGCCCGTGCCGATACGGGGCAGGGTCCTGGCAGCTGTCCGGACGTAGCGGGCAGGCCGACGCCCCGCGTCTCCGGGGGCGGAGACATACACGGGGCGATCCGGCGGCGGGCGTGCCGGTGGGGTTCGGGTGAGCGGTGCGCGGCTGGGCGCCCGCCCGCCCAACGATGTGTGGGGAGGGGCGCGCCATCATGCGAGCGCCCCGCCCATCCTGCCCATGATCGCCCCCTGCTCTCCCATACTGCGCGTCGCAGGCGGCGGATCTCCCAAGCAACTGTGTATGGGAGAGCAGGAGGACGGGGGGGTATGAGGGCCGCCTGCATCCAGCCTTATCCTCCGCGCCCCGGCAGCACGGGCTGATAGCCCATCTCGCCGCGCAACTGGTTGACCTCGCCGCGGTGGCCGTTCATGTGCGTGATGAAGTGCAGCGTAATCGCCTGACCGATCGACTCGGTGCGCTCGCCGAGCTTAATCTCACGGCCAAGCACCGCGTCGTCGGCCGAGCCGAGAAACTCGTTGGTGCGCTTCGCCACCGTGGCGGCGTACTCGCGCAAGGCGGCCATATCGCCGACATGCAACGCCTTCGCCTCATCGGCCGGCTGGTTGGTACCGAAGCCCTTCTCGGGCAGGCCCGTTTTCGCCGCCCAGCCGCCACTGACCCACTCCTCCGGCTTCTCCTGGAACACGCGCTGCACGAACAGATCTTCGATGCGCGCCACGTGCCACAGCACCCAGGCGATCGAGTGACTTTCGCCTTCAGAACTGTGGTGCAACTGCTCGTCGCTCAGGCCGTCGCCGGCCACGCGAAACGCCTCGTGCAGGAAGTTCATGCTCTGAGCCATGTAGTCGGTGGCGCTCATGTCGCTTTCTCCTCTGTCTGTCGGTCTGTTCGGCGGGTGGGCGCGATCCCGCATCCATCGCCATAGGGGAGCAGGCCGTGCCGTCGCGCGCATTATGGCAAGACCGTGCGCCGTCCGCCATCCCGCCGCCTGCCGTCGTCAAGGCGGACGTACGCCGGTCGACCGGCCCTCGTCCGGGCTCCAGCAGGCGCGGCATCGCCGCGGCAACGACTGCCGGCAGCGTTACCAGGCGTGCGGCGAGCCGTTCTACGCTTAAACTCACGTGCGCGGTGTGGCGCGAGCGGCACAGGCCAGTTGCCCATGGATTGGCCCTTGCCGGCGGAACATGTGTTCGCTACGTTGCAATCAACAGATGCACTAATGAACATGTGTTGAGTGTCGAACCGGCAGAGCCCGAAGATGACCGACCACGAATACTTCCAAATGCGAATCGCCGAAGGCGCGGCAGCGATGCCGCCTCCCAGCCCGCCGGCGCTGGTCCGCCGCGTCGCGGTTTGGCTGGGCAGCCTCGCCCGTCGCCGCCATCCCGTCCCCGGTGTTGCGGCCGGGGAGACCGATCACGCTGTGGCAGAGGTGCGCCGCATCTTGCTGCGCCGCCGCCGTTGCCACGGGCTGGCGGCGCCGCGGCGTCCGCGTGCGGGCACAGCGTATGCAGCCCCGCGCAGGCAGCGACCGCGCGGATAGCAATTTGCCAGCCGCCTTTTCTTGGCGCGATCCAATTCTGGCGGCACGCTGCAGGCATGAACGCCGTCCAGCGTGAGTTCACCCGCGTGCTGCGCCACGTCGGCTTGCGCGTCACGGCGCTGCAGTTGGCGGTGCTCTCCGCGATCGAAGGCTGCCCGCCGCACGCCGACGCCGACACGATCGCCGCGGCCGTGCGGGCGCGCAGCGGCGATATCTCTCCGCAGACGGTCCATAATGTGCTCCGCGCGTTCGCCGAGGCCGGGTTGGTACGCCGCATCGAACCGGCAGGCAGCCCCGGTCTCTACGAGCTTCGCGCCGGAGACAACCATCACGTCGTCTGCCGGCGCTGCGGCGCCACCGTCGATATCGACTGCGTCACAGGCGCCGCGCCCTGTCTGGAGCCATCGCAGGCCGGCGGTTTCTGGATCGATGAGGCCGAAATCACCTTCTGGGGCCTCTGCCCACGCTGTCAGGGCGAGGCCAACGCACGGCAATCGGCGGTCCTCACGCAGTATACGAAGGCCGGCCTGTTCAGCAAGGTCGGCAAGCAGACGCCCGTCTTCGCGCGCTTCTCCACCGTCGCCGGCGAGTTGGGCTCGGCCGACACCAAGCGCGACCCACATGGCTTTGCGATCAAGTTCTACACCGAGCAGGGCAACTACACGCCGGTCTTCTTCATCCGCGACCCGCAGAAGTTCTCCGACTTCATCCACTCGCAGAAACGTCATCCGGTCACCAACGTGCAAGACCACAACATGCAGTGGGACTTCTGGAGCCTCTCGCCCGCGTCCCGCGCACCAGGTCACGTTCCGGATGAGCGACCGCGGCATGCCGCGTAGCTGGCGCAATATGAACGGCTACTCCAGCCACACGTTCATGTGGGTCAACGCCGCGGGCAAGAAGTTCTGGGTGAAGTATCACTTCAAGACCGACCAGGGCATCGCCAACTTCACCGACGCCGAAGCGAAGGCGATGACCGCCGAGGATCCCGACTACCACATGCGCGACCTGTTCAACGCGATCGCGCGGGGCGATGCGCCGAGCTGGACGGTGCAGATGCAGATCATGCCGTTCGAGGACGCGGCGAACTACCGCTTCAATCCCTTCGACCTGGCCAAGATCTGGCCGCACGGCGACTATCCGCCGATCGAGCTCGGCCGCCTGACGTTGAACCGCAATCCGGAGAACTACTTCGCCAAAGTCGAGCAGTCCTCGTTCGAGCCGGCCAACATGGTGCCCGGCATCGGTCCCAGCCCGGACAAGATGCTGCTGGGCCGCCTGTTCAGCTATCCCGATACGCACCGGCACCGCACTAACGCGGCGCGGGCGCCTGTCTTCCTCAGCGGCTCCAGTAACGGCGGGCATTTCCGGGGCGTCTGTATCTGGTCGTCCGCCTGCAGCAGAATCACGCCGCAGTCGTGCGCCGGTACCGGCGCTTGCACGCTCGCAAGCCGGTATACATCCGGCGCGCGCTCGCGGAGCGTATACGGGTTGATGCGGTCTTCACCACGGCCGCTGAAGCCTGAGGCCGCCGCGGCGCCGGGCGCCCGGCCGTACGCGGGTCCTCAGAATCGCATACAATCCGCATCGGAACGCATCAGGAGGAACAGCGATGACCAGCTTCGCCGCACTGCGGCTGCCCTCGACGGCTCGGTTCTGGCTCGTAATCGCCGCGCTGGCCACGCTGGCCGCGCTCAGCGCCGGACATGCAGCAAAGGCACAAAGCAGTCCAACCGTGCTCGTGTCGCAGAACGCCAATCTCGGCACGGCGATTCTGACCGACGCCAACGGCATGACCCTCTACACGTTCGGCAACGACCAGCCCGGCGTCAGCAACTGCAATGGCGGCTGCGCCAACGTCTGGCCCGCCTTCCAGCCGCCCGCGGGCGACCTTACCCTGCCCGACGGCGCCACGGGCGTGCTCGATGTGATCACGCGCGACGACGGCACCATGCAGGTGACGTACAACGGCATGCCGCTCTACAACTTCTCCGGCGACGCGAACCCCGGCGACACCAACGGCCAGGGCATCGGCGGTGTCTGGTTCGCCGCCATGCCGTAGACGGCGGTAACGCCGCGGCTTCGGCACAGTGCAGCGCGTGCGGGGCACCTAACCCTGCTTTCGCAAGCGAAAGCTGTCCCTTCCCGAACCGGGAAGGGACTTCTGAAGCATTCCTGCCGTTGTGCGACGGCGGCGGGGCCGCGGTGTCCTTGTGGGACCGGCAGCGGGTTTACCTCGCATCGGTCCGGTGATCCTCGAACCCAGACCCTTCCTGCGTCGGGAAGGGACAGACTTCCCGCAAGAGAAGTCAGGGTTAGGCGCCCCGGCAATTGCACGCGCCAGGGATACATCTCCGGCGGCACACCGGCGTTGTTGGGATGCAGCGCGATCGGACGCTGCTCATGTGTCTGCTCGAAGGAGGGGTCATCGCCCCCTCCTCGCGTCTTCGCGTGGGAGACTCGCGCGTGTCCTGCTGGATCCGCCCACGCGCTGCAAACTGCGGCCAAACCAGGCGGCCGCCAACTGCACCACTGACTCCAGCGCGCCCGGCTCCTCGAAGAGATGCGTTGCGCCCGGCACAATCTGTAACTCCGCGTTGGCAGGCAACTCGGCCAGCGCCTGCCGGTTCAGCTCGATCACGGCGCGGTCGTTGCCGCCCGCGATCAGCAGCACGGGTGCCCGCAGCCGGCCGAGCGCCGCGCCCGCCAGATCGGGCCGCCCGCCGCGCGAGACGACCGCGGCGACGGCCTCTCGCCGCGCGGCTGCAGCCAGCAGCGCCGCTGCTGCCCCGGTGCTGGCGCCGAACAGTCCGACCGGCAGCGCCGCCGTCTCCGGCTCGTTGCTCAGCCAGTCCACCGCGCCGGTCATGCGCCGGCCGAGCAAGGCGATGTCGAAGCGCAGCTCGGCCGTGCGCTCGTCGATCGCCGCCTCGGCCGGGGTGAGCAGGTCGAAGAGCAGGGTGCCGAAGCCGGCGTCGTTCAAGGCGCGTGCAACCTGGCGATTACGCGAGCTGCGGCGGCTGCTGCCGCTGCCGTGCGCGAAGGCGACGACGCCCCGTGCTCCGTTCGGGAGTACGAGATCGCCTTCGAGCGGCGTGTCGCCGGCCCGGACAAGCACAGCGTGCGAAGGTGTGCCGCCAGTTGTGTTACCGCGCATGGCATCGCCGCTTTCCGCGCCGGGCGCGGCCGTGGCAGCCGGCCGTATGTGCGAGAACCCGTCGCACCGCTCGGCCGAGCGGGAGTGCAACGGGTTCTCAGGTGCATCGCCGGCTCGTCGTTTGGCCGGCCCGCCTGCTGCTCCGGCTAGTCCACGTCGTCGCCGAGCCGGCCGGCCTCGTGCTGCTCGCGGGTGCAGGTGCAGCCGCTGCCGGTGGCGCAGCCTTCGCAGCAGAAGGTGTCGCGGCCGCGCTGATAGCCCTGACCGCCGTTGCCCTGCCAATCTTCGCGCGACATGCCGCAATTCGGGCACGATTGAATGAACGCCATCATTCGACTCCTTGTGCAGTTGGCGAGTCGCCGCGCGACTCTCACTCACTGGCCCTTCTTGTGCCCTTCTTCCCTGTGGTGCTTCAGCACCGTGCGCGCCGCGACCTCTTCGGCACGGTCACCGTAGCGACCAGACTTCTCCGCGTCTCTTTTGATGTCCTCATACATGCGTTGCTCTTTCGGGCCAACGCCCTTTACGTGCTTCTCTCCGGGCATCTCGCCACCTCGCGATTCTTGTAGCTGTGCGTATGCCGCGCCGGCTCAGGCGTGCGGCTGATTCGGCGCCGTGTGGTCGTGAATGTGCGCTTCCTTCGGGTGCCCGGCGACTTCGTCGTCCTGGCTGTAGTCGTGGCTGTGTGTCAGCCCGGCGTGGTTGTGCTCGTGCGTGTGCCAGTAGGTGCGGTGCTCCCAATCGCCGGTGATGCCGCCCTTGTGGTGATGCGCAACGTGGTAGTGGTCGTGCGTATGCACCGTCTCCGGATGCAGATGGGTGGGCTGCTTGCCCTCGCCCTCGGTGTGCTGGGTCGCGGTCTGCATGGTCATGATCGAAGTCTCCTCATCTCCCAACGGACGAACAATGACGAACGGCGGGCGTTGCTCGGGTATGCTGCCGGGGCGCCCCGGCAGCATACCCGAGCAACGCCCGCCGTTCGTCATTGTTCGTCCGTTGGGAGATGAGGAGACTTCGATCATGACCATGCAGACCGCGACCCAGCACACCGAGGGCGAGGGCAAGCAGCCCACCCATCTGCATCCGGAGACGGTGCATACGCACGACCACTACCACGTTGCGCATCACCACAAGGGCGGCATCACCGGCGATTGGGAGCACCGCACCTACTGGCACACGCACGAGCACAACCACGCCGGGCTGACACACAGCCACGACTACAGCCAGGACGACGAAGTCGCCGGGCACCCGAAGGAAGCGCACATTCACGACCACACGGCGCCGAATCAGCCGCACGCCTGAGCCGGCGCGGCATACGCACAGCTACAAGAATCGCGAGGTGGCGAGATGCCCGGAGAGAAGCACGTAAAGGGCGTTGGCCCGAAAGAGCAACGCATGTATGAGGACATCAAAAGAGACGCGGAGAAGTCTGGTCGCTACGGTGACCGTGCCGAAGAGGTCGCGGCGCGCACGGTGCTGAAGCACCACAGGGAAGAAGGGCACAAGAAGGGCCAGTGAGTGAGAGTCGCGCGGCGACTCGCCAACTGCACAAGGAGTCGAATGATGGCGTTCATTCAATCGTGCCCGAATTGCGGCATGTCGCGCGAAGATTGGCAGGGCAACGGCGGTCAGGGCTATCAGCGCGGCCGCGACACCTTCTGCTGCGAAGGCTGCGCCACCGGCAGCGGCTGCACCTGCACCCGCGAGCAGCACGAGGCCGGCCGGCTCGGCGACGACGTGGACTAGCCGGAGCAGCAGGCGGGCCGGCCAAACGACGAGCCGGCGATGCACCTGAGAACCCGTTGCACTCCCGCTCGGCCGAGCGGTGCGACGGGTTCTCGCACATACGGCCGGCTGCCACGGCCGCGCCCGGCGCGGAAAGCGGCGATGCCATGCGCGGTAACACAACTGGCGGCACACCTTCGCACGCTGTGCTTGTCCGGGCCGGCGACACGCCGCTCGAAGGCGATCTCGTACTCCCGAACGGAGCACGGGGCGTCGTCGCCTTCGCGCACGGCAGCGGCAGCAGCCGCCGCAGCTCGCGTAATCGCCAGGTTGCACGCGCCTTGAACGACGCCGGCTTCGGCACCCTGCTCTTCGACCTGCTCACCCCGGCCGAGGCGGCGATCGACGAGCGCACGGCCGAGCTGCGCTTCGACATCGCCTTGCTCGGCCGGCGCATGACCGGCGCGGTGGACTGGCTGAGCAACGAGCCGGAGACGGCGGCGCTGCCGGTCGGACTGTTCGGCGCCAGCACCGGGGCAGCAGCGGCGCTGCTGGCTGCAGCCGCGCGGCGAGAGGCCGTCGCCGCGGTCGTCTCGCGCGGCGGGCGGCCCGATCTGGCGGGCGCGGCGCTCGGCCGGCTGCGGGCACCCGTGCTGCTGATCGCGGGCGGCAACGACCGCGCCGTGATCGAGCTGAACCGGCAGGCGCTGGCCGAGTTGCCTGCCAACGCGGAGTTACAGATTGTGCCGGGCGCAACGCATCTCTTCGAGGAGCCGGGCGCGCTGGAGTCAGTGGTGCAGTTGGCGGCCGCCTGGTTTGGCCGCAGTTTGCAGCGCGTGGGCGGATCCAGCAGGACACGCGCGAGTCTCCCACGCGAAGACGCGAGGAGGGGGCGATGACCCCTCCTTCGAGCAGACACATGAGCAGCGTCCGATCGCGCTGCATCCCAACAACGCCGGTGTGCCGCCGGAGATGTATCCCTGGCGCGTGCAATTGCCGGGGCGCCTAACCCTGACTTCTCTTGCGGGAAGTCTGTCCCTTCCCGACGCAGGAAGGGTCTGGGTTCGAGGATCACCGGACCGATGCGAGGTAAACCCGCTGCCGGTCCCACAAGGACACCGCGGCCCCGCCGCCGTCGCACAACGGCAGGAATGCTTCAGAAGTCCCTTCCCGGTTCGGGAAGGGACAGCTTTCGCTTGCGAAAGCAGGGTTAGGTGCCCCGCACGCGCTGCACTGTGCCGAAGCCGCGGCGTTACCGCCGTCTACGGCATGGCGGCGAACCAGACACCGCCGATGCCCTGGCCGTTGGTGTCGCCGGGGTTCGCGTCGCCGGAGAAGTTGTAGAGCGGCATGCCGTTGTACGTCACCTGCATGGTGCCGTCGTCGCGCGTGATCACATCGAGCACGCCCGTGGCGCCGTCGGGCAGGGTAAGGTCGCCCGCGGGCGGCTGGAAGGCGGGCCAGACGTTGGCGCAGCCGCCATTGCAGTTGCTGACGCCGGGCTGGTCGTTGCCGAACGTGTAGAGGGTCATGCCGTTGGCGTCGGTCAGAATCGCCGTGCCGAGATTGGCGTTCTGCGACACGAGCACGGTTGGACTGCTTTGTGCCTTTGCTGCATGTCCGGCGCTGAGCGCGGCCAGCGTGGCCAGCGCGGCGATTACGAGCCAGAACCGAGCCGTCGAGGGCAGCCGCAGTGCGGCGAAGCTGGTCATCGCTGTTCCTCCTGATGCGTTCCGATGCGGATTGTATGCGATTCTGAGGACCCGCGTACGGCCGGGCGCCCGGCGCCGCGGCGGCCTCAGGCTTCAGCGGCCGTGGTGAAGACCGCATCAACCCGTATACGCTCCGCGAGCGCGCGCCGGATGTATACCGGCTTGCGAGCGTGCAAGCGCCGGTACCGGCGCACGACTGCGGCGTGATTCTGCTGCAGGCGGACGACCAGATACAGACGCCCCGGAAATGCCCGCCGTTACTGGAGCCGCTGAGGAAGACAGGCGCCCGCGCCGCGTTAGTGCGGTGCCGGTGCGTATCGGGATAGCTGAACAGGCGGCCCAGCAGCATCTTGTCCGGGCTGGGACCGATGCCGGGCACCATGTTGGCCGGCTCGAACGAGGACTGCTCGACTTTGGCGAAGTAGTTCTCCGGATTGCGGTTCAACGTCAGGCGGCCGAGCTCGATCGGCGGATAGTCGCCGTGCGGCCAGATCTTGGCCAGGTCGAAGGGATTGAAGCGGTAGTTCGCCGCGTCCTCGAACGGCATGATCTGCATCTGCACCGTCCAGCTCGGCGCATCGCCCCGCGCGATCGCGTTGAACAGGTCGCGCATGTGGTAGTCGGGATCCTCGGCGGTCATCGCCTTCGCTTCGGCGTCGGTGAAGTTGGCGATGCCCTGGTCGGTCTTGAAGTGATACTTCACCCAGAACTTCTTGCCCGCGGCGTTGACCCACATGAACGTGTGGCTGGAGTAGCCGTTCATATTGCGCCAGCTACGCGGCATGCCGCGGTCGCTCATCCGGAACGTGACCTGGTGCGCGGGACGCGGGCGAGAGGCTCCAGAAGTCCCACTGCATGTTGTGGTCTTGCACGTTGGTGACCGGATGACGTTTCTGCGAGTGGATGAAGTCGGAGAACTTCTGCGGGTCGCGGATGAAGAAGACCGGCGTGTAGTTGCCCTGCTCGGTGTAGAACTTGATCGCAAAGCCATGTGGGTCGCGCTTGGTGTCGGCCGAGCCCAACTCGCCGGCGACGGTGGAGAAGCGCGCGAAGACGGGCGTCTGCTTGCCGACCTTGCTGAACAGGCCGGCCTTCGTATACTGCGTGAGGACCGCCGATTGCCGTGCGTTGGCCTCGCCCTGACAGCGTGGGCAGAGGCCCCAGAAGGTGATTTCGGCCTCATCGATCCAGAAACCGCCGGCCTGCGATGGCTCCAGACAGGGCGCGGCGCCTGTGACGCAGTCGATATCGACGGTGGCGCCGCAGCGCCGGCAGACGACGTGATGGTTGTCTCCGGCGCGAAGCTCGTAGAGACCGGGGCTGCCTGCCGGTTCGATGCGGCGTACCAACCCGGCCTCGGCGAACGCGCGGAGCACATTATGGACCGTCTGCGGAGAGATATCGCCGCTGCGCGCCCGCACGGCCGCGGCGATCGTGTCGGCGTCGGCGTGCGGCGGGCAGCCTTCGATCGCGGAGAGCACCGCCAACTGCAGCGCCGTGACGCGCAAGCCGACGTGGCGCAGCACGCGGGTGAACTCACGCTGGACGGCGTTCATGCCTGCAGCGTGCCGCCAGAATTGGATCGCGCCAAGAAAAGGCGGCTGGCAAATTGCTATCCGCGCGGTCGCTGCCTGCGCGGGGCTGCATACGCTGTGCCCGCACGCGGACGCCGCGGCGCCGCCAGCCCGTGGCAACGGCGGCGGCGCAGCAAGATGCGGCGCACCTCTGCCACAGCGTGATCGGTCTCCCCGGCCGCAACACCGGGGACGGGATGGCGGCGACGGGCGAGGCTGCCCAGCCAAACCGCGACGCGGCGGACCAGCGCCGGCGGGCTGGGAGGCGGCATCGCTGCCGCGCCTTCGGCGATTCGCATTTGGAAGTATTCGTGGTCGGTCATCTTCGGGCTCTGCCGGTTCGACACTCAACACATGTTCATTAGTGCATCTGTTGATTGCAACGTAGCGAACACATGTTCCGCCGGCAAGGGCCAATCCATGGGCAACTGGCCTGTGCCGCTCGCGCCACACCGCGCACGTGAGTTTAAGCGTAGAACGGCTCGCCGCACGCCTGGTAACGCTGCCGGCAGTCGTTGCCGCGGCGATGCCGCGCCTGCTGGAGCCCGGACGAGGGCCGGTCGACCGGCGTACGTCCGCCTTGACGACGGCAGGCGGCGGGATGGCGGACGGCGCACGGTCTTGCCATAATGCGCGCGACGGCACGGCCTGCTCCCCTATGGCGATGGATGCGGGATCGCGCCCACCCGCCGAACAGACCGACAGACAGAGGAGAAAGCGACATGAGCGCCACCGACTACATGGCTCAGAGCATGAACTTCCTGCACGAGGCGTTTCGCGTGGCCGGCGACGGCCTGAGCGACGAGCAGTTGCACCACAGTTCTGAAGGCGAAAGTCACTCGATCGCCTGGGTGCTGTGGCACGTGGCGCGCATCGAAGATCTGTTCGTGCAGCGCGTGTTCCAGGAGAAGCCGGAGGAGTGGGTCAGTGGCGGCTGGGCGGCGAAAACGGGCCTGCCCGAGAAGGGCTTCGGTACCAACCAGCCGGCCGATGAGGCGAAGGCGTTGCATGTCGGCGATATGGCCGCCTTGCGCGAGTACGCCGCCACGGTGGCGAAGCGCACCAACGAGTTTCTCGGCTCGGCCGACGACGCGGTGCTTGGCCGTGAGATTAAGCTCGGCGAGCGCACCGAGTCGATCGGTCAGGCGATTACGCTGCACTTCATCACGCACATGAACGGCCACCGCGGCGAGGTCAACCAGTTGCGCGGCGAGATGGGCTATCAGCCCGTGCTGCCGGGGCGCGGAGGATAAGGCTGGATGCAGGCGGCCCTCATACCCCCCCGTCCTCCTGCTCTCCCATACACAGTTGCTTGGGAGATCCGCCGCCTGCGACGCGCAGTATGGGAGAGCAGGGGGCGATCATGGGCAGGATGGGCGGGGCGCTCGCATGATGGCGCGCCCCTCCCCACACATCGTTGGGCGGGCGGGCGCCCAGCCGCGCACCGCTCACCCGAACCCCACCGGCACGCCCGCCGCCGGATCGCCCCGTGTATGTCTCCGCCCCCGGAGACGCGGGGCGTCGGCCTGCCCGCTACGTCCGGACAGCTGCCAGGACCCTGCCCCGTATCGGCACGGGCGGCGCCCTGGCGCCGTCAGCCCCCGGCCCGCGCGCACGCCGCCACCCCGGCAGGCGGCCGCGATGCCCTGACCACCGTCCGCCGCCATCACCCGCTGACACCGGTGCGGCGCTCCCAGACCGCCCCCAAGCCTCCTGCGGGCTCACGACCGCATGCGGATGGGAGCGCCAGGGGCCGGGGGTATGAGGGCCGCCTCCCTCTATCGGGAGATCAGCTAATGTCGCTCGCATTGCGATTCGCGTTAGGATGGGTCGATGAGCGTCATCGAAGAGCACTACCGCACGGTTGCCGGCTACCGTACGCATTTCGTCGTTTCGGGCGACGGGCCGCCGCTCGTGCTTGTGCACGGCGTCGGCGGCTCACTGATCAGCTATCAGCGCAACATCGAGGAGCTGGCCGCGATCGCCCGCGTGTACGCGCTCGATCTGCCGGGCCACGGCCACTCGCCGGCGCCCGATGCCGAGTATCGAGCGGAGGAGGGCGGCGCCTTCGTGCGCGCCTTTATCGAAGAGGTCTGCGGCGAGCCGGCGGCGCTGGTCGGTCTGTCCGCCGGCGGGCTGATGTGCGCCCTGGCCGCGGCCGAGCGGCCGGAGCTGGTTACGCGCCTCGTACTCGTCAGCAGCGCCGGCTTCGGCCGCAACGTGAGCTGGCCGCTGCGTATGCTGACGCTGCCGCTGGTCGATCATTTTGTGGAGACGCCCACGCTCGAACAGGTGCGCGGCGCCCTCGCACGGCAGGTCTACGACCCGGACACGATCACACCCGAGCTGGTGGACGCGGTCTACGATGTCTGGAGCCAGCCCGGCAACCGCCGCGCCTTCCTGCGCAGCCTGCGCAGCAACATCACGCTGCTCGGCGTGCGGCGCTGGCGGCGGCACCTGCGCTCGGCGTCGAAGCTTGCCCTGCCGGTGCTGATCGTCTGGGGTCGCAACGATAAGACGATCCCCGTGCGCTACGCCTACCGGGCGGTGAAACGTGTGGCCGGGGCGCGGTTGCACGTATTCGAGCGCTGCGGCCATATGCCGCCCTTCGAGCAGGCCGCCGAATTCAACCGGCTGGTGGCTGACTTCCTGGGGTAAGGCGCGGCCGCGCGGGCGGCGCGCGAAAGCGAGCAACATCGTGGCGCATCTGACCTGTGCAGACGTGCTCGAACACATCGGCGAGACGCCGCTGGTCGAGCTGCGCCATCTCGACCTGAAGCCGGGAGTGCGCCTGTTTGCCAAGCTCGAAGGGCAAAACCCGACGGGCAGTGTCAAAGACCGCATCGTGCGGCGCATGCTGCTGGTGGCGCGGCGCGAGGGCAAGCTCACGCAGGGCGCCACGATCGTGGAAGCGACGACCGGCAACACCGGCATCGCGCTCGCCATGATCGGCCGCCAGCTCGGCTATACGGTCAAAGTTGTCGTGCCGGAGAATGTCTTCCCCGAGATCGGCGACCTGCTGCGCGTCTACGGCGCCGAGATCATCTGGGTGCCGGCCGAGGCCGGAATCAAGCGGGCGATGGATCTGGCGCGCGAGCTGGCACGCGCGCGCGGCTGGTTCATCCTCGATCAGTTCGCCAACGAGGAGAACAGCCGCGCCCACTACGAGGGCACCGGCGCCGAGATCCTCGCCGACCTGCCGAATGTCGACATCTTCGTCGCCGGGCTGGGCACGGGCGGCACAATCATGGGCACCGGCCGGCGGCTGAAAGAGGCGAATCCGCATACCAGAGTCGTGGCGGTCGAGCCGCATCCCGGCAACTTCGTACAAGGCTTGAGAAGCCTGCGCGACGGCTATATTCCGCCGATCCTCGACCTGGCGATGCTCGACGGCCGCGTGCTGGTGCGCAGCCGCCACGCCTTCAGCCACGCCTACGCGCTGATCCACCGCGAGGGCATCTTCGCCGGCGTTTCGGCGGGAGCGGTGCTGCATGCGGCGCTCAAGTTCGCCAGCCGCATCGAGCACGGCAACATCGTCTGCCTGTTCGCCGACGCCGGCTGGAAGTATCTGGGCACGAGCATCTGGAACGCGCCGCCGCCCGAGCAGCACGACGACGATACCATGGACGACGTGATCTGGTGGTGACCGAGGACGAAGGCCGCAAACAGAACTCCCCTCTCCAGTTTTCGACATCGCGCTCCGCGCGATCTGGAACAGAGAGGGGCCGGGGGTGAGGCCGCTGCTGGGGACAGATCGATTGTTGCAGAGTCCGCGGCGGATCACAACCGTGTGCAGAGGCGGCCAGCGTGGTGCAATGGGCGCAGGATACGGCACGCGGGCTCGCTCAGGCTCGAGCGTACGCGCTCACGCCGTCGCTTTCCTTGCCATGCCTGCCGGCCGGGGCTAAGGTGGCAGGGTATGACAACGGAAACCACCCAACTCGTCTACGACGACCTCACCCGCACCCCGGGCGAGGTGATCGCCGGTTTGCGCGCCGCGTTGCTTGCCGGCGAACCCTGGTTTGACGCGCTGCTCCGCGCCGTCCAGCGCTGGCGCGTGCCCACGGAGATCGTCGGCGAGCGGCACTACGCCTATCTGATCGGCGGCGAGGCCTTCGACTGGCTGCTGCTCGCCGAGCGGCTGCTGGACGAAGTGGCAGAACTCGTGCCGGCCGACGAGCGCGAAGCGCTGATCTTCCACGGCCGCGCACCGCTGCGGCTGGGCGCTGAGACGCTGAAGCACGGCCTCGGCCTGGTCAAATACCGGGCGCATCTCAATCATCTCTACGGCATCACCGTGGAAGAGGCGCTGCAGCTTGCGGTCGAAGAGGACGTGCAGAAAGAGGTCCGTTGCCGCGCCTGGGGCTTCGACGCCCGCACGGACGAGACGGCCTTCCAACGCATTTACCAGAAGCCGCGCGACGTGCTGCTGGGGCTGTTCCGCGAGCAACGTGGCCTGCCCCACGGCGAGCGCACGACCTTCGGCGAGCAGCGCGAATTTACCTACTGGCTGTTCAAGTACCGCCTGCGCCAGTGCGACCGCGCCAAAGTCGCCAGCGACACGCGCCGCGGCCTTGTCCGCCTGGCCCAGCTTGACGCGCTGCGCCAGCCACACGCCCCGGCTGAAGCGCACGAGATTCCTGCCGAATTCATCGACCTGCCGCGTTAGGCGGGCACCAGGGTATCGTTCCCGGTACCATTGCTGCTGAATTCGTGCGACAGCGGGCACCCGGGGCACCTAACCCTGATATCGCTGAAGCGATAGCTGTCCCTTCCAGTTTCGGGAAGGGACAGCTAAAGCGTTCCCGGCGGCGCTGGACGGCGGCGGGGCTGCGGTGTCTTCGTGAGAGACGCGGAAGGCTCGTCTCCCACACGATCGTCGGTCCTCGAACCGAACCCTTCCCGTGTCGGGAAGGGAGCTTTGGCGCCAGCCGAAGCGGGGTTAGGTGCCCCGCCCGGGTATCGGCGCCTGGGCGCTCTCGAAATCTCCCTCAGGCGCCCGGCCGGAGGGGAAAGACGCGCGACACGCACACCCCGGCAGGAGCCGATGTCCGCACCGCCTTCAGTTCAACAGGCTGACGAGGCGCCGCCGGCGAGCGGAGGCCACGCGCGGGCGCTGACGCTCGCCTCGGCGATCGTCGCGGCCACGTACTTCGGCAGCCGCGTGCTCGGCGCGCTGCGCACGACGGCGATCGCCCACGCCTTCGGCACGCCGCCGGAGCTTGACGCCTACTACATCGGCAATCGCATCCCCGATCTGCTGTTTCAGGTTATCGCCGGCGCCACGCTCGCCTCGGCCTTCATTCCGACCTTTGCCCGCGTACGCAGCCGCCGCGGTGAAGAGGCGTCGTGGCGGCTGGCCAGCGCCGCGCTGAACATGGTCACGCTGGCGACGGCGCTGTTGGCCGTCATTGCCTTCGTGCTGGCGCCGAAGCTTGTGCCGCTGACCGCGCCAGGGCTGGGCGACAGCGTCGGCCGCGGGCCGGAGATGCGGACGCTGGCCATCAAACTTACCCGGCTGATGCTGGCAGCGCCGATCGTCTTCGCCGTCAGCGGCATGGTTTCCGGCATCCTGAACGCGCGGCGCCGCTTCTTCCTCAGCGGCGTGGCGCCGATGCTGTACAACCTCGGCATCATCGGCGGGGCGATTCTGTACGGCTACGCCTTCCCGCAGCGCAGCGCCCAGTTCGGCGTCACGCTGCTGGCCGTGGCCACCGTGGCCGGCGCGGCGGGGCATCTCGTCGTGCAGTTGCCCGGCCTGGCGCGCGTCGGTATGCGCTACACCGCGACGCTCGGGCTGCGTGACCCGGCGGTGCGCGAGGTCGTGACGCTGATGCTGCCGCGCATGCTGGGGCTGGCGGCGGTGCAGGTCAATTTCGCCGTCTCCAACTTCTTCGCCTCGCAGATGGCGGCCGGCACCGTCTCCAGCCTCAGCTACGCCTGGTCGCTGGTGGTCTTGCCGCTGGCGCTCGTCGGCCAGGCGATCTCAACGGCCGTTTTCCCGCACATGGCCGACCAGGCCGCGGACGATGACCACCACGAGCTGCGCAACACGCTGGCGCAGGCGCTGCGCATCATCGTCTTCCTCACGATCCCGGCCACGGTCGGCCTGGTCGTGTTGCGCGTGCCCGTGACGTCGCTGCTGCTGCAACACGGCAGCTTTACGGCGCACGATACGGGCGTTGTCGCCACGGCGTTGCTGTTCTACAGCCTCGGCCTCGCCGCGCAGGCGTTAATCGAGATTCTGAGCCGCGGTTTCTACGCCCTGCGCGACACGCGCACGCCGGTCGCCTTCGCGGTGCTGAGCATGGCGTTGAATCTTGGCTTCAGCCTGGTCTTGCGCGGGCCGCTGGGCTACCGTGGCCTGGCGCTGGCGCTCTCGCTGGCTGTGACCGTGGAGGCTGGGTCGCTGTTCGTCGTACTGCGGGCGCGCGTCGGCGGTCTGCAGGAGCGGGCGTTGCTGTGGACGGCGGCGCGCGCGATCGTCGCCGCCTGGGTCATGGCGGTGGCCGTGGCGGCGGCGATGGTCTGGGCGCAACATACCGGCCTCTTCGCGGATCGGCGCGGTGTGCGCTATCTGTTCGAGGCATGCATCGGCATTCCGGTTGGTGCGGTCGCGTTCTTCGCCGTGGCCGCGCTCACGGGGTCCGAAGAGATGTGGATGCTGCTGCGGCCGCTCTGGCGGCGTCTGGCCCCCTCCCCTGCCCCTCCCTCATAGCGATGGGAGAGGGACTCCGACACTCGGCCGAATTGCAGCGCGATTGACTGCTTGCCTATAATGAGGAGGTAGCAGGCAACGGTGCCGCGCGGGCGACGCCTGGCGTCGCCCCTTGTGATCTGCAGGGGCCGAGGTGGCCCCGGGTTTCGGAGGAAGTCTTGAGTCCAGTCGATAGGACGCTGGTGTGCCGGGATTGCGGGCGTGAGTTCGTCTTCACGGCGGGAGAGCAGGAGTTCTACGCCAGCAAAGGGTTAACGAACGACCCCGTGCGCTGCCCGTCGTGTCGCACGGCGCGTAAATCGTCGCAGACACGCAGCAGCTTCGACGCCCCGGAGGACAATGGCTACGTTCGTTACGGTACGTTCGCCAGTTACGGCGGGCGCACGCCGCGCCAGATGCATCCGGCTTCGTGTGCCGAGTGCGGCCAGATGACGGAGGTGCCGTTCGTGCCACGCGGCGACCGCCCCGTCTACTGCAGCAACTGCTACAACAAGATCCGCGCCCCGCGGCAGTAGCGCCAGCGCCACGCCGACAACCGCATAACACCCAGCCAGCGCGGCCACGGCACTCATGGCCGCGCTGTTCATGTTCCAGCGGAGCCTTTCATCAGGAGATCCCCCTCCCAACGCATTGCGCATTGCGTATTGGCTGAGGGGCAGGCAAGGGGACCGCGGGCGGCATGCGACCCGAGTCCCGCCGCGCCATCCGACGTTCGCGCCGGCTCAGTGCCAGCTCGAGCGATAGACCGAACTGGCGACCGCCCTGGCGAAGGCGCGTTGCGCGGCAGCAGAGGATTCGATCCGCCAATCGGTTTCTTTATTCTGGTTGAACCAGAGCACCGCCTGGATGCGTGGATACCGTTGCAGGATCTGCGTGCTGAAGGCATCCACGATCCACTGCGCCTTGCTGCCTCCTGCCTCGGCGCTGGCCGTCTCGGCGATCATCAGCGGCTTTGCGCTCAGCGCGGTGATGCTCTGATACGAGGCGCCGAAGACCTGTGCGAAGCTCTGCCAGGCGGCTCCGCCC
This sequence comes from uncultured Chloroflexota bacterium, assembly GCA_937879875.1. GTDB lineage: Bacteria > Chloroflexota > Dehalococcoidia > CAUJGQ01 > CAUJGQ01 > CALFMN01. Next base: position 1,510 of record CALFMN010000169.1, on the reverse strand, counting down.
CGGTTGTAGCCGTCCAGCCCCAGCCAGTCCACGTAGGCATCGCCCGGGTAGTACGGCGTCAGCACGGAGGCCGCGCTGTACACGACATTGGGGACCAGACCCAGCGCACATTGGTCGCACCCGCGGCGGCGAAGATGTCGTGTACATGCCGCCAGGCCGCGACGTACTGCGCCGCCGTGTTGCCGTTGATCCCGCCTGCCCAGGGATACCATGTCCCGTTCATCTCGTGCGCGAAGCGCAGCAGCACGGGTTTACCGTAGGCGGCGAGCCCCTGCGCCCAGCCGCGCACGTAGCCGTCGTAATTGCCGGCAATGATGTTCGGCAGGGCGAAGGCCGGCTGGTTCGCGCCCGCGGCGGGATCCCACGGCTCCCAGTTGATCATCGGTATGGAGCCATGCGCGGCCACCGCGGCCGGCAATGAGCGGTCGAAGGCGCTGCTGCCGCCGGCCCACTGCTGGTACCACTGCACGATCGCGACGTGCTTGCCGGCGTCATGCTCAAACTGCGTCACGGCCGCCAAACTGGCCGGCGCGCCCGGCTGCCAGACGCCGAGATAGATCGCCCGGCCCGGCGTACTGGCGCAGGCCACGCCGCCGGCCCGCGTCAGCAGGGCGAAGGCGACGAGCAGCGCGGCTGCCAGCGAGAGGCCGCCGCGCCGCGAAGGCCGCAACCGTTGCGCTCATATCACCCCGGTTGTGCCCACGGTCCGCACCGGCGATGGATCGTCTCAGCGGCGGACAGAAGCTGTCGCCATAGCTCTCGAGTACGCGCCGCGCTGATGCAGCGCTGTTCGGTGTCGAAACGGACAAGCTCCGGCGACGGAGGAGCGGCGGCAAACCACCCGCCTGCCCGCCGAGGACGTCTGCTGCGGCGCGGACCGCGCGCCGCCCTCGCACCACGCGTCCGGCGACGGCTGCGTTACGAGGCTGCCGGCAGCGGCTCGCCCGTATGTACGACCTCGACGTTGCGGCCCGCGAGTTCGTCGCACTCGGAGCAGTACCAGCGCAGCCGCACGGCATGGCCGCAGGTGGTGTGCCGGCGCGCGGGCACGGAGCCGGCCGGCGCGAAGCGGGCGCCCCACTCGGCGATCGCGCCGAGGATCGGATCGAGCGCGCGGCCCTTCTCCGTCAGCACGTACTCGGCCCGCGGTGGGTGCTCGCTGTAGAAGCGCCGCGCGACGATAGCGTGCTCTTCGAGCTGCTTCAGCCGATCGCCAAGCAGGTTGGTGGGAATGCCGCGCAGCGACTGCTGAAACTCGGCGAAGCGGGTCTTGCCGAGGAAGAGGTCGCGCACGATCAGCAGCGTCCAGCGGTCGCCGAGAATGTCGAGCGTGTTGGCGACCACGCAGTCCTGTCCGTAGCTCTTCATTAGCGCCATCCTTCCGCACGCAGGATAGCGCACTCGCTTGACTTCTTCAAGTGACACCGAGCGGCCGCGCTGCGCTAGCGGAAGGGCGTGGGGGTTGGGGAGGCGCTGTCTCTTATACACATCTCCGAGCCCACGAGACAGG
>CALFMN010000168.1 GCA_937879875.1 uncultured Chloroflexota bacterium | reverse complement strand
CGCCGGTCGACCGGCGCGCGGCGCTGCGGGCGCTGTTCCTGGCACTCGAAGCCTGGGTGCGCGATGGCACGGCGCCGCCGGCAAGCTGCTATCCGCGCATCGCGGACGGCACGCTGGTGAGCGGCGCGGCCGCGGCGGCGCAGTGGCCTGCCGTGCCGAATGTGCGCTTCCCCTCCGCTCCACGCCCGGCCTACGAGCCGGACTACGGCCCCGAGTGGCCGCGCGGCATCATCGCCCAGGAGCCGCCGGCAGCGGGCCGCGAGTATCCGACGCTGGTGCCCGCGCTCGACGCCGACGGCAACGAGCTGGGCGGCATCCGCCTGCCCGAAGTCGCCGTACCGCTGGCGACGTATACCGGCTGGAACCTGCGCCACCCGGACACGGGCGCGCCAGAAGCGCTGGCGAACGTGTTGGGCAGCATCTTCCCCTTCGCGGCCACGGCTGCCGAAGCCGCCGCGCGCGGCGACCTGCGGCAGAGCATCGCGGAACGCTACGCCGGCCGCGATGACTATCTGGAGCGCGTCCGTGCCGCAGCCAACGAATTGCTCGCGCGGCGCCTGCTGCTCGCGGAAGACCTGCCGGCGCTGCTTGAACGAGCCGAAGCCGGCTGGACCCTGTTCGCGCAACCCGCCGCGGCAGAGCCGAGCGGTCGCCCGGCGTGATCCCGAGTTTCCCTGCCGTCTCCGAGTCCCACGCGGGCGGCAGATCCGTGCAGAACCGGAGATATCCACCCCAGAGCGATCACGCCGCGCAATGGCCGCGGGCTAACCGCGCCGCTTTCGGAACGCACTGCCCAGGATCGCCCCTCTCCCTCCCCTATTATTGGGGGAAGGAGAGGGGAGGGGGTGAGGATGGGGGCCGCAGCAGATCGGCGAAGGCCTGCGCCACGGGCCAGTCCGCCGGCCAGGCGGGCAGCGCGTCGAGCGGGAACCAGCGGGCGTCGTCCAGTTCGTCGTCCACGGCCAGCTCCCCGCCCAGCAGCCACGCAATGCAGACGATGAAGACCATGTTCTTGCCGATCGGCCGGCACGAATAGCTGCCGAGGATGCGCTCGATCGCCACGTCGAACCCCGTCTCCTCGCGCACCTCGCGCACGGCGGCCATTTCGACCGACTCGTAGGTTTCGAGAAAGCCGGAGACGAGCACGAACTCGCTCCCGCCGCGCGGCTTCGCCAGCAGCACGCGCTCACCCTCGCGCACGATCACGCCGGCCACGGCCACGGGATTGTCGAAATGCACCCAGGCGCAGGCCGTGCAGCCCAGCCGCGGCTCGCCATCGACCAGCCGTTCGGCCAGAACGCCGCCGCAGAGCAGGCAAAACGCGGGAACAGGCATACGACACCGGGTTGTTGAGATCGACCGGCCTAAATTACAACAAAACAACCTGCTGTGCTCACACCCAGCGCCGGTAACGCGGAAAAAGGGCGAGCCACCCGCTCTGGGTGGCTCGCCCTGCGATCATGGAGCGGAGGCTACGCCTCCAGCGACGTTGCCGGAATCGTGCCCATGCGGCCGGCACGGTAGTCGGCAAAGGCCTGCACGATCTCCTCGTGCGTGTTCATCACGAACGGGCCGTACGCGGCGACCGGCTCGCGGATCGGCTGGCCGCCGAGGATCAGCACGTCGAGGTTGGGCGAGCGGCTCTCCTGCGTCGCGTCGGCCGTGACCGTGATCGCGTCGCCCGCCCCGAAGACGGCAAGCTGGCCCTCGCGCAGCGCCACGCCCTTGGCGCCCGCCGTACCGCTGCCCGCCAGCACGTAGACCATGGCGTTGAACTCCGGTCGCCAGGGCAGGCTCAGCCGCGCGCCGGGCGAGATCGTGGCGTGCGCGTAGGTGATCGGCGTCCAGGTGACGCCCGGCGCGGCGTGGCCGCCAAACTCACCCGCGATCAGCCGCACCAGCGCGCCGCCGTCGTCCGAGGCGAGCAGCCGCAGCCGGCTGCCGGCGATGTCCTGGTAGCGCGGCGGCGTCCACTTGAGGTTCTGCGGCAGATTCACCCAGAGCTGCACGCCGTGGAAGAGGCCGCCCTTCTGCAGCAGCTCTTCGGTCGGCATCTCGTCGTGCAAAATGCCGGCGCCGGCCGTCATCCACTGCGTGGCGCCGTCCGTGATCACGCCGCCGCCGCCGGTCGAATCGTGGTGCGCGAGGGCGCCGTCCATCACGTAGGTCACGGTCTCGAAGCCGCGGTGCGGATGCCACGGCGCCCCCTTAGCCTCGCCCGGCGCATATTCGACCGCGCCGAGATGGTCGAGCAGGATGAACGGATCGGTGAGGCGCAGATCGATGCCGGGGAAGGGCCGGCGCACCCGAAAGCCGGCGCCCTCCAGCATGCTGGGCGCGGAGACGACGCCCGCGACAGGGCGCTGGCGCTGCGCGGCTTCGGGCCGGGCGATGCGCGGCAGGGTAAGAATGTTGTCTGCGGTTGCGGCTGGCATGGAGTTTGACCTTTCGAGCACGCCCTCGGCGTGCTCACTACTGCGGGATACCCTATTTTAGTTGTGCATGCAACTAACTGTCAAGTGGGCGGCACGGTCACCGCTGCAGACCTCGCTACGATCTGTCTGACACGCATCTGCCGTCGGCATCGTCCCCAGCTAAGCAGGTAGCCCCGGTTAGGGCGCTCCTTTTCTGACGTCCGATCATCGGCCCGCGTCCACGCCTGCTAGCCTTATCAAATAGGGCTCCGAAAATGTACTACAACTCAGGCCACGTGCTCAGGGACAGGGGACCGCCTGTCCAACGCGCGACGCGGTGTCTGGCAGCAGGTTCACACCGCACCCGTGGACTGTCTGACTGCGGCGTGCACTCGCTTCAGGCACACTCAGCCCAGACATACCTGGAGGTAGAGGATGCACGCCGTGCGCGCGGCGATCGAGCGGCGTGGCGGAGCCATCGCGCTGCTGACCGCCTATGCGGTTGTGGTCGGCGCCCTCAGTGCCGCCGTGAACCTCTCCGCGGCGCTCGCGGGCACGGGACCGGCCGAAGCCCGCGCGCTGCTCGGCGTGACGGGGCTCGTGGGGGGCCTGCTCCTCTGGCATCGCCCGCGCGCCGGGCATCTGGTCCTTCTTACCTGGGCCGTGCTCCAGATCCCGTGTCTGGCCTGGGATAGGGGCGGTTGTCCGACGAGCCAGGTCGTGGCCCTGGACTTCGCCTTCACGAGCCAGACGACGGTGAACGGGGTGGTCACCGGCACCCAGACCGTGGGCGTGAACCTCGTGGGGCTGATGCTCACCCTCTGGCTCGGGCGACGCAACTGGCTGGCGGAGGTGCAGCGCCCGAACACTCCCGCGCGACCTACCGACTGGATTCTGTAAGCGCAGACCCAGGCAGCTCACGTCGGCCAGCGATGACGGTGAGAGCTCGTCCTGAGAGCGCCAGTTGTGATCCTTCGCTGCCATTGCTCCTCCCCAGACGAGCGTCCATTGTTGGCGTTGTTGCTGGCGCTGGTGTGATCGGTGGTGAGCCTCGGCCAGACGCGAGCACGCCCAGAGGTGCCGAGATGACGCGCTGGACGATTCCCGAGCCCCTGTCCTTCGATTGGACGATGCGCGACCTGGCGAGCGCACGGATCACCGTGCGCGAGCTCGCCGACGGCAGACTGGAGCAGACGATCGAGCACGCCCCGCTGCCGGGGGTGACGCCGGAGATGATGCTCTGGATGCTCGCCAATATGGGGCGCGAGATTGAGTGGCGCGGGCACCGGTGTCTCATCTACCGCTGCTGGCATCCCATCGACCACATCGCCTTCGCAGTGCTTGGGCCATTTGGGCCGGGCTGCCGCTTTCACATCGTGGAAGCCTTCCAGGCACGGCACGAATATCTGCAAGACCGGATCTTTGCCGTGCCCAGGCTCGACCGGGGCGGCTTTCGCCTGGAACTCCGCCGGCTGGGTGCGCTCGTCGTGAGCATGGAGGAGGACTGGCAGGAGCGCCCCGAGGGAATGGGCTACCGCGTGCGGCAACTCGTGGGGAGCACCACGCCGCTCTTGAAACCGCTCAATCGTCTCGTGCACCGGAGGCAGGCGGCGCTACTTGAGGCGTGGCGGCTGCACAACGTGCAGGAAGTCGGCAACCTGCCGCAAGTGCTCCCCGCGCTCTACGCCCGGTACGTGTCCTGACCAGACGGGACGCGTCGGTCGTCGTTAGCAGCGCCGCCAGCACCGGGCTCACCGCACACCTCGCGGCACCGAAACCTCGTTTATGAGGCGGAGACATCGCCGCTGACCCCTGGCCGATGCCGGTGCGGGGGAGGGTCTCCAGCGCCGTTGCTTGACCCCCAGTCCAAGCGGTCGCGAGCACCGCTGCCCCGCTCCTTCTCCTATCATTGGAGGCAACAAGATCGACAGCGGATGGGGGCGAGGATGAGGGCCGCGCTGCCGGCCGTGCGCACGGTGACGGTCACGCGCTACGTCACGCCGCTGCGCGAGGGCGGCTCGCTGCCCGCGATCGTCGAGGCGGACGATTTGGGCACGTACGTGCTCAAGTTCCACGGCGCCGGTCAGGGGCCGAAGGTGCTGATCGCCGAGCTGCTGGCCGCCGAGATCGGGCGCGCCCTCGGTCTGCCCGTGCCGGAGATCGTCTTCGCCGAGCTGGACCCCGTGCTCGGCCGCTCCGAGCGCGACCCGGAGATCAAGGCGCTGATCGAGGCGAGCGCCGGCCTCAACCTGGCGCTGGACTATCTGCCCGGCTCCCTCGGCTTCGACCCCGCCGTGCCGCCGCGGCCGGACGCGGCGCTCGCTTCGGCCGTTGTCTGGTTCGACGCGCTGATCAGCAACGTCGATCGCACGCCGCGCAATCCCAATCTGCTCGTCTGGCATAAGCGGCTGTATCTGATCGACAACGGCGCCTCGCTGTTCTTCCACTATGACTGGCCAGGCTATCTGGCGCGGGCGCGGCGGCCGTTTCCGCAGATCCGCGATCACGTCTTGCTGCGCTTCGCCTCGGCGCTGGCCGAGACCGACGCGCGGCTCAGCGTCCTGCTCACGTCGGATCTGCTGCAGCGCATCGTGGCGCTCATTCCCGACGGCTGGCTGCAGGCCGATGGGGAGTTCAGCGACGCGGCGGCGCAGCGCCGCGCCTATGCCGACTATCTGATCGAGCGGCTGCGAACGCCCAGGGCGTTCGCGGAAGAGGCGATCCGTGCCCGCACCGAACGTTTTTGAGTACGCCGTCGTGCGCGTTGTGCCCCGCGTCGAACGCGAAGAGTTCATCAACGCGGGCGTCGTGCTCTGCTGCCTGGCGCGGCGCTTCCTTGCCGCGCGCCTCGCGCTCGACCGGGCGCGGCTGACCGCGCTCGCCCCGTGGCTGGACGCCGATGACGCCGACGAGGTGCAACAGCATCTGGACCTGATCCCGTTGGTCTGTGCCGGCGATGCGGCGGCGGGCGCGATCGGCGCGCTGCCGCTGGCGCGGCGCTTCGACTGGCTGGTGGCGCCGCGCAGCACGATCGTGCAAAGCTCGCCCGTCCACGCCGGCCTCTGCCGCGATCCGCTGGCGCAGCTCGATCGCCTGTTCGACGCCGCCGTGCGCCTGCCCACGCCGGCTCCTGCCCGCTGCGCGTCGTCGATCGAAGGCGAAGCGCCCAACTGAAGACGGGCGGAACACCATAATCCGCCTTCGTTGCCAAACCGTTCCTGTTGTCGGCGGATCTGCCGCGCCGCGCTGCCTCGCGCTGGGAGATACTGCCTGTAGGCAGTTCCCCTATTGACGGGAACAGGAAGGGCGATCCAGACGGAGGCCGGGCGATGTCCGCGCTGCTGATTCAACCGACAACGAGCATTCAAGCCGTCGTGGCGCAGGCGCGCGTGCAGCAGCTACGCGGCGAATGGGCCACGGCCTTCCAGGCACTGCCGCCGCTGCGCCGTTTCCCGCCGCCCGAGAAGCCGCGCAAGCACGACGCACAGTCTGCGTCCGGCAAGCAACCGTCTGCTGCACGGCCTGCACGCCAGACGCCGCCCCCCGGCTCGCAGCCGAACGATGCCTTCTGGACGCAGCCGCTAGGGCAGCATTTCGACGCCTTCGCCTGAGCGCTGCGCGCCGGGGCGGAAATGCAACAGGGCCGGAGCGCCATGCTCCGGCCCTGTTGCATTTCCGCCTGCACACGGAGTCTACCGACTTGCAGCATCTGACCGGCGTAGATCGTGTTCAGGTTCGCGATTTGGCCGGCATTGAGCGCTTGGAGCTGCGTCCAGATCATGCCGTTGCCGTGGACGCGCTGCGCGATCGACCAGAGGCTGTCGCCGGGGTAATCCAAGTCACAGCGCACGATCCGGCTGTTCGGGAGGCACGTTCCGCGGGACCGCTATACTGAGCACAGGCGTCCGCGGCCCTGTTCGTGTCGCGGCGGCGCCCGCAGGAGAGCGATGATGGCCGGGAAGGCGAGCGCCCGCGGCGGCTTCGACTACGCCGAGTACTTCGGCGACGGCCTGCTGCTCAACAAGCTGCAGATGCTGCCCGCAGAGCAAAGCTGGCACAGCCACCCGCCGAAGGCGCCACGGCGCGTGCCGGTGCTGCTCTACCTGGGCTGCAACATCCTGCGCACCGGCCATCTGGTGCGCACGGTAAACGACGTGTTTTCGCTGCTGAGCCGCGCCACCGGGCAGCCGTTCGAGATGGTGGGCGGGCCGGCCTACTGCTGCGGCATCGTGCATCACCGCGAAGGCGACACCGATCTGGCCGGCAACATCAGCGCCAACACGCTGCGTTACTTCGCGCAGTTCCAGCCCGAACGCGTGGTGATGTGGTGTCCCTCCTGCATCTACTTCTACGACGAAGTCGTGCAGGCCGACGTGCCCTACAAAGTCCAGCACGTCTCCGAATATCTGCTTGAGCACATCGACCTGCTGCCCAAGCGCCGGCCGCAGCCGGGCCGCGTAGCGCTGCACTACCACGCCGACAGCGAGCCGCGCCGCCGTGAGCGCGACGCCGTGCGCGGCCTGCTTTCAGCCGTGCCGGGCATCGAGCTGCTGGATCCCGGCTGCGAAGACGGCTGGGGCCGTAGCTGCACCTGGCCGGCCACGTCCGCGGCGCAGGACGTTTGGCGGGCGCGGGCGGCACGGCAGTTGCGGACGGCGGTGGATCAGGGCGCGGAGACGCTGGCCACGCTCTATCACGGCTGCCAGCGGCTGTTCTGCGGCTACGAGGCCGACTATCCGCTCGCAATCGAGCACTACCTGACCGTCTTTGGACGCGCCCTGGGCATCGAGCACGAGGACCAGTACAAACGCTGCCTGAAGCTGGGCGATACGGACGCCGTGCTGGCTGAAATGGCGCCCTGCATGGCCGCGCACGATCTCGACGAATCGCGCGTGCGCGACGTGGTGCAGCGCCACTTCGCCACCGGCAAAGGCATCTGAGCAGCCTGGTCGCCGGCGTGGCGAAGCCCGCTTCGGCGTCGTGTCTACAGACTGCGTACCGTCGTACGGTTGATGCCCTCGATCTCCTGCAAGCGTTCGACAAGGCGGTCGAGCGCCCTGCCCTGGGGAGCGTCCAGCTCCAGCAGGAGCCGCGTGCCCCGCTTGTCGTCGCCGCTGATGCGCAGCGTACGTATCGTGGCGCCCGCCTCTTCCACGAGGGTGTGAACCGTGCTGACGAGCCCCGCCACGTGGTCGACACGTATGTCGAAGAGGACGTGCGTACGCTGGAACACGCGGCGTTCGAGGATCTTGAAGGGAACCAGCACCAGCAGCGCAATCGCCGTGCCGACGAGCGCCACCGAGAACAGGCCCGCGCCGCAGGCGAGCCCGATCGCGGCAACGAACCAGATGCCGGCGGCACTGGTCAGCCCGTGCACCGTTCCCCGCTGCACGATGATGGCGCCGCCGCCAAGGAAGCCGATACCGGTCACCACCTGTGCTGCGACACGCGAGGGGTCGAGCGCGACATCCTGACTGCCGAGGATGTCGCTGAAGCCGTAGGTCGAGACGATCAGGAACAACGCGGACCCCACGGCGACGAGAGAGTGGGTGCGGAAGCCGGCAGCGTAGTCGCGCCGCTCGCGCTCGAAGCCAATCACGGCGCCGAGCACGAGCGCCAGCGCCAGCCGGATGACCTGATCGGCGAACGGCAGTTTCATCGGTAACCGCGGTAATCGCGCCGGCGAGACGCGACAAGCAGGAGCCGAAGCTGCCGCCGGCCGCGGATCGCTGGAAAGGGATGCAGGGAGGTTCGTACCATGCCGCCACGCCCGGTTGATCATGGTGCAGCGAGACCGCCAGCGTACGGCGCGGCCGGCGTAACTGCAAATGCGCCGGGCAGGCCGGCAGGCCGGCGGGGCTGTTTCACTGCATGATGAGTGGACGCAGTTGAATCCGGAAAGGCCGGTCTGATGACGACTTCTGCGCCGCCGCGTTGGGCGAGTCAGGCATATCAGCGGATGTGCGCCGCCGTCGAGCGGCATGGACGGCTCAATGTCTCCTTTGACGATGGCACGCAGGCCGACGTGGAAGCGAGCCGCCTCTTGCCGGCGGATGCCTGCGCCGTTGACTGGTCCGGCCTCATCGTTACGCCCTACGAACTGACGGCGCCGGCAAGCACCGGCCCGATCGTGATTCCCTGGTCGCGGATTCGCACGCTGACCGATCCGCAGTACGCGGCGCATCTCGCCGAGATTGCGGCGGCAGGGGCGCGCCGCATCGGCCTGCGCATTCGGGAGCTGCACGAGCGCCGGGGGCTCAGCGGCAAACAACTCGCCGAGCGAGCAGGTATCACGCCGCAAAGCCTGTCGCGCATCGAGCACGGTCGGCACGATGCCGTCTTCACGACGCTGCGCCGCATCCTGGCCGCGATGGACTGCTCGCTGCGCGACCTTACCGTGGAATAGCCGGCCAGCTCGCCCGCCTCAGAGCTGCCCGCGGTTGGCGCGGGCGACGAGACCCGTGCGCTACACTGGAATGGGGAATACGGCATTGACACTTGAAACGCTCTCCGAGGCCGAAAAGATGCAACGCGTGCCGGGCATTGTCTTTGCCGATGGCCCCACCGGACGCCGCGCCCGCATTGCCGGCACCGGCATCGACGTGTTCGAGGTTGTCGGTCCCTACCGCGAGATGGGGCAGAGCTGGGACGCTTTTTGCGAGACGTTTCACTGGCTCACGGAAGCGCAGCTCCGCGCCGCGCTGGCCTACGCCGATGCGTTCCCGGAGGAGATCGCTGCGCGTCTGACGCGGCAGGCGGCGATCACGCCGGAGTACATCGCGGCAACGTACCCGCTGAAGCGCGCTTAACGTCTCGATGGCCGCAAATAGTCGATCATGTACGGCGGAAGTCCATCGGGGTGTTCGCGCGCATATCGGACGAGTGCTGCGGCGATTCCGGCAAAATCCCGCAGCGGGATCGATGGCGGCACGAGCACGACGCCGGCATGCGGACGTCCTTCAGCCGCGAAGCGCTTGGTCAAGTTATCGGAGTCATCGTAGTTGCGGGTGACGAAGCAGCGCCCATCTGCTGCGGCCAGCAGCAATTGCTGCTCGTCGCTCATCCCGAGCCGGTTGAACTGCTGCGAGGTCGTGATATCGGCGTTCTGGCCCCGCCCGATCGTGGCGATACGCGGTGAGAGGTGCTCATCCAGGTGGAAGCGGATGCTTTGCTCCGGCCGCGCCATGTGCCTACAGTTGCCCGCGGTTGGCGCGGGCGACGAAGCCTTCGAACGTCAGGATCGTGACCAGATCGCCGTGGCGCAGATGCTGGTTCAGGCCACCGCCGGTGTAAAACTCGCGCAGCTTCCAGCCGTCGCCGCCCAGCACCAGATACGCCTTCGCATACTCGCCGCGGCTCGCGAGAACGGCCTCGGCCAGGCACATCGCCTCGAACGGCACTTTCTGCTCAGCCGTGCCCGAAACCTGCTGCCACTTCACCGAGACGAGGTAGGAGACGCCCGCGCGGTCGGTCGCCACGAAATCGACCAGATGCTTGCCGCCGCCCAGCCGCGAGCCGACGTGTACCTGCTGGCTGCAGAGATAGCCGCCGCCGCGCAGCGCCGGCACGATCATCTGCTCGAGCACAGACCCGGTGCGCGTATCGCGCGGCTGCACGGCGTCAGATCCCTTTCAGCGCCAGCACCTCGCGCGCGGGCGTGCGATCGCCGGTGCAGCTAATCTTGCGCGGCGCCTCCAGATACTCGATCGAGAAGCCGAGCCGCAGATAGAGCCGTTCGACACGCCGCGTCGCCTGGTTGGAGAGGATCACCGGCCCCTTGTGCTCGGCCAGCCAGTGCGCCAGCCGCTCCTGGTCCTCCCAGCCAAAGCCTTCTTTCGAATAGCGCGTGAACTCCACATCGTAGGGCGGGTCGGCGTAGATCAGGTCGCCCCGCTCGATCGGCACGGCGGAGAAGTCGCCGGCCGAGAACTCCCAGCCGGCGAAGGCGGCGCGGTAGTCGCTGAAGTCGCGTGTGTAGATGATGCGCTTGTAGCGACCGAAGGGCACGTTGAACTCACCCTGGCGGTTGAAGCGGCAGAGCCCGTTATAGCCGGTGCGGTTGAGATAGTAAAACAGCTCGGCAGCCTCGGCGCTCTCGGCCTGGCCGGCGGCGATCAGCGCGTTGAAGCGCTCGCGCTGCGCGTAGTAGAGCGCCTCGTCGTTCGCCATCGGCGTGCCGGCAAGCAGGCCGCGCTTCAGCCAGCGATAGAAGTTGACCGCGTGCGGGTTGATGTCGTTGAGCAGCGCCCGCTCGGGCAGGAGGCCAAGCGTCACGGCCAGCCCGCCGCACAGCGGCTCGACGAGCCGGCGCCGGCGGTGCGCTGCCACCAGCGGACGCAGGTGCGGCACCAGCCAGCGCTTGCCGCCGGCCCACTTCAGCGGCGGGCGCGGCCCCGCGGGCGCGCCGATTGCTGTATCACCGTTGGCTGCAAGCGGCTGCCGTTTAACCGCGACCACGCGCCCTCCGGCGCCGTGCCCTGCCGAGCGCGGCGGGCGGGCGCGCGAACCTGGGAAACCTGCCGAATCCACTCATGAGTCTGCGGCTTCGCCCCGCCGGGCGCAACGCGCGGCCTCGCACGGCGACGGCACGGAGTGTTCCAGCTCAGCGCCGCTCCGCAGTCTGAGCTGTTGGAGATGCCGGAGATCGCCGGCGCTGTCGCATCAGGGGCGGCGCGATCATGCTGGCTGCTGGCTCGCGGCCGCTTCCAGCCGCGCTTCGTCCGGCGGCCGCAGCGGCAGGCGCACGCTGAACGTCGAGCCCTCGCCCTCGCGGCTGGCCACCTCGATGCTGCCGCCGTGTTGCTCGACGATCGCCTGCGCCCCGGCCAGGCCGATGCCGCTGCCCGGCGCCCGGCCGCGCGCGTTGGCGCCGCGATGGAAGCGCTCGAACACATGCGGCAGATCGGCCTCGGGGATGCCGATCCCCTCGTCCTGCACGCTGAGCATCGCCGTGGCGCCATCAGGTCCGCATTCCCGCGCGATGGTCACGGTAATCGTGCCGCCATCGCTGTACTTGATGGCGTTGGCGAGCAGGTTGGAGATCACCCGGTCCAGCCGCGCCGCATCCCAGGCGCCGGAGAGCGACGCTTCGTCGCTTTCGACGCGAAGCGTATGCCGGCTGGTGGTGCGTTGATGCTCGGCGGCGGCCGCGCGTACGAGCGCGACGAGATCCGTGTCCGCGAGCACCAGATCGAGCGGGCGGCCGGTTTGCAGCCGGGTGATATCGAGCAGGTCGTTGATCATCGCCTGCATGCGCTCGGCCGCGGCATCGACCGTCGCCAGCGTCTTCTCCAGCATCTCCGGATCGGGCGGAGCGCCGCGCGCGAGTCGCCGCCGGGCGATCTGCGCCATGCCTTTGATCGCGGTGAGCGGGGTCTTGAGGTCGTGCGTGACGCTGGAAAAGAACTCATCGCGGGCTTGCAGCGCCTCCTGCGCCTCGCGGTAGAGGCGGGCGTTGTCGAGCGCCAGCGCGGCGCGGCTGGCAAGCCCTTTGACCAGCGCCAGATCGGCGGAGCCGTAGCGCGGCCGCTCAGCGGTCAGCACGACCTGCAGCACACCAAGAATCCGCCCGTGCGTGGTCAGCGGAACGACGATGCGCGACGCTGGCGCCAGCGGCCGCCATAGACCGATCTCCCAGGCGCCGCGCGGCGCCGGGTCGCCGGCAGCTTCCAGCAGATCGACCTGCAACTCCGCCTCGCCGCTGCGCAGCACGCGGATGAGGATGTCGTTCTCGTCCGAGGCATCGGGCGCAGACCGCTGCAACTCCTCGCGCAGCGGCCCCAACTCTGGATCGTCTATCGCCACGGCGGCCCGCGCGATCATGCCATCCGCTGCGAGGATATCGATCGTGCAATAGTCGCCGATGGTGGGCACCAACAGGTGCGTCAGGTTTTGCAGCGTCGTCGTCGTATCCAGCGAGGCCGCGAGCGCGGCGCCGGCGCCGGCAAGGAAGGTGAAGCGCTGGCGGGCGGCGTCGGCCTCGGCGCGGGCGCGATTCACGCTGTCCACCAGCAAGATCACCACGATCATCCCGGCGAGGCTGACCAGCAGCCGCTCGGCCTCCGCCGCATTGTCGATGCCCAACGAGCCGTACGGCTCGCTCACGAAGACATCGATCAGCAGGCCGCTGGCGAGCACGCCGCCCAGCCCGGCCAGCCTGCCCCAGCGCAAGGTGATCGGCACGAGGACGAGCAGGTAGAGCCAGGCCGAGGCGGCGATCGCCTCGCGTGAGAGGCGGCTGAGCGCATAGCCGGCCAGCGTGATCAGCGCGAGACCCGCCAGCGCGAGGGCGGCCGCGACATACGGCCGTCGTACGCCGCGGGCCACGGGATGCAACACACCGGGACCTTTCCTGCTGGCGCCGCGCAGCCGAGCAGATCGGTGCCCGATGCGGGAAGCTGCGCGACATCCACAGTATAGCAATCTGTAACGGCTGCCTGACGCGGGAACCTCCGACCCGCGGAACGGCACTCGGGGCATGTTACGCTGCGCCAATGACGGCTGAGGACGTCCGCCCCTGGCGGCTGCCGCGTACGGCGTTGCGGCGCTTCGCCGATCGCGTGGCGCCCGGCAGCCGTCCGGCCAACGTGCGCCGGCTCGGCGGCGGCCTCGATGCCGCCATGCACGCGCTCGATCTCGTGTCGCCGTCCGGCGTGCGGCTGCGGCTGGTGCTGCGCCGCTACGCCGCCCAGCTTGCGCGAAGTCACGCGGGATCACCGGCGCGCGGCTGGCACTCCCTCCGCTTGCTGGAGCAGACCGGCTACCCGGCGCCGCGCCCGGTCTGGTTCGACCCGGCGGGCGAACTGTTCGGCACGTCGGCTCTGGCGATGACCCGGCTGCCCGGACGTGGCGAGCTGCAACCGCGCGACCATGCGGCCTGGCTACGGGGGCTGGGCGCGGCGCTGGCGGCGCTGCACGGCGTTTCGCTGGCCGATCTTCCCCGCGAGGGACTGCCTGGCCCCGGCGCCCTGTGCGCGGAGGTGCTGAAGAAGAGCGCGCGGCCCGATGTGGTCGCCACGCCCTACGTGGACGCCGCGGCGCTGGCGGCGGTGCTGCGGCGCGGACAACCACCCGCGCCGCCGCCCGCGCTGGTTCATGGAGATTACTGGGCGGGCAACACGCTCTGGCTGCGCGGCCGGCTCAGCGGCGTTGTGGACTGGGACCATGCGCGCGTCGATGATCCAGCCTACGATGTCGCCTACTGCCGGCTGGACCTGGCGCTGCTCGACGGCCCGGCCGCGGCCGACGAGTTTCTGTGCGCCTACGAGGCCGCCGCGGGCCACCGCGTGGCCGGCCTGAATTGGTGGGAGCTGGCCGCGATCACCCTGGCCCTGCCGGACCCGGCCGTCTGGCTGCCAGGCTATCACGACTTCGGCCGCCACGACGTAACGGCGGAGTTGATGCACAGCCGGCTACGTGACTTCACCGAGGCGGCGCTGGCCCGTGCGACCAGCTAAACTCCCCCGACCGTTGCTGCCTCAACAGCCGAGTGGGCGATCATACTGCTGGCGATGTCGAAGCCGGCGAAGCGGCTCTTCGGAAAGATGCGGACCAGCAGATTGAGCGCGTAGCCCATGCCGCAACCGACGTCGGCCGCGTCGCCGCCGGCGCACAGCCGTTCACCGGGGCCGGATGCCGGTGGCAGGATCGCGTCGCGCCCGCGCACGAGCGCCCGCAGGATCTGCAGCCAGGGCCAGCCCTGCTGCCATATCCCCGGTCTTGTCAGGCACGCTTAATCGTGCAGCGCATAGAGCGTGCCGCTGGCTGAGCCGATCAGCAGCATACCGTCACCTGTGAGCGTTGGGTAGCTGGAGACGATCGCGTCGGTATCCAGATCGAACAATTTTTCGCCGGCGAAGGTGAAACCGAGCACGTGCCCGGTCTTCGTGCCGAAATAGACGCGGCCCTGCGCGTCGATCGCCGGCGCGGTCCAGACCTCGCTACCGCCCTGGTAGCGCTGCAGCAGGCAGCCGCTCTCGGCGTCGACGACGTTCATGTAGCCGTTGTGATCGCCAAAGTAGGCGCGGCCGCCGTCCGTCACCGCGGGCGACGAGAAGCTCAGACTGTTGCGCGGGTAGCGCCAGAGTTCGTTGCCATCGGCATCGAGTCCGTACTCGAAGTCATCGTCGGTGCCGAAGACGGCGATACCGTCCCTGCCAACCGCGGCCGAAACTTCGGTGCCGCTGGCGATATCGAAGTACCAGCGAACCTCGACACGCGTGCCGCGATCGGCCAGCGCCACGATACGGTTGCCGACCGTCACGTAGATCGCGCCGGAAGCAGCCAGCGCCGGGCTGCCGGCGAGGTGGTCCTGCGTGCCGAGATCGCTGACCCAGCGTTCGCGCACGCCGTCCGCCTGCGGTGTGAGCGCATGTAGATGGCCGTTCTGCTCGGCGATATAGATGCTGCCGTCCGGTGCGACGGCCGGCGCGGTGAGCGGGCTGTCGAAGCGGCGACGCCACCGTTCGTGGCCGGCGGCGTCGAGGTCGTGGAGCGTGTTGAGCGGGCCGGGCCAGAGCACGCTGCCATCCGCCAGCACGGCGGCCGCGCTGGCCAGATGTTCGGCATAGCGCCCGCCGCCGTCGAAGCTCCAGCGATCGGCGCCGCTGGCTGGATCGAGCGCGTGCAGCACGCCGCCATCGCTGAAGGCGTAGATCGTGCCATCAGATCCCACCACCGCGCTCTGCTCGATCGGCCCTTCCAACCGGCGCGTCCAGCGCACGGCGCCGGTCGTCGGTCCTGCAATGGCGGCCGACGAAGTATGGCGAGCGTCGTGCTGAAACACGGGCCAGGCGCTGCGCTCCGTCGTGGGTGCGGCGGTTGGCGAGGCGGTGACGGCGCCGGCACAATCGACGGTCGGCGCCGCGAGCGGCGGCGGGGGCTTCGACGCTGAGCCGCAGGCGGCGACGAGCAGCGCCGGCGTCACCACTACGGCCATGGCGGCGCAGGCCGCCGCCGCTGAACGGATAGACTCACGGCTGCACCGCACGGCCGCCCCTCCCGCTCATCCCCGCCGGGCAGAGTGTACGACACCGGCATCGCAATGAACGGGCGAATCGCGGCCGGCCACCGATGACGCAGCGCTGGCCAGCCAGGGACGAGCAAGTAGCTGATACGCGGACCGACTCAGAGCAATTCCGCGGCGGCCAGACCGAGGGTGCTGACTGCCGGGCCGAGGCGTCGGCGGTTATGGCGAATCACGGCGCGCAATGCAGCGGCCGCAAGCCTGCGTGCAAGCCAGATCAGTATGGCGCTCACACCAGCCCCTCTCGTCGAACTGCGCAGCGTTGTGCTGTCGCCTTCACGTTCGGCGAGCGAGATTAGCGAAGTGTGTGCGCGTGTTAGCGGCTGATTATTTCACGCTTATTCGCGCGCGATGACGATCTGCCGCGGTTCGTTGCCGTCCGGCTCGGTGCGGCGGCCGTCGCCGGAAGCGCCGTTCGCTGCCGCGCCGGACGCGCTCGCGGCGGTGAAACCCACCGCATCTGCCACAGCCAGCCCGGTCTTCATCGTGCCGCGCAGCAGCGGCCGCAGCCCGCCGCTCAGCGAGCGCACGACACCGATGCCCAGACTTGCGCCGACACTGAAGCCAAGAAACTCAAGCACGCCGTCCATCGTTCGTTCCTCCGCGCCCGGCCTGGCCGGGCCGCACTATCCCGCCTGCTGCTGCCGGGCGAAGGGGATCTCAAGCAGCCCTTGACGCAGCCGCGCCACGCCCGGCTCCAGCATCGCCAGCGCCACCGGCAGCGGAATCTCCCGCCGGAAGTTGCCCACATCCACGTATAGCTCGTCGCCGCGCTTGCTGAGCGAGAGCTTGCCGGCCTCCACGTTCGGCATAGGGATGCTCAGGGTATAGCCTTCCACCGTCTGGGCGATCGTGCGCGTCGGTCCGGTGTGCAGCACGGCCGCCGGGTCCTGCTCGCCGAAAATCTGCCGTGTCAGCGTCGCCAGCGCCGCCACACCGATCGGCTCCTCGGCGCTGAGCGGCGCCTCAAACAGCGGCAGGCTGGAAAATGCAGCGCGTACGGCGGCCACGGCACGGTCCTGGTGGGCGGCGAGTGCGGCGAGATAGCCGTCGTCGTGCGGCATGGGCGGCATCACCCGGTTGAGCACGACCGCGTCGATCGGATAGTCGAACAGGTTCAAATACGTCTCTGCCCGCTGCGCCTCTTTGAGCACCGTCAAGTCCGGCGTGGCGACGATGCGATACGAGCTGCGCCGGGGGTCGGTCAGCACGGCGCGCAGATCGCGCACCCGCCCGGCGAGCTGGTCCATCGTGTCGATCAGGTCCAGGTCGGGCAGCGCCTTGCGTACCAGCGGCTTGACGAGGCGCGTGAGCCGGCCGCGCCACTCGTGCAGCCGCCGGGCATACCAGCCGAACGATTCGGGCATGCTGAGCAGGCGCAGCGTCTCGCCGGTCGGCGCCGCGTCCACCACGAGACAGTCGAATTCCCCGGTGCGCGTGCGGCGACCGATCTGCACCAGCGCGGCGACCTCCTGCATGCCCGGCATCACCGCCAATTCCTCCGCCTGCACACTGGAGATGCCCTCACGCCGCAGGAAGTCGGCCATCTGCTCCTGCACGCGGGCGAAGCCGCGCCGCGTCTCTTCGAGGACGTTGATCTCCTGCGCGAACAGGCACGGCGTGATTTCGCGCGGCTCCGCACCCAGCTCCTCGGCCAGCACGTCGCCCAGGCTGTGGGCGATGTCCGTGCTGACGACGAGCGTGCGCCGCCCCAGCTCGGCGACGCGCACCGCCGTGGCGGCGGCGAGTGTGGTCTTGCCCACCCCGCCCTTACCGACGTAGAGGATCAGCCGCGTGCCCGCAGGTGTGCCCGCGCGGTTCTCAGGCATGACGCGCGGCCCCGTTGGCGGAACTGCGCCCACGCGGCGCCGCGGGCGGAGCGATACCTTCGTGGCCTGGCATGCGGTGCAGCTTATAGAACGAATCGAAGGCGTACCAGAGCAGCACGTAGGCGGGGACTTCCGTGAACTGCCAGCCGTTGCGCAGCAACTGGTAGACGCCGATCGCACCCAGGCCCAGCGGGAAGATGAACCTCAGGTCGATCGTGTGGCCCGTAAGCGCGGAGAGACGGCGATCGAGATCATCGAGCGTGCCGACGACACCCGCAGCGGCCGTGCTGTGCCCCGCGGAAGGCAGCTCGGCCTCCTCTTCGGGGCCTTCTGAGACCTCATGCAGGATCACGCCCACGTCCTGCAGCACGCCGACGAGATCGCCCAGCGAGCGCCCACTGTGCCCATCGTGGTTGTAGTGCACCAGCACGCTGCCCGTTGCGGCGTTGGTCTCGACGTTGCGAACGCCGGGCTCGCGTGCGAGGCGTGTGCGGATGCGCTGCATCGCCTCGGGCCGGCGCAGCTCTGGCCGCACGCGCACGCGTACTCGGCCGGGCGTGTGGCTCACGATCTTGCCCATCGGCCGCCCCCATACGCGCCGTATCTATGCCTCGGGCTCGTCGTTGCTGGTTCGCCCGGCGCGGCCACGCGAGCGCCGGCCGCTTTGTACGGACGCCGTGCCCGCGCCGGCGTTGTCCTCCTCTCCCATGGGCATGGACTCGGCAGAGACGCCATTGCCGCGCTCGGCCTGCACCTCGGCATAGATGTCTTCCAGGTTTTCACGCGCCTCGGCCGTCCAGCCCTTTACGCGGTCTGCGGCGGCAACATAGCCTTTCATCACCGTCTTGGCCAGCGGGCGCGCCGCGGCGCTCGCCGGAGTGCGCCGCCGCTCGGCTTCGCGGCCGCGCACCAGGCTGAGCGCCAGCCCGGCGCCGAGCCCCCACAGCGCACCGCTGATCAGCCGACCGGGTACGTCCTCGAACATGGCGTTCCTCCGCTGTGCATCGTCTGGCGACCGCATGACGTCTGGAGGGCTGCAACAGAAGGCTTCGGCCACCGCTGCAGGCACCGGTATGCGCCTGGCCGCAGCGATGTCCGCGCAGCATGTCACATGAGCGCGTGTCAGTCTTGACACGCCGCAAAACCCGCATCACAGTACGCCATATTAGCGGCCGCGCACGTACTCCGCCATAATTATGTCTCGGCTGCTGCTGCACGGCGTACGCTGGGGGTCAGCAGACTTCGCCGGCGACGGCTTGAGATCGGGAGAACACGATGGAAGAGCTGCTCGACGCCGTGACAGACGGCGCGATCTGGGGCATCGGTTTCGGCCTGGCGGCAACGGCAGTGCGTTCCCTCGGCGGAGCGCGGCCGATCGTGAAGGGCGCCGTGCGCGGCGCGGTGTCGGCGGGCAGCTGGCTCAAAGATGCCGGCAGTGAAAGCCGCGAGACGCTGCAAGATCTGTACCACGAGGCGAAGGCCGAGCGTGAGGCGTCGGCTGTGCACGGGGCGCAGGGTTGAGCGCCACGGCCGAACCGGCCGGTGATTTGGCTCCTTCCAGACCAGCGGCTTTGGCCGCCCTCGCACCGCCTCCGCCGGCAGCAGCCGGCCTGGCTGAGGGCGCCCGGCTCTCAGTCGGGTGCAGTGTGGTGCATGCGCTGCCCGGCCGCGTGCGGCTGCGCGTGCCGCAGTTGCAGCGCGATCCGGCCTTCGCACCGTCGCTCGTCGCCTATCTGCAGCGCCGGCCGGGCGTGAGCCAGGTGCGCGCTGCTCCGGCCTGTGCATCGCTGATCGTCAACTTCGACCCGGCGCAGGTGAGCGTCGCCGGCATCGCGGCGTTGCTGATGGAAGGCGTGCCCATCTCGCCGGCACCCGTGCAGGCAAGCGAAGGAGCGGTGCGGCAGGTCACGCGGCCGGGAGCCGCGGCGCTGATCTGCGGCGGCCTTGCGCTGGGCCTGAGCCTGTTCGGGGCGCCGCCGCTGCTGACGGCCGGATTGGCAGCGGTCGGAGCCGCGCCGATCTTCGCCCGCGCCGGCCGCGGCCTGCTGGGTGAGCGCCGCCTCACTGTCGATACATTGGATGCCGCCGCCGTCGGCGTGCTGGCGTTGCGCGGCGATCTGGTCGCGGCCTCGCTCTCGGTCGCGCTGATCGCGGGCGGCGAGTATATCCGCGCCCTGACGGCGCGCCGCTCGCGCGCCGCGCTCGCTGGCCTGCTGAGTACTGCAGGCCGCTTCGCCTGGGTGATACGAGGGGCGCGTAAAGAGCGGCTGCCGGCGGCGCAGCTCGCTACCGGCGACACGATCGTCGTCTATCCCGGCGACCTGGTGCTCGTCGACGGGGTCGTGATCCGCGGCCGGGCGCTGGTGGACCAGAAGGTGCTGACCGGCGAATCGACGCCGGTGCTGAAGCAGCCGGGAGGGCGGGCGCTGGAACAGCTCGCCCGTGTCGATACGATCGTCTTCGACAAGACCGGCACGCTGACGCTGGGCGCCCCGCGGGTGACGCACGTGCGCGCCTTCGGCCGTTGCACCAGCGCGGATGAGGTGCTGGCCCTGGCCGCCGCCGCCGAGGCACGGCTGGTGCATCCCGCTGCGGAAGCGATCGTGCGTGCCGCCGCGGAACAGAGGCTTGCGGTGCCGGAGCGGGAGGATTCGCGCTACAGCGTGGGGCTCGGCGTGCAGGCGGTCGTCTACGGCGAGCAGGTGTTGATCGGCGACCATCCGTTCCTCACTCGCGCGGGAGTGCGGCTGCCGGCCGTTGCCCTGGCGCTTGCAGATCGGCTGGGAAAACGCGGCGCCTCGACCGCGTTCGTGGCGCGCGACGGCACGGCGATCGGGCTGATCGGGTACGCCGACGCGCCGCGGCCCGAGGCGGCGAGCGTGCTGCGCGGCCTGCGCGATCGTGGCGTGCGCGAGCTGATCATGGTCACCGGCGACAACGAGCAGGCCGCGCACTATGTGGCGCGGCGCGTCGGCATTACGCGAGTGGAAGCCGATGTCTTCCCGGCGGAGAAGGCCGAGATCGTGCGGCGTCTGCAGGCAGTGGGGCACGTCGTGGCCGTGATCGGCGACGGCATTAACGATTCGCCGGCCCTGGCCTATGCCGACGTCTCGTTCTCGCTGAAGGCCGGCAGCGATATCGCGCGCGAGACGGCCGATATCGTGCTGCACGGCGATCTGTACGGACTGCCGCAGGCGATCGACACGGCGCGCGAGGCGATGCAGCGTATCCGCGAGAGCGTGGCGATCGTGGCCGTGCCGAACGCGGCTGGATTGGCGTTGAGTACGGTGGGCGCGATTGGCCCCGTGGCGGCGACGGCGCTGAACAACGGCGCCAGCGTTGCCGCCTGCCTGAACGCCCTGCGCCCGTTGCTGCGCTCGCCGGCAAGCGCAACGGCTTGATGGCTTCGTTCTCCGTTCAGCCCACGCGCCGCAGCTTGGAGAAGCTGCGCAACTCGCGCGGCGGCTGCATACGGCTGCCGCGAATCGTGTAGCTGACCTCGCCCACGTAGATATCACCGTGAGAGTCCACGGCGATGCCGTGCGGCGCGATGAACTGGCCCGGCGCCTCGCCCTCCCGCGGATCGCCGAGGCGGGCCAAGAGCTGGCCCTGTGGATTCAGGACGCTGACACGGTGGCCGAGGCCGGGCGCGTCGTCGGGACCGTCCATGCCGTTCAACTCGCCGATGTAGATGTTGCCGTCCGGACCGATCGTCATGCCGTCCGGCCGGTGAATGTTGTTCCACATCGTGAGGAACTTGCCGTCGGCGTCGAAGATCTGGACACGGTGCGCCTCGCGGTCGGCGATCAGCACGCGGTCGTCGTCGTCCACGGCGATGTTGTGCGGCCAGATGAACTGCCCCGCGTCGATGCCGGTACCGCCCCAGGTGCTGACATACTCGCCGGCTTCCGTGTACTTATGCACATGCGAATTGCCGTAGCCGTCGCTGATGAAGATGTGGCCCGTTTTCCGTGACTGGGCGGCGTGCGTGGGCCGGTTGAAGGGCTTGCCGCTCCATTTCGGCGCGGGCTGGTCGCGCTTGCCGATCGTCAGCAGCAGTTCGTCCTGCGGCGAGAACTTCGTGATCACGTGCGTGCCGTCGTCGGCGCAGTAGACCGTATCGTCCGGCGCAATCCAGAGCCCGTGCGTGCGCGCGCTGAACAGCCCCTGGCCGAACGTGCGCAGGAACCGGCCATCGCGGTCGAAGACCATCACCGGGTAGGCGGTGTTGCGAGTCATCACATAGACGTGGTCTTGTGAGTTGACCGCAACGGCCGGCGTTTCGCGCGGGGCAACGCCCGCGGGTAGCTGCTGCCAAACCGGCAGCGCCTCATAGACAAAGTTCCCGCTGCCCACGATCACGCCCGTGCTCGTCATGGCCGTCCTCCCGCATGGTTCTGCGCGGCCATTATGCCAGCGAAGCGCCGCGAAGGCACGGCTGAGCGGTTCTCGCGTATCTGGCTGGTTTCGCCAGACTCGATTGTGGCGCGCTGGTTCGCCCATGATGGAGAAGACGCCGGCATGAGGCACGAATGCGCTACCTGCTGGACGAGCACTTCTCGCGAACAGCCGCGGCGATCGACCGGTATGAGCGGGAGCACCCCGGCGGCTTGCATCCGTACGCCGTGGATTGGCTCATCAGGGGCGCATGAACGGGAAGTTGGCGTACACCCACTCGGGCGTGATCGCGTCCTGGCGGGCGAGGTGGGCGTCGATCTCCTCGGGGAAGGCCGCGTAGTAGTCCAGCGCCGCCTGCTGCTGCACGGGCGTCAGCCAGTCGTAGCCGAGGGCCACACGCTCGGCGAGCGAGAGCGCCGGATCGATGATCGTGCGGGCGCCGTCGATGATCTCCCACACGCCGATGCCGGTGCCCGCGATCTTGGCGCAACGACCCGACGGCTCCGTGGCGAAGTAGATGCCCGGCACGCGCCGCATCTTCTCCGCTTCACTCAACGTCTCAGTCGCCATCGCCCGCTCATCCTGCCCGCCATCCGCGGCTTGCTTTCAGTATAGGCGATGCCGGCCGCATGCTGCCGGCGTCGCAGCGGTGTGCGGCTGTTCCGCCAAACGTCGTTGCTCGAGCTTGCGCCGGCAGCCCCTGACAGCCCCGATCGCCTGCACTTGCACTAATGAGCCAGACTGCTGATCAACGCTGAGCCGAAACGGGAAGGGGCGGATCTGGGGCGTGCCAGGGCAGCGTTCGGCGCCCTGCCACGCCTGGCGAAGACCTGATCCGGCCGCCGCGCGAGCCCGCGTAAACGGCGGTCACGCCGCCAATCCGCGATACTATGGTGATGGGTGCTCAGGCGCTGCATGGCTTGAGCCGACACGTAAGGGAGCGCGGCGATGGCCGATCGCTACCAGCGGCCGGGCTGGATGACGACGAACATCTTCAATCGTATCGTTGCGCTGATCACCCGGCTGGGGCTCAGCGTCTACGGCTCGCGCGTGCTGGCCGTGCGGGGGCGGTCGAGCGGGGAGTGGCGTACCACCCCCGTCAACCTGCTCTCATTCCGTGGCGAGCGCTATCTGGTCGCGCCGCGCGGCGTGACGCAGTGGGTGCGCAACATCCGCGCCGGCGGCGCCGCCGAGCTGCGGCTGGGCCGGCGCAGCGAGCCGATCCGCGTGGCCGAGCTGAGCGATGCTGAGAAGCCGGCGGTGCTGCGTGCCTACCTGCGGCGCTGGAAGGTTGAAGTGGGCGCCTTCTTTCAGGGCGTCGGGCCGGACGCGCCGGATGACGATCTGCGCCGCATCGCGCCCGGCTATCCCGTGTTCCGCATCCTGCCCAAAGGCTGAGATCCTATCCGGAGGCCGAGGCGGGCCGGCCGCAGATCGTGCAGGCGTGGCTCGGAAAGGCTGGGCGGGTTTTGACACCATCGGTAAAGTCCGTTCGTGCCGGCCGGCCCGCCGAATGGTACGCCGGGCGCCGCTGCAGGCTACTCCCCCCGCGTGGCGCATCCCGCTGTTGCAGCGCCTATCATGCGGAAGGTGCCGGGTGCCGGCGGCCGTATTGATGTGCCCGCCGCCGGTCGAGGGAGGGAGTCATGGAGAAGGATTCCGCGCGTGACCTGGTCGAGCGGCTGCCCGAGCGCATGCGCGATGCGCTGCCGCAACGCGCTGTCGATCTGCTGCCGGAATCGGCGCAGGAGCGGCTGGGCCGTAAGCGCCGACGGCCGCGCTGGCTGGTGATCGGCGCGCTGGTCGGCCTCGCGGCAGGCGTCGTTTGGCTTGCTTTGCGCCTGAAGAGCGTGCTCGCGCCGGGCCTCGACGACGACGATGACGACGAAGAGCCGCTGAGCGAGCCGCTCAGCTACCCGGCGACCGGCTCGGGCAGCGGCTGGCCCGAGGGCGCCCGCGCGCCTGAGCACACCGAGACATTGAACAGCAACAATGCCACGTCGAACGCGGCCGGCGGCGCGACGCCCACGGGCCAGACCGGGCGGCTTGCGGCCGACATGCCCGCTGCGCCGGCCCCGCCCACCGGCTTCGAACGGCCGCAGGATCTGGACGACGCCACGCTCGCTCTGCCGGAGACACTTGAAGCTTCGAGCCCGCTGCCGCCGGACCCGCAACAGGCGCTGGCCGGCGCGGTCTGGGCCGAAAGCCAGAACGCGGCGCCGACGCAGCCCTCCGAGCCGGCGCAGCGCCCGCCCGTTCCCTTCAGCGAGAGCCAGGCCGAAACCAACGCGCGGCTGCAACTGCAACAGGACACCCTGCTCGCCGCCTTTCCCGGCATGTCGCGCGCCGACATTGTCGAGAGTGACGGCGACCTGGACCGTCTCGCCGTGATCCTCGCCAGCAAGCTCGGCCAGCCGATCGACGAGGTACGCGGCAGGGTGGATACGATTCTCAGCACCGGCGCGTCGCAACAGCAGGAAGACACGGGCATCGAGCCCGACCTCAGCGTGCGCGAGGACTGAGCGCCGAGGAGGCGCTGTCGGCATGACTTCAGCAGCGCCAGCACGCACGGTTGTCCGGTTCATGCCGTTTGCAGCGCTGCTCGGCGCCGCGTGCGTGCTCGCCGCACTCCTGACAGCCGGACCGCCGCCGGTGCGCGGTCAGGCGGGGCCAATCCCCTCGCCTTCGTTCCCTCCGTTCACGGTGACGCCTCCGGTTGCGCCGACACCGATCCCCCTCGACCAGACCGCAGCGGTGAGCAGTGGAAGCGGCGTGCAGCCGGGCGGCTCGGTCACGTTTGTCGATGCGCCGCCCAACGCCGCCCATCCGCTGGTCGGCGCCGTGCGGCTGCGCGTCGAGAACCATGGCGATCAGCAAGCCAGCGCGTTCTACGACGGCCTGACGCTCGAGGTCTCAACACAGGCGCCCGGCTTCGGCATCAACGTTTCAGCCGGAGCTGCGCTCTGTACGCCGCTCGATGGCCGGCTGAACAGCGTCGGCTGTCATCCGCTGACCGGCGGGCCGGCGCAGACCGTCACCTTCACGACGCCGTTTGAGCCGAACGCGGCGTTCCCCTCGCCCTTCTTTACACCGCTCAGTCATCAGGCGATGCTCGCGCCCGGCGCAGCGACCTTGTCCGCCGCCGGCAGCGAGGTGCTGTTCTTCCCGGCAGGGCTGGTGGGGGGCAGCGGCCCTGCCCCCACCAGTCTGGGCGTGCGCAACCTTTCCGAGGCTACCGATGCCGCCATCTCCGACGACGGGACGACCCTGACGATCGCGGTGCCCGCCGGCCTGGACCTGGTCGCAACGGGCGTGCTCTTCGCTCGGGGGGACGTAACGTTGCCCTGCCTGCGTGTCGATGGTCAGGCAAACGTGCTCGTCTGCACGCATGGCTCCCCGCTGGCGACGACGAACCTGGGCCAGGTGTGGTTCGATGCTGTACCTGAACCGTCCTCCGGTTCATCGTTGGCGCAAGCCGTCGTCTATGAGGGTGATACGGTCACGCTGGCGCTGCCGGCCGCGGATGGCGGCTCGCCACGACTCGTTGCGATACAGGGTGGTCCGTTTCCCGCGGGCTTCGGCCGGCCGGGCGAAGGATCGGACGCACTGGCGATCGACGCGCGTTGGGATGGCGCCACGCTGACGCTCACGGGACCGCCGGGCTACCGGCTGTCCATCGAAGATCCGTTTTTCGGCTGCGCGTCGCCGGCGGGGCAGCCGGAGATCGTGAACTGCCCGACCACGCAAACGGGGCCGCTGCTGCTCAGCGCGCTCTCGGACCTGATCGGTGTGCCGCCACGCACGGGCGGACCGCCGCCGCGCGGACCGGTCTGGCAGGCGCGGCTGCTTTCAGCGCCGGAGGCGCTCTCGGTGGGAGAGTCCGGCAGCTTCAGCGGCGAGGCCGGCGTGCGCTATCGGGGCGAGACCGCCGGCCCATTCGACTACTTCTTTTTGTGGGGCGACGGCATGGCGGACACGGGGCCGGCCGCGAGCCACGCCTTCGCGACGCCGGGCGATTACGCCGTTACGCTGCTCGTCTTCGATGAGTCAACCGGCGCCTACGGCGTCGCGATTACCACCGTTGTCGTTACGCTGCCCGGCGGCTGAGCGGGGCGTTACGCAGGGCGGCTGGGAGGCAGGCAGATGGCGCAAGCGAACGATCTTCCCGGCGCGGGCGGTACGGGCGGCGCCGGGCCGGGACAACCGCGGCTTGCCGGCAAAGTCGCGATCGTCACGGGCGCCGGCTCGCGCGGGCCGGGCACCGGCAACGGCAAGGCGATGGCGCTGCTCTTCGCCCGCGAGGGCGCCCGCGTACTGCTGGTGGACCAGCAGCGTGCGCGGGCGGAAGAGACGCTGGCCGCACTGAGCGAGCTGCTGGGACGCGACGCGGGCGAGACCGCTGCCGTCCACGAGGCCGACGTGACCGACGTGGCGCAAGCGGAGAGCATGGTGGCCGAGGCCGAGCGGCGCTTCGGCCCGCTTACGACGCTCATCAACAACGTCGGCATCGAGAGCCGCGGCACGATCCTCGACACCTCGCCCGAGGACTGGGACCGCGTGATGACCGTGAACCTGCGCTCGATGTACGCCTGCTGCCGCGCGGCGATTCCGCGCATGACCGAGCGCGGCGGCGGCTCTATTCTCAATATTTCTTCCGTCTCCGGCATGCGCGGCCGCGGCAACGCGCCCTATGCGGCCAGCAAGGGCGGCGTGATCGCGCTGACGACGACGCTGGCAGTCCAGCACGCCGCGCAGGGCATCCGCGTCAACTGCATCGCGCCGGGGCCGGTCTACACGCCGATGGTGGCCGGGGGCATGGCGCCGGAGATGCGGGCGGCGCGGCTCGCAAGCGTGCCGCTGGGTGTGGAAGGAACGGCCTGGGATATCGGCTGGGCGGCGGTCTTCCTGTGCAGCGACGAGGCCCGCTGGATCACCGGCGTCACGCTGCCGGTAGACGGCGGCAGCATCGCCGCCACGCGGATTAACCGCTAGCGCGTCTGGCCCCCTATCCCCCGGCTGTGTGACATCTGCGATGCGGGTTCCCCAATACTAGTAGCTAGTCAGCGAGGATCTGTCGGTTATGGCAAGCGTCTGGCATGCTGAA
>CALFMN010000167.1 GCA_937879875.1 uncultured Chloroflexota bacterium | reverse complement strand
CGGGTGTGCGGCGCCGCGCTCGCGCCACGCACCGGCCGGGCCGCCGGGCTGCCCAGCACCAGCAGCAGGCCGAGGAGGAGGACGAGAGCGCTGCGCAGGCGGAACGAGCGGGGTGCGCACAACGGCGGCATGGCGGGGCTCCTCCCGAACAGCGTTCGTTGCTGCCCGGTGCCGCGATAGCGTAACGGTGCAACCGCAATCGTGCAACACCACCGGACTGCGGCACGACCTGCGCACGCAGTAGCTTAGAAAGGGACGCCGATGACGACACAGCAGGACCGGGACGGCCAGATCATCGCGGAGTTCCGCGCCAACGGCGGGCGGGTAGGCGGCGGGTTCGAGGGCAGGCCGCTCTTGCTGCTGACGACGATGGGCGCAAAAAGCGGCAAGCGGCACACCACGCCGGTGGTCTATCTGCTCGACGGCGAACGCTGGCTGATCTTCGCCTCGAAGGCCGGCGCGCCGACGCACCCCGGCTGGTATCACAACCTGGTCGCGCACCCCGCGGTCACGATCGAGGTCGGCACCGAGACAATTCCCGCCACAGCCGTCGTCCTGACCGGCGCAGAACGCGACCGCCTCTACGCGAAGCAGTCGGGCCTCATGCCGATCTTCGCCGAATACCAGTCGAAAACAACGCGGCGCATTCCGGTCGTCGCGCTGGAACGGCGCCACGGCTGAGCTGGTGGGCCTCGGCGTCGGGCGACATGGGCCAGCGAACCTGAAGGGAATTGTTCAGGCAGATCTATTCCGGGAGCTGCCGTCGACACCCCGCGATGAGACGTTGTTCTGACAGCAGTTGTGCAAGCAGGCGTCGAACGTGTTTGGAGTGGCTCGGAGTGCCGAGTCCTGAGCACAGATCAGGCGTCGGAATCCACGTGCTGCGCCCGCTCCGTTCGCTGGGCGTCGACATCGGCTTCCATACGCTGGCGCATCGCTGCCTGTTCCTGCTCTGTCTGGCCGGTCTCCCGACCATGCATCTGCTGTTGCCGCGCGCGGTCCTCCGACAGGGTTGCGTTTGGAGCGGATCGCCTCCCGAACCACCGGCCGATGCGTTCACCGAGTCCCATCATGAGCATCCTTTGGCTACGCCAGCGCCACGCCAGCAGGCCACGCTGCAGATCCGGGCATACGTGCCGCACACCAGCATAGCGGTGCGCCGTCGAGAAATACGACTGAATACTAACAGATTACAGACAGTAGATCGGGAACGGCGACCGCGGTGGCGCTGGAGCGATCCGCGCGCGGCACGAGCCGTCACGTTAACCAGTTCAGCCACGCTGGCGACCTCCGGCTGGGCCTGCGCATGGAAAACAATGGGAAACAGCGGCTGCCGGCCGCATGCCCGCGGTGCGAACTCGCGCTGAGCACCGACGCGAAGGCAGTTCCGCAACACCACATTGTCTGTTAATTGGTATTATTACATCGCACAATTCCGCGGCGATCGGTTATAGTGAAGGTACAGGGTCGCGGCGCAGCGCCGGTCCTGGTCCTCCGCAGCGGGACGTTGCCGCGGTACGTACCGGAAGGCGCATCCCATGCTCGCGCTCATCAGGAATCACCCCCGGGTCAGCCTCGTGCTCACGGTCCTCGGCCTCTTCGTGCTGCTCAAGCTGGTTGGCTAAGGCACAGCGTCGCGCATTTTCTTGACCAGGGATGGGGGCAGCTCTCCTGCAGCCCGCCCACCACCCCGCAGCGCTGTCTCTCCCGCAAATCATACCTCTGCGAGCCGGCTGGCAAATCACGGGGTTGCGCCCGACAGGGCGCTGCTGCTCCTGCCGAAGCTGCCGCCGGCCACGCTTCCGCGGAACACCGCGCCCTGATCGGCGCCGTTGTCGGGATAGTCAGGTTCAAACACATCCATGAGACGCGGCCGCAGCCGAAACAGGCAACCGCCGCTGTTCTCTGTGGCAAGCCCGCCAGGGCAGAAAGGAATCGTTGATTATGAGCAGCTCATCCGAAACTTTTGGACATCGGGAGGCGCACCGTGCCGCCGAGCAGGACCACGGCCGGGGCATGCTCGCGCAGGCGGCGCGAAAGGTGGGGGCAGTCGTGCAGCAACTACTGCGGCGCGTGCAAGCAGCGCGCGGACGCTAAGAGGCTGTCGGACAACGCCGCTCTCAGCGCAGCGCCCGTGAAACGAGGCATGACGTGGGGCTTCGCGGCCGTCTCTTTGGCCAGGCAGGGCGGAAGCATCCATCCGGGCCGCAGCCGCAACCAGGCGGCGCGATGACCGATCCGCCCGCGGCTGCCGCGATCGGCACGGCGAGCGCTGCCATCGAGCCGGCGCCGCTGCGCCCGCCGATCGCCATCCGTTCGCTCACGCAATACCAACGCGATCCCGCGTTCAAGAATTTTCAGAACAAACTCCGACGCCCGCCGGGGACAACAGCGTCGCGCGCTCGCGGCCGTGCCGACTATGAGGCGCAACGCCAGGAGACCCGGAAAGGCTGAAGCGCACGGCGCCGATTTGGGCGCCGCTCAGAGGAGGCAGCCAGCATGATCAGCGATTCCGCCGCGGAGATCCGCGGCCAGCCGGAACTGGAACGCGACCGCCGCACGACGTACCCATCCGGCGCCGGGCGCTACCGCGTGTTCGACGGTCCGGGCTACGACCACGCGAACGGGCCCACGCATCAGCCGGGGGTGATGCCTGGACACGACTACGAGCCGCTGCGCACGCCGTTCGGGCAAACCGGCACGCCGGGCGCGGGGCTGGAGCGCAACCTGCGCGACCTTGACTTGGCGGCCAACCGTCATCCGACGAACCGCGACGCCAGCGCTGTGCGGTAGTTCGTGCGAGAGAAGGCCATCATGCGCCTCGGCAATCTTTGGTGGCAGCATATCCATCCCGCGCCGACGGCCATGCACGCGGACGAGTCCTGTGTCCATGCCACACTGCTGCCGCGCTGGTCGAACGTCGAGGGCACGGTGTCACGGCAGACCGTGCAGGGGTGGCTCTGCCCGGCCTGCCACCAGGTCTTCACGGCCGAGGAGAGCCGTCTCCTGCGCGGACCCGCGGCCGCGGCAAAGTGAATAGATCCGCGGCGCGGCGCCCGGCGATGCGCCCGTTCTTCAAACCGTCGAAGGTTCTGCTCAGTACGAAGATTCCCGTCAATACACCAGCGCTTTACACCGTCGGTCAGTCGTGGCCGGTGCTGCGCGAGCAGCATCGCCCGGGGCTGCCGACCGTTCGGGAGGACGACAATGGCCGAGAACAACTACTGGACCTGCCGCGCCGCACGGCATCCGCGACTGCAGCCGCTCCGCACCGCTTACCTCGCCGCATGCGCCGGGTCGGTTCCGGCTGCATCCCTCCGGCGGCGCGCGAGCGCACGGCCCGCCTGAGGCCCGCCGATCACACTCTCAGGCATTCAGGCAACGCCAGAAAGCGAGACACCGTGACAGCGACACCGCTGGTCCTCTACATCGCGACCTACGACAGCGCCGACGGGGCGGAGGAGGATTTCGCCATTGTGCGCCGTCTGCGGCGCGATGGCGTCATCGGCACGGCCGTCGGCGGGGTCATGGCCCGATCCGCGGCAGGCTGGACGTGGCGCGAGGCCGCTTCCTCGCCTGGCCCTACCACGGCAGCGGCGTCGGAACTGGGCGTCGACGAGGTGCTCGGCATGCTCCTTGGACCCACTTTGCCCGACACCGCGGCCTCTGCGTCCGGCGCTGACGCTGCCCCGGATGCCCTGCCGACCTGGCTGGACGCGGCGGCGAGGGCGGAGTTCCGGGAGCAGCTCACCGACGCCGGTGCGGCCGTGGTCGTGCTGGCCGAGGAGAAGATCGCCCCCGCGTTGCGTGTCGCGCTCGCACGCGCTCACAACCTGATCCAGCACCGCCTTTCGGAGGCCGGAGTGCGCCACGCGATCGCGATCCAGACGACCGCCGCCCTCGCCGTGTAGCTCCGGGGCGGGCTGGACGCGGAATCCGCGGTTGCCGGCCGGACGCCGCCGGTGTCCACGGTCGCACATACCTCTTTACTGCTGGACTGCTGGTCCGGCCACACCGCCGCCGACACCCGGCGCGGTAGAAAGCGAAGCGCCGCGATGCTTGCCATGTTGTCGCTTGTGAAGGCCCACCCGTGGGCAAGTCTGATTCTCACCGTCCTCGTGGTCTTTCTCGCGTTCAAGCTGGTCCTATGACGGTTGCATCAGAGAGCCAGGTGGGGGCGCTTGCCTCCACCTGGCACCGACCTGTGCGCGTGACCGCGTGTCCCCGCTGCACGGCCCGCTCCCTCTATCGCGAGGTCATTACCGGCAATACCGATGGGGCGGATGGGGCCGTGTGGTGTTGTCTGAGCTGCAGTTGGCGTGAGGCAACGGGAGCCGCCGGGCCGTCGCCTGAGATAAAACGGGGCCACGGCCCACTCCACGCCGGTCGGTTGCTGTAGCACGCCGGGCAGAACGCCCCACCGCGCGCGGCTCGCCCGCGCCGCCATTCGTCGCGGGCGAGCCGCGCGCCGGCTGGTGCGGCGGCTGACCAGCGGAACAGCCGTCGTATAGCTGGTTTCAACACCGGCGGTCAGACGATCGATGCGTTACGCCCAGGATGCCGCCGCAGGCCGGTGTTGAAACCATGTCTGAGAAGGAGATTACGCATGCGCATCGCGCAACTTGCTCCGCTGCAGGAGAGTGTGCCGCCCGCCAGGTATGGCGGCACGGAACGCGTCGTGTCGGTGCTGACCGAAGAGCTGGTGCGCCGCGGCCACGAGGTCACGCTGTTTGCCAGCGGTGATTCGGCAACCGCGGCTCGGCTCGTGCCCGTGGTGCCGCGGGCCCTCCGCCCGCTCGGTGTGCCCGACTATCTGCCGGCCACGATGCTGAGCATCGGCCAGGTGTTTGAACGAGCCGCTGAGTTCGACCTGATCCACGCACACGTCGATGTACCGGCCCTGCCCTTTGCCCGCCTGGTGTCGACACCGGTGTTGTTCACGCTTCATGGCCGCCTGGACTTAGCCTGGCTGCGTCCGCTGTTCGATGCCTACCACGACACCAACCTGGTCTCGGTGAGCGATAACCAGCGCCGGCTGCTGCCGGCGTGGAACTGGCGCGGCACCGTCTACAACGGCATCAACCTGCCCGACTACAACTTCCATGCCCGGCCCGGTGACTACCTCGCCTTCCTGGGACGTCTCGCCCCGGATAAGGGCGTGGAGGACGCCATCGCTGTGGCCCGCATGGCCGGCTTGCCGCTCAAGCTTGCCGCCAAAATTGACCCGGTCGACCAGGTCTACTATGAGCAGCGCATCGCCCCCCTGCTGGCTGACCCGCTGATCACCTACGTCGGCGAAGTGGACCAGCAGACGAAGGATGCCTTCCTGGGCGGCGCATTGGCGCTGCTCTTTCCCATTCGCTGGCCAGAGCCCTTCGGCCTGGTCATGGCCGAAGCATTGGCGACCGGCACACCGGTGATCGCCGGGCGGTTCGGGTCGGTGCCGGAAGTCATCGACGACGGTGTGACGGGCTTCATCTGCGATTCAGTCGAAGAGATGGCGCTTGCCGTGGAGCGCGTGGGCGAGCTCGATCGCGCCGCCTGCCGACGCGCGGCGCTGGAGCGCTTCTCGCCGGCGCAGATGGCGGCCGGCTACGAGGTCCTCTATGACCAACTGACCGCATCTGGCACGGTCCCGGCGCCAGCGCTCAGCAGACAGCCGGCGCTGCGCACCGACCAGCCGGTGACGAGCAGCAACGGCACGGCCGGCGCCTGATGCTCACAGATAGTTTCAAAACCCGGCGGGCGCAGATCATGCGGGCGTGGCCTGGCGAGGCTGGGCGGGTTTGGAAACCATGCAAAAGGGCAGGCGCACAGCATCGCTCCCCCATACACTGGAGCAGCGCGACAGGGCGGCGCCATGAACGAGTGCGCCGACACGGCCGCCGCAGCGCAGGCGACGGCTCCACAGAGACAGGAGTACGCCAATGACCACGGCCCGCGAGCCCTGGCTCGCAGCCACCTATGCCGGCTATCGCATCGTCGCTCAGCTCGATCAGGCGCACGAGGAGGACGGCAGTTCGCGCTATGCCTGTCAGCTGACGGCGAGCGAAATCACCGAGCGCCCCGACGCGCTCGTCTTCATGCGCACGCTGGTCCTGGGCGAGGCTCAAGCGGCGCTGATGAACGCAGGGCAACCAGGCACGGTCCCGCCGCTGGACCGCCTGTATGCCGATCTGGTGGAGCACGGCGTGCGCTACATGGAGGCGCTCATCAATGCGGTGAACCGGGGATTCCGGACGATCGCCCCGATGGGCAGGCGCAGCGTCAGCGCTGCACGCTCGTTCATCGGGATGACGGACACGGCGTTGCAGACCCGAGAGGGCTAAGAGCCTATCCCGCTAGGCATGAGAGTTGACCATACTGGGAGGTGAAACC
>CALFMN010000166.1 GCA_937879875.1 uncultured Chloroflexota bacterium | reverse complement strand
GAAGTCTCCGACGGTTGCGCTGCGGTCATCTGAAGTCTCCGACGGTTGCGCTGCGCTCTGGCCCCACAGGGGAAGGGTTGCGGTTCGAGCACACGCGGACTGATGGGAGACCAACCCTCCGCCTCACCCACGAGGACAACCGAGCCCCGCCGCCGTCCGGCGCCGCTGGGAACGCTCCAAAAGTCCCTTCCCGCCTCGGGAAGGGACAGACTTCCCGCAAGGGAAGTCAGGGTTAGGTGCCCCGCGCATACGCCGCTGCCCGCATCGCTCTCTGCAATACTCGGCCGGCCCGAGACAGCGACAGACCCCACCGCAGACACCAGGAGCAGGCGCCATGCCCGGCCGCTTGCCCGCGGCGGCGCGCGCATGCTACGAATCGTTCGTCCCGCGATCGCCGCAAGGGTAGGCGGCATGCGTCGGACCCGCCGCGTCTATCCACGGGCCGGCGCGCCTGCCGGCCGCGCGGGCGCGTTAGCGATGCTGCGTGAGGGAGAGTCACCATCATGTCAGGGCAGCCTATGAAATTCGGCATCTTCATGGCCCCGTTCCATCGCGTGGGCGACAATCCCACGCTGGCGATGCAGCGCGACCTCGAGTTGATCCAGTGGCTCGACTACCTGGGCTACGACGAGGCCTGGATCGGCGAGCATCACAGCGCCGGCTGGGAGATCATCGCCTCGCCCGAGCTGATGATCGCCGCAGCAGCCGAGCGCACGAAGCACATCATGCTCGGCACCGGCGTCACCAGCCTGCCCTACCATCACCCGCTGCTCGTGGCCGATCGCATGGTGCAGCTCGACCACATGACGCGCGGGCGCGCCATGCTCGGCGTCGGCCCCGGCGCGCTGACCTCGGACGCCTACATGATGGGCATCGAGCCCACGACCCAGCGGCCGCGCATGGAAGAGGCGCTCGACGCGATCATCGCCTTGCTCAGCGGCGAAACCGTGAACATGAAGACCGACTGGTTCGAGTTGCGCGACGCCAGCCTGCAACTGCTGCCCTACACGCGGCCGTGCTTCCCGATCGCCGTGGCCAGTGTGCTCTCACCCGCGGGCATGCTGGCCGCCGGCAAGCACGGTCTGGGCGTGCTTTCGATCGGCGCCAGCGTCACCGGCGAGGTGGACGGCATTCGCAAGCACTGGGCGCTGGCCGAAGAGGCCGCCGCGAACAACGGCAAGACGATGGACCGCGCCGAGTGGCGGCTGGTCAAGAGCCTGCACCTGGCCGAGACGCGCGAGCAGGCGTACCGCGACGTCGAGATCGGCGAACGGCGCGAAACCGTCAGCTACTTTCAGCAGACACTGGGGCAGCCGGAAGGGCCGAACAGCCTCGAGGAGCTGGTGCGCCTCGGCGTCAACATCGTCGGCACGCCGGACGACGCGATCGAGGCGCTGGAAAAACTGCAGACCGACAGCGGCGGCTTCGGCGGCCTGCTGATTCGCGCGACGGAATGGGCGAACCGCGAGGCGACGATGCGCAGCTTCGAGCTGCTGGCGCGCTATGTAATGCCGCACTTCCAGGACTCGGTGCGTACCACGATCGGCTCGCGCGAGTACGTCTCCTCGAACCGCCGCACGATCTTCGCGCCGAGCCAGCAGGCGCTGGCCAAAGCATTCACGGACGCCGGCAAAGATGTGCCCGAGGTGCTGAAGCAGCGCGTGGCGCAGCTGCGGCCGTAGCCGCGGGGCAGCGGTCTTCCGAACGCGAACAGATCGTGGGGCGTAACGGTAGACACCGTAAGGGCAGACGGCGCCCTGGCGCCGTGCGACGCGTGCACGAAACTCACCCGGCGCGACTCCACCTGAATCGTCGATAGCCGGCGGCACGGCGCGGTGCGCGCCGTGCCACGGTCTTCGGTCGCTGCGTCTGATGCGATACGACTCATGCCTTGCAAAATCCTGACATGACGGTATGATGGTCGAGGATGCCCGGCCGGCCGCTGCATCCAGCGGGGTAGATGACAGCGTAGTGGCGTTGGATGCACGTCTGTGGCGGCGTGCGCGGACAGCCGCGCGGCTACCGGCCAATTTACACCTGAGGATCGTGTCGTATGCCCAGGCCCTCGCGCGTCCGCGGATCGATCGCAGCTCTCGTAGTCCTGCTCGCCGTAGCGGCCGGCCTGTTACACGCCGCGGGCGGAAGCGACGGCGCCGCCGCCGCAACGCCGTCGCCCAGTCCGACGCCCGCCCTTTCGGCAACGGCCACACCGACACCTGCTCAGGCCGGCGCCCCCGTGCTGCTGCCCGGCCACGTACTGGCAGCGCTCGCGCGGGCGCAGAGCCTCGCCCGTCAGCCGCAGGTCGCGACGCAGCCGTTGATCCTCACGCTCGGGCTGAACCGCACCGACCAGGCCGGCTTTGACGCGTTCCTCCAGGCGGTGCAGGATCCGCGCTCGCCGTCCTACCGGCACTTTCTCAGTCAGAGCGAGCAGGCCGACCGCTTCGGTCCGTCGCCGCAGGCAGTGGCCGCGGTGCGCTCGTATATGGAAGGCCAGGGGTTTACCCTTGTTCAGGACTCGGCCAACCGCCTCACGCTGACCTTTCAGGGCACGCGCGCCCAGGCTGAGCAGGCGTTCGCCGTGCAGATCGGCGACTATCAGATCGGCTCGCGCACGTTCTTTGCCAACAGCAGCGACCCGGCCGTACCGGCGAGCATTGCGCCGTATCTGCAGGCCGTCGCCGGCCTGAACAACCTCGCGCGGCCGCACCGCGCCGCCGCTGCCACGACGCCAAACGGGCATGCGACGCCCATGGACCTGGCGACCTTCTACAACTTCTCCGGCATCGGCAGCGCCACCGGGGCCGGCCAGCGCATCGGCCTGGTCGAGTTCTCGACCTATACGCGCAGCGACGTCACCGCCTGGCTCAATTACGTGGGGCTTTCGCCATCGCTGCTCAACAACGTCACGGACACGGCGGTTAACGGCGGCACGACCGACAGCTCGGGCCAGATCGAGGATCTGCTGGACATCGACGTTGCCCTGGGCATCGCGCCCGGCGCCGCGGTGGTCGACTACCAGGCGCCGAACTGTCAGAACGGCCCGAACAGTTGCACTAGTTGGCAACAGATGTTCAACGCGATGATCAGCGACCATGACACGGTGATCAGCAATAGCTGGGCTAGCTGCGAGTCCGATGATACTTCAGCGAACGTGCAGAACATCGACTCGATCTTCGCCTCGGCCGCGGGAGGAGGCGTCGCCATCTTCACCGCCAGCGCCGACAACGAGAACACCTGCATCGGCGCCGCGACCTACCCGAACACGATCAGTGTGCCGGGCGACGCGCCGCACGGCATCGCGGTTGGCGGTACCACGATTGCACTGGGCGCGGGCTCGTCCTACGGCAGCGAGCGGTTTTGGAACCAGGGCGGGAATCCACCCGTGGGCAGCGGCTACGGCGTTAGCCAGTTCTTCACGCGGCCGGCCTTCCAGGACGGCTTCACGACGTCCTCGATGCGCTCGATTCCGGATGTGTCCGCTGATGGCGATCCCGCTACGGGGATAGATGTCTGCCAGGGTGGCACCTGTGGCCTCATAGGCGGCACGAGCCTGGCCGCGCCGGTGTGGGCGGCCGGGACCGCGCTGATCAACCAGCAGCTTGGGGGCGGACTCGGCGGTCCGGCGGTGCTGTACGGCACCTGCGACGGATCCTCGTTCCACACTGCGGCCAGCATGAGCAGCGATTTCGCGCACCTCGGCCTGGGGTCGCCGAACATGGGCAACCTCTACGCGGCGGTTGCGCCGCCAAGAGCACCCTGCGCACTCACGCTGGTCACACCTGTCGAAGGCTCGACGAACGTCAGCGTGACGCCGACCATTTCGTGGAGAGCGCCCACCGGCGCGATCTCGGGTACGACGCAATACACGGCGTACGTCTGGGATCCGGGCGCGGGCGTGATGAGGTTT
The DNA here is from genome assembly GCA_937879875.1 of uncultured Chloroflexota bacterium. Lineage (GTDB taxonomy): Bacteria > Chloroflexota > Dehalococcoidia > CAUJGQ01 > CAUJGQ01 > CALFMN01. Next base: position 29,279 of record CALFMN010000166.1, on the reverse strand, counting down.
CAGCAGACCACAACAGCAACGCAGATCGCGGTGAGCCCGGCGCTGGCCGCCGGCACCTTCTACTACTACTCGGTGCAGGCGTGCAACGGGACGAAGTGCGGCCCGCTGGCGCGCTGGGAAGGCTTCACCACGATCGGCACGCCGGGCGCACCGGGCCTCACGTCGCCCGTGGAGGGTTCAACCAACGTGTCCTTGACGCCGACCATGAGCTGGACGGCGCCGACGAACGCGCTGGGCGGCACGACGCAGTACACGGCCTACATCTGGGATCCGACGGCCGGCGCCTACGCGTTCCAGGGCACGACGGGCGCACTCTCGATTGCGGTGCCCGCGGGCTCGGCGCTGCACGCCGGGCGCTTCTACTACTACACGGCTCAGGCTTGCAACGGCAGCGCCTGCGGCCCGATCGCCCGCTGGGAGGGCTTCACGACGATCGGCACGCCGGGAGCGCCCGGGCTGGTCAGTCCCATCGAGGGGTCTACCGGCATCGGCCTGACACCGACCCTGCAGTGGACCGCGCCCAGCAACTCCCTTTCCGGCACAACGAACTACACCGGCTTCGTCTGGGATCCATCGGGCAGCGTGATGGCCTTCCAGGGCACGACCACCGCGCTCTCGATCGGCGTACCGCCAGGCCAGGCGCTGCAGCTGAACCACTTCTACTACTACAGCGCCCAGGCCTGCAACGGCAGCGCCTGCGGCCCGCTGGCGCGCTGGGAAGGCTTCACCACGGTGGCGTCGGTGGGTACGCCGGGCCTCACCAGCCCGGTGGAAGGCTCGAGCGGAAACGGCGTGACCCCGACGCTGACCTGGACCGCACCGGCGGGCGCGATCGCCGGCACCACGCAGTACACGGCGTACGTTTGGGATCCGACGGCACAGGTGATGAAGTTCCAGCAGACGACGACGGCGCTGCAAATCGCGGTGCCGGCGGGCGCCGGTCTGCAGGCCGGCCACTTCTATTACTACAGCGTGCAGGCATGTAATGGTAGTACCTGCGGCCCGCTCGCCCGCTGGGAAGGCTTCACGAGCTGAGTTCCGATCAGGCTCAGCCGGCCGCGCCGGTGAGATACGTCGAGGCGCGCAGGCTGTTCTCGAACGTCTGCAGCAGCAGGCGGGACTGCTCCAACGTTAGCTGGCCGCTCTGCAGGGCGCGCTCGGCCTGGCGCCGCACGCCTTCCAGCAACGCCTCGCCGTCGTACTGCACGTAGTTCAACACCTCGGCCATCGTGTCGCCCTTGATCACCTGCTCGAGGCGGTAGCCGCCTTCCGTCGCGTGAACGTGGACGACGTTGGTGTCGCCGAAGAGGTTGTGCAGATCGCCAAGGATCTCCTGGTAGGCGCCGGCGAGAAAGACGCCAAGATAGTAGGGCCGGCCGTCCGGCGCATGCAACTCGATCACGTGCTTGACGTCCTGCAAGTCGATGAACTGGTCGATGCGGCCATCGCTGTCGCAGGTCAGGTCGGCCAGCGTCGCGCGGCGGTCGGGCTCTTCGTCCAGGCGATGGATCGGCATGATCGGGAAAAGCTGATCGATCGCCCAGCTGTCCGGAATCGACTGGAAGACGGAGAAGTTGCAGAAGTAGGTATCCGCGAGGATCTCCTCGAGATCCTCCAGCTCCTCGGGCACGTGTTCGGCACCGCGCAGGAAGTGCAGGATGCGCTCGCAGCAGGCCCAGAACAGCCGCTCCGCCCGCGCCCGCCCCTCCAGGCCCACATAGCCGAGCGCGAACAGCGTTTGCGTCTGGTCGCGCGCCTCGACGGCGTCGTGATACGCCTCCTGCAGGTTCTCCGCGTCCACCGTGCGGTACGTCTCGTACAGATCGTGCACCTGCTGGTGGTCTTCGCGACGCGGCGCTTCCAGTTCTCCCGCGAACACGCGGTTCACGCCCAGCACGTCGAACACGAGCACCGACTGGTGCGAAACCATGGCGCGGCCGCTTTCGGTCACGATGGTCGGCATCGCCAGCTTGTGCCGCTCGCAGGCCGACTGTACGGCGGCGATCACGTCGTAGGCGTACTCCTGCACGTTGTAGTTCTTCGATGCGGGGAAGTCGGTCTTGGAGCCGTCGTAGTCGATTGCCAGACCGCCGCCGACATCGAGATAGCCCATCGCGGCGCCCAGCGCCGCCAGCTCGCAGTAGAACTGCGTCGCCTCGCGCAGGGCCGACTTAATCACGCCGATCTGCGTGATCTGCGAGCCCATGTGAAAGTGCAGCAGTTGCAGCGTATGCAGCAGGCTGGCCTCGCGCAGCCGCTCCACCACGCGCACGATCTCGGACGAGGTCAGACCGAACTTCGAGCCGTCGCCCGTGGAGATGCCCCAGCGGCCGCTGCCGCGCGCCGTCAGCTTGGCGCGTACGCCGATCACCGGCTCGATGCCCAGCTTCTCGTAGGCGCGCAGCACCAGGTCCAGCTCGGCCAGCCGCTCGATCACAACCACCGGGTTCTTGCCCAGCTTGCGCGCCAGCAGCGCCGTCTCGATATACTCCTGGTCCTTGAAGCCGTTGCAGACGATCAGCGTGTCCGGCGTGTCCAGCAGCGCCACGGCGATCAGCAGCTCCGGCTTCGACCCCGCTTCCAAGCCGAGATGATACGGCCGGCCGTGCGCGATCACGTCCTCCACCAGATGGCGCTGCTGGTTGACCTTGACGGGATAGACGCCGCGGTACTTGCCCGCATACTCGTACTCGTGCATGGCGCGGCCGAACGACTCATTCAGGCGGCGAATGCGGTCGCCCAGAATATCGGAGAAGCGGATCAGGTAGGGCAGGCTCAGGCTGCGCGTTTGCAGCTCCTGCACCAGGCGGTACAGGTCGATCGTGGGCGCGGCGCCGCCCGTGGGCGAGACCGAGAGATGGCCTTCGTCGTTGATGTCGAAGTACGGTTCGCCCCAGCCGCGCAGCCGGTACAGCTCCGCGCTGCGCTCGATCGACCAGTTCCCCACGGGCACACTCCTTGCGACCGCATCGCTCGCCGGCCGTCGCCCGTGCAGCAATTGTACCGTGGCCGCGCCGAAGGGCATGGTATCGAACGCGGACGCGGGACGCCAACCGTTCGGCCGGGTGCGCGTCCGATGCGATAACGTGGGGATCATCTGCCGCGGTGGGTCTGCGCCACCGACGCGCGACGGCAGAAAGGCCGCTACGACGGCCGCCAGGTGGCGGCGCAGCGCTCACGCCGTCCCCGGCTACAGCGGCGATGGCTCCCGCGCTGGGTCGGAACCCTAATTGGGCGTGAACAGGAGCGGCTGGCCTTCGTAGAGGACGGTCGCTCCGCTGAAGCGCAATCGTCCAATGGTGCCATGCCGGTCCCCGAATTCGACCGCATGTTCTTCGAGGTCGATGTGAATGGCGGTAAGCTGCATCTGATCTGGCTGCAGTTCGCGCTTCACAGAGATATACGCATGATATGGCATGTATCGGAGCGAACGCCAATACCCGGTGCATGGTGCACTCCTGGTCGGGCAGGCACAGCGTGCGAGACGTGATCCGGTTGGCCTGCGCACAGCCAATCGAGCGCGGCACAACCGGATTACGGTCGCGCTGTCAGAGATCGCAGCTCGCACGGCCGACGTGTTCACCACCGTGACGCCCATCCGCGTGTACAGCAGAACGACAGTGGCAAGTGCTCAACCGGGATCTTGGAGCGGGCCATTTGCGTTACCGGGGCGATCTGTAGTGCCTGTCAGGATGTCGCTCCTACTGCGCGGGGCGACGCCCCCAGACCGCCCAGATGGTGCCGTCCCCCCATGTGAAGTCCGGGTCAGCAAGCAAGCGAAGTAGCTGCTCCAGCTCTGGCTCGGAGACCATGCCGGAGGCGAGGGTGCGCTCCCGGAGCTGTTCCCATGTCAGGCGCCAAAACTCCGCATCGGCAGAGGTTCCACGAATCATGACCACCCTGCCTTGTGCGCCGACGTCCTCGAGTCCTCGACTGCGCAGATCGCCGTAGAGGCGCCAGCCGCAGCGGACATCCACCCCGTGCCCGGTCCAGATCTGTTCGACCGTGCGCCAGTGCTTGTCGAAAAGGGCGGCGGCCTCCGGTGAAACGGTCGGGCCGGGGCGGAACGACTCGAAGTCGAGCTCTTCGGCGAGCAGCCAGCCGCCGGGCTTGAGCGCAGCCACCATTTGCCGCAGGGCCTGGTCACGACCCGCAAGATGCGTCAGCACGGCGCGCGTATGGATGAGGTCGAAGTAGGACGCGGGGAGCGGGTCGGTCACGATGTCGTGCCGACGCACCTCGAGATTGGGGTAGTCCAGCGCGTCGAGGAAGCGCGGATCGATATCGGTGGCGAGGACGGCGCCGTCGGGCTCGACACGTCGGCAGAGCCAGGCGGCGATCGACCCGCCCCCCCCACCGACCTCGAGGCAGCGCCAGCCCGCGCTCACGCCCAACGCCTCCAGGTGGCGCGTCGTCGTTGGGTCCTCGCTCGCCTCGAGCAGGGCCAGCCGGTGCCGTTCCTGCTGCCAGGCGTTGTCCATGGTGTACGCGGCCTTAATCGCTCCCTCGACATTCGCCGCCGTGTTGACCGCTGCAGCTCTCTTGTTCGACTCCGTGGTCATCGCTGGCCCCCTTCGCAGGCGTGATGAAGCAAGGATGTCCCTGGATGGCGGCGCCAGCATCGGGGTGTGTACCTACTCGATGGCGGATTGTTGGCCCAGGCGCACTGCGTGGGCGATGACTTCGGCGCGATTGCGGAGGCCCAGCTTGCCGAGAATGCTCGCAACGTGGTGCTCGGCCGTCTTGCGGCTGATGACGAGGCGCGCCGCGATCTCGGAGTTCGTCAGACCGCCGCCGACGAGGCGCAGCACTTCGCGCTCGCGCCCACTCAGGCCGCTGGCCACCTGCCGGGGACTGCGCGCGACGCCCAGCCGACGGAGGAGCGCGGCCGCCTGGTCGGCCCGCGGCTGGGCGCCCAGGGACTCGAACACCCGGAGCGCGGCCTGCGCTTCCGCGCACGCGATGGCCGGCTCGGTGTCCGCCACCACGTAGGCCAGCTCGCAGCGTGCGAGCGCCTCCTCGTAGGGCATGCCCGCCTCGGCGAACAGGACCGTTGCCCGCTCCAGGTACGGCCGTGGCCTCGCGGCCGTTCGTGCCGTCGCCAACGCCGCCAGGCCTGCCACCGGCCGCAGCCCGGTGCGCTCGGCCAGCGCCACCAGGCACACAGCGGCGTCGCTAGCCGGGTCGGCCTCAGCCAGCAGTGCCAGCAGCGGCGCCGTGACCAGCGCGGTCGCACCGAGCGCGGCGATCTGGCGCCGCGTCACCGCACAGGCCAGCTCCGGCTGGCGCCGCGCGAGGTGGATGGCGGCCAGCGCCTGGGCGGCCGCGCCGTGCGCTTCCTGCCCGGCGATTAGCTGGCACGCTTCTTCGAGCCGCCCTTGCCGGACGCGGAGGACCGCGAGCCGGCCCAGCGGGGCGATCCGGAGCGCCGGGTAACAGCCCGCAAACGCGTCGGCGGAGCGGAGCAATTCGTGCTCGGCCTCGGTCCAGCGCCCGGTGGCCAGCAGGATGCTCGCGTAGACCTGGCGACAGCGGGCAAAGAAGGGCACCAGATGCGCCTGCTGGGTCAAGGCGTCCAGGAACTGGCACCACTCGGCGCCGCGCTCAAAGTCGGCGGCCGTCTCACAGGCCGTGATCATGTTGCAGCAGGTATCGGCGATCACCTGCGGATCGCTGATCTCCCCGCCCGTTGCCGCCGCCACCGCCTCATCCAACTCATCCATCCCTTCGCGGATCTGGCCGAGCTGCACGTGGGCACGTCCGAGCTGACTGAGCGCGAGCGCCTCAAGGGCGGCGTTGCCGTAGCTGGTCGCCAGTGCAAGCGCGCGCCCGGCTGCCGCCGCCTCTTCGGCGGGCGACGGCGCGAGCTTGGCCCGGAACCACTCGAGCCATCCGTGTTCCACGCACGGCCCGTGGCCCTCCAGGAGTCGCTCGGCACGGTTCAACCAGCCGTTGGCAACCGCCCGACGGCCTCCCAGGTTCAGGTGCTCACGCGCGAGCCAGAGTGCGACCACGGCCGCCCGCCGCGGCGCTTCCCGGCGGCGGAAACCCGCATAGGCACGTTCGCCGTGCGCGATCGCCGCCGTCACATTGCCCAGCCAAGAGAGGGCCTCGGCCAGGCCATCGTGCGCCTCGGGGACGTCCTCGCAGGCGAGTGCAGCGCTGAAGGCCGCGCGGGCGAGCTCCCACTGCCCGGCGCCGAGCGCCGCGGTGCCACGCCCAACCTCGCTCAGCGCCAGGCCGGGCTCCCCGCGCGCCGCCGGCGTGTGGCCGGTCTCATCCGGCTGGAGCCGGGCGGCGAGCGGCCGTTGGCCACCGGTGCGCACCCGCGGCGCCGACTCCGGCAAGCCCTGCTGGCGGCGCAGGCGGGCGGCCTCGCGGCAGGCGTCCGAACAGAACCGCCGGGGCCGACCCACGCCGGTGGCGGGCAGCACCCGTCGACAGGCGGCACAGGCGATTTCGTCAGGCATAGGGGTAGCATAGCCGATTTCGTCAGGCAGTCTCGTCGACGCACTCCGTCGCAGGCTGGGGCTGACCGATGAGTTGAGGACAGGACGCAACAGTCGGCCGGACGGTCAGGCGCACCATCTCGAATACGACCGGTTGCGGGCGTTCGGAGGGCCGCGTCAGGGCAGCCTCACAACCTGGGAGCGGGAATGGTTCATAGCCTATTTCCGAATCAACGTCTCATCGAGAGGCTTCGACGACGACTTGTGAAACCGAATCGGCCGTCGCGTTGTCCGCCGTTTCGCGAATCTGCGAGGGGCGCGGTTTGTTACCGCCGCCCCGACCCGGAGCCTCTGCCTCGCCCCGGCTGCTGTTCTGTTGCGATCGCCGCCTCAGGACACATCCACCTGACTTTCGCATATGCGATGTCGGGGCGTGTTCACACGCCGCGCAGCCAGCGCCGCCGGCTTCGGCCCCGCCATCCGGCGGCGGACGAGCAGCGCCCCGCCATGGACGAATCGTTCTTTCTGAGTGTACCGGCCGGCGTCTGGGAATGCCTGCACCCCGTGGTGGTTGATGTGCGCCAGACTACGGACCGCCATCCTGGCGGCCACGGAAACCGGTACAAGGTGAGATGGACAGCGAATCAGGCGATCGCCGCGTCCACCGTGGGCTGCGGCTCGCTCTCGAACACCGCGGGCAGATCCATGCCGGGCTGCGCGGCGGCCGCGTCGTAGACCGCCTCGAAGGTACGGGCCATGTTCAGCAGCTCGCTCTCGCCGAAGCGGGCGAAGATCTGCACGACCGCGCGGTACGTAATCGGCAGGATCTCCTCCAGCTTCTCGCGGCCCGCCTCGGTCAGTTCGAGGCGAATGGCGCGGCGGTCCGGCAGATCGCGCACACGCACCAGCCAGGCCTTCACCTCCATGCGGTCGATCAGGCCGGTCATGCTCTGGCGCTCCTGGCCCATGTAGCCGGCGAGTTGCGTGGCCGTAACGGCGCCGGTCGCGGTGCCGATCACCTGCAAGGCGATCGCCTGCGGCAGGCTCACACCCACGCGGATCAGGTCACGCTCGATCGCGCGCGCCACGGCGGTATGGGCGACGTAGAGTCGGCGGTAGGCATCGACGGCGGGATGCGGGGGGTTCTGCATAGCATGTCCTGCCTTTATGTAACGTCCGGCCCGGCCGAAGCAACCTCCCCGGCCGCGTCCTGAAGCGAACGCGACATGCCCAACCCGGAACGGGCTACCACAGGTCGGTATTCTTCTGTAGGCTGATATCTGCCTAAGCCTAGCACCTCCGAGGAGCGTTCGCTACACATTTATGTTAGAACTTGTCCCTACGCGGTTGAACCACAGTCTCAATGTCCGTGACTTGACCCCGATACCGAAACGTAACTCCAACGATGGCGGTTGCGCAACGGCGGACGCCAAATTTCTGCGTTGGCCAGCGCTCGCCGGGCCATCGCCGCGGACCGTTGCTCCCAGTCGTCGGCCGGACGGCGTGCGATGACGCCGTATCAGCGGCCGTTCCGCGCGGCCCGCGTGCAGGCGCAACGCCTCAAGTTCGCCGCCGCGCATATGGCGACGTTCGGCGATAGCATCGAGCCGCTGCACGGCCACAACTACGCCGTCACGATCGAGGCCGAGGGCGGACTGAGCGCGATCGGCTGGGTCGCCGACTTCGGCCTGCTCAAGCGCAGCGGCCGCGAGATCTGCGAGCGGCTCGACCACCACTTCTTGCTGCAAGGCACGAGTGCCCTGCTTGACGTGGCGCGCAAGGGGTCCACGGTAGCGCTGCGCTTTGGTGAGAAGGGCTATGTCTTTCCGGCGGAAGACGTGTTCGAGCTGCCGATCGCCAATACCACTGCCGAGCTGATCGCCGAGTGGTTCTGGTGGCAGGTGGTCAAGGCGCTGCAGGCGGCCTGCGCGGCCAACATTCAGCGCGTGAGCGTGGGCGTCGAAGAGGCGCCGGGCCAGGCCGGCTGGTTCGCCGCCGATCTGCCGCCGCTTGCCACGGTATAGTGCGTCGGGAAGCCCGGTGCGGCAGCCGGAGCTGCGCGAGCGGTCGTCGCGCTGCCGGCAGCGGGGTACATCGGAGGGACGTCACGATGGCTGTGCTCTATGAGAAGCGCGGGCGCAAGGCCTACATCACGCTCGATCGCCCGGAGTCGCTGAACGCCTTCAATGGCGAGATGGGTCGCGAGCTGCGTGAGGCCTGGCTGGACTTCCGCCAGGATCCGGACGTGTGGGTTGCGATCGTCACCGGCAACGGCCGCGCCTTTTCGTCCGGCGCCGACGTGAAGGAGCTGGCCGCCGGCAACCGCGCCAACGCCGGCCAGGCTCCCAACTACAGCGGCTTCTGGTCCTCGATGTACGGACTGGACACGTTCGAGTCCGGCCTCGAGGTCTGGAAGCCGACGATCGCGGCGATCAACGGCCACTGCCTCGGCATCGGCTGCACGCTGGCGATCACCTGCGACTTCCGCCTCGCCTCAGACCGGGCGATGTTCGGCTTTCCCGAAGTCAAGATCGGTGTGCCGACGATCATGGCCGCGATCCGGCTGCCGCGGCTGGTGGGTATGGGCCCGTCGCTGGAACTGCTGCTGATGGGCGACTCGATCGATGCCAGCGAGGCGTACCGCGTCGGCCTGGTGCATCGCGTGATCCCGCACGAGCAGTTGCTGGCCGAAGCCGAGCGCTGGGCCGATCGCCTGCTCGACCGCGGGCCGACCGCCATCGCCGCGACCAAAGAGGTCTGCGTGCGCTGCTCGACTCTGCCGCTGCCCGATGCCGTACGCATGGGCGAAGCGATTCGCCGCCTGGCGCGTACGGCAGAGGACGCAAAAGAAGGTCCGCGCGCCTTCGCGGAGAAGCGCAAGGCGGTGTGGATCGGTCGTTAGGCCGAACGGCGTATCGGCAGCGTGACCGGTACCGGCGCCAGCGCGGGCAACGGCTGCGGGCGGCGCCGCACCGGCACCAGCCGGCCGAACAGCCGCCGCTGCTCGTCTGTGGTCAGATGGTAGCCGCACTGGATGCAGGTGACGTCGTCGTCAACTTCCATGCGGCGCGTACTGCTTTCCGCGGCCAGGTCGCCTTTACACTTCGGACAGCCCTTGAGGATAAACATCGCCGGTTGCTCCCCGCCCGGACCTGTTGCACCGGCGTCGCGCCGCCGCACCCGGGCACTGTTGTTCTGGTTATCGGGCCTGATCCCCCGGAACTTTAGTGTTTCGCCATGCCAGAGGACGTGTTCGTTACGCGGCTTCAGCGTGACAGAGCCGCGGGCGCACGCGTCAGGTCCGAAGGCGCTATCCGCACCGGTACGCTGCTACTCACAGCGGCGTAGCGCTGCGTCGTTGCCCCCGCGCTATGCGAGCGGTCCGCGCCGCTCCTGCGCGACCGATGGAAGCCGGCTCTGCACCAGCCGACCGATCCCCTGCGAGACGGGAATCGCCGGCACGATCCGCAGCCGCGTGCGCAGGGCGTCGACGCGGGCGCGGGAGTGGCGCACATCGCCGGGCCGCGCCGGGCCGAAGCGCGGCGCATCCGCCACGTCGAGCACGGCCGCGATCAGGCGGTATAGCTGCCGTATGCTGAGCGCTTCGCCGCGACCGATGTTGATCGGATCGGGACCGGGGTCGGGGCCGACGAGCGCGGCCTCGATCGCCCGCGCGACATCGTGTACATCGATGAAGTCGCGCGTCTGTTCGCCGTCGCCCAGAATCGTGGCGACGCCGTGGGCCGCGAGCGCCTCGATGAAGAGCGAGATTACACCCGAATAGGGGCTGTCCGGGCGCTGGCGCTCGCCGAAGACGTTAAAGAAGCGCAGCGGCACGGTTTCCAGTCCGAACGCGGCCCGCTGCGCCCGGCAGAGCAGCTCGCCGGCCGCCTTGTGCGCGGCGTAGGGCGACACGGGCCGCAGCGGATCGTCCTCGGCAGAAGGAAGCGCCGGTTCGCTGCCGTACACCGCGGCGGAGCTGGCGAAGACGAAGCGGCGCGCGCCGGCGACACGCGCCGCCTCCAGTGCGTTCAGCGTGCCGGTGAGATTCACCGCATAGGTGCTCTGGGGATCTTCGACGCTGCGCACCACCGAGGCGATCGCCGCCAGGTGCAGCACAGCCTCCGGCAGGAACGCCACGAGCGCCGCGGCCAGTGCGCGGCCATCGCGCACATCGAGGCGCAAGAACGCTGCCCGCGACCTCGACTCCGCCAGGTTCTCCAGGGCGCCGGAGGAGAGATCGTCCAGCACGAGCAGATCGTGGCCAGCGCGGGCGAGCAGGTCCACGCTGTGTGAGCCGATGAAGCCGGCGCCGCCGGTAACCGCGATGTGCATGGCAACGCGGACCTCACCCGCTCCCGGTCGAGCAGCGGGCTACACTGCAACGTAGCCGGTATAGCCCGGTGCGTAGTAAATCGGTGCGGTAAACGTTTGCGGGGCTTGACGCCCTGTGCTATACTCCGGCCACTTCGCCCGCGCCAGAAAAGTGAAATGTGCGAAGCGGCGCGCGGATGGTATAACCACCTTGATCGTAGTATCGCGGAGTGGTGCTGTCTCCTGCAGGGGGCAGCACGTTGTCTATCATGCGGGTATGCTGGGCCGGTGGGCAGGGTGAAACCTCGGGGAAGTGTCGGAACTGGCAGACGAGCATGACTTAGGATCATGTGCCGCAAGGCGTGGGAGTTCGAGTCTCCTCTTCCCCACCGCGCTGGCCCGGCTCGCGCACTCTGAAGTCGAAGAGCTCCGTGCTGCCGGGCGATCGCCGTACGTCGCGCTGGTTGCACTCCTGGTGAGGCGAAGGAGGACCAATGGGAGCGTTGCTGAGCGTCAAAGACCTCCAGACGCACTTTTTCACGGAAGAGGGCGTCGTCCGCGCCGTCGATGGCGTGAGCTATGAGATCGAAGAGGGCGAGACGCTCGGCCTCGTGGGCGAGTCGGGCTGCGGCAAGAGTGTCAGCGCGCTCTCGATCCTGCGGCTCATCCCCAATCCTCCGGGCAAGATCGTGGGCGGCCAGATCCTCTTTGAGGATCAAGATCTGCTCAAGATGGACGAGGACGAGATCCGCCACATCCGCGGCAACCGTATCGCCATGGTCTTCCAGGAGCCGATGACCTCGCTCAATCCGGTGCTGACGATCGGCCGCCAGCTCACCGAAGCGCTCGAGCTGCATCTCAAGATGGATCGCCACGCCGCCAATCGGCGCGCCGTCGAGCTGCTGGAGATGGTCGGCATTCCCGAAGCCGGCGGCCGGCTGGGCGATTATCCGCACCAGTTCTCCGGCGGCATGCGCCAGCGCGTGATGATCGCCATGGCGCTCTCCTGCAATCCGAAGCTGCTGCTGGCCGACGAGCCCACCACGGCACTCGACGTGACGATTCAGGCCCAGATCCTCGAGATCATGGCGCGGCTCTCCAAAGAGCTCGGCACGGCCGTGATTATCATCACCCACAACCTGGGCGTGGTGGCCCGCTACGCCGACCGCGTCAACGTGATGTACGCCGGCCGCGTTGTGGAGACGGCTTCGGCGAAGGAGCTCTACGCCAATCCGCGCCATCCCTACACGCTGGGTCTGCTGCGGTCGGTGCCGCGCCTCGACGAGTCGCGCAAGGAGAAGCTGGAGCCGATCGAAGGCCTGCCGCCCGATCTCGCGCATATGCCGCAGGGCTGCGCCTTCTACGCCCGCTGCCGCTTCCACGTCGACCGTTGCCTCAACGAGCGGCCTGACCTCATGCTGGTGGGCGAACGCCACCTCGCGGCGTGCTGGGAGTGGGAGCGGCTCGGGTCGGAGGCGCTGAAGGCGTCATATGCGGCCGAGCCCATGGCGGAGACGGCAGCGCCGATCGCGAACGAGGCGCCGGCGGTTGGCGCGATGCAGGAAGGTGTGTAGCCGATGGTTCAGCAGGTAAGCCGTCAGACCCAGAGCACCGCCCATGTCGGCGACGTGCTCGTCGACGTGCAGGATCTGCGCGTCTATTTCCCCGTGACCGCCGGCCTGATCTTCCAGCGCAAGGTCGCCGACGTAAAGGCCGTCGACGGCGTCAACTTCGCGATCAAGAAGGGCGAGACCCTGGGTCTGGTGGGCGAATCGGGCTGCGGCAAATCCACGACCGGCCGCGCGATCTTGCAGCTCTACCGCCCGACGACCGGCTCGATCGACTTCGACGGTCACGAGCTGACCAAGATGCGCTCCGGCGAGCTGCGCCGCTTCCGCCGCCGCATGCAGATGATCTTCCAGGACCCATACGCATCGCTGAATCCGCGTATGTCGGTCGGCAGCATCATCTCGGAGCCGCTGGCGATTCACAACCTGGCGAAGGGCAAGGCGCGCAAGGACCGCGTGCAGGAGCTGCTGCGCGTCGTCGGCCTCAATCCCTACTACGCCAACCGCTACCCGCACGAGTTCTCCGGCGGCCAGCGGCAGCGCATCGGCATCGCCAGAGCGCTGGCGGTCGAGCCGCAGTTCATCGTGGCGGACGAGCCCGTTTCGGCGCTGGATGTCTCGATTCAGGCGCAGATCATCAACCTGATGGAAGACCTGCAGAACGAGTACAACCTCACCTATCTGTTCATTGCGCACGACCTCTCTGTCGTGCGCCACATCTCCGACCGCGTGGCGGTGATGTATTTGGGCCGTATCGCGGAGCTGGCCGACCGCAACGAGCTCTACGAGAATCCGCTGCACCCGTACACGAAGGCGCTGCTTTCGGCGGTGCCGGTGCCCGACCCGTCGGTCGAAGCCAAGCGCGAGCGCATCATCCTCACCGGCGACGTGCCCAGCCCGCTGCGCCCGCCGCCGGGCTGCAACTTCCACACCCGCTGCCCGATCGCGATCGAGGAGTGCCGCGAACGCATCCCCGAGTTCCGCGAGATCGTGCCGAACCACTTCGTCGCCTGTCACCGGGTCTGATCAGCGCGGCACACCGTCGATTCAAGGCCCTCGCTTCGAACCCGAAGCGAGGGCCTTTGCTGTAAGGCGCGACGGGCGATGCGTACCACACATCCGGGGTGCGCACCTCAAACAGGGCCGCGACGGCTATGATCGTGACGGGGGACGATCGATGAACAGCTCTGAGACGACTGCAGCGCTGGCGACGTACGACGTGGTGATCATCGGCGGCGGCCCGGCAGGACTGACCGCCGCGCTGTACGGCGCTCGCGCCCGGCGGCGCACGCTGGTGCTCGAGAAGGGTGTGACCGGCGGACAGATCGCGCTCACGCACCTCGTCGAGAACTTTCCGGGCTTCGTGGAAGGCACAAGCGGCTTCGCTCTGGCCGAGGCGATCCAGCTGCAGGCCGAACGCTACGGCGCGGAGTTCCGCTATGAGGCCGTCGATTCCGTGGCGCGGGACGGCGACCTGTTCCGCATCCGGGTGGATGGAGGCGAACTGCATGCGCGGGCGCTGATCGTGACGACCGGCGCCGAGTATCGCCGGCTCGGCGTGCCGGGCGAGGAACGGCTGACCGGCCGCGGTGTCTCGTACTGCGCCACCTGCGACGCGGCCTTCTTCCGCAACGTTGAGGTCGCAGTCGTGGGCGGCGGCGATGCGGCGCTGGACGAGGCGCTGTTCATCACCCGCTTCGCTTCGCGGGTACACCTGATTCATCGCCGCGACGAGCTGCGCGCCAGCCGCATCCTGCAGGAGCGCGCCTTCGCCAACCCGCAGATCACCTTCGTCTGGAACACCGTGGTCGAGGAGATCTACGGCGCGGAGACGGTGGAGGCGCTGGCATTGCGCAACGTCGTGACCCGCGAACACAGCCGGCTGCCCGTGGCCGCGGTCTTCATCTTCATCGGCCAAACGCCCGCGACCGGCTTCCTGCGCGGCCTCGCCCCGACGGATCCCGGCGGCCATCTGATCGTGGACCTGATGATGCGCACGCCGGTCGATGGCGTGTTCGCCGCGGGAGATGTGCGCACCCGCTCCTCGCGCCAGGCGATCAGCGCGGCCGGCGACGGCGCCACCGCCGCGATCGCCGCCGAACAGTACCTCTCCGAGCGCTTCGGCGCACCGGCCCTGGAGTAGGCGCTGCCCGAGGAGCAGCCCACCGGGAGGACTCCAACGCCACCTGGGGCTCGGACGGGCGTGGCTTCCCGTCTCAGCGCGAGTGGCGTGTCGCGGGCAAATCGGATTGCAATGTGTCTTCTCGGTAGGTACACTCGTCAGAACATTAGGGCGTGTCTGAATAATCGACGGGCGGCTGTAGCCCGCATTGGATTGCCGGTTTCGGCGGCCCCTCCCACGCGTGGCGAGGGTGAGAAGAGGCCTCACGACCAGCCACGGAACGATGGTTCGAACATTTTTCAGACACGCTCTAGTGCCATTGTCGCGAAGGACGGGAGCATGGCGCGCCGAACATGGTTTCGGGGGTGGCCGGTGTGTGCCAGTGCGGCGGCATAGTATCCGGCGCCACAGGCCAGCTCAGTCTCGATACTCGGCTGGCCGCCGACCGACTCCGGGGTGTGGAGCTATGGCGGGCCGAACACCGCTCCAGCCCCGATCTTCCCGAGATCATGTCCCACTCGGCTCTCGTATCGATGCCCGTCCCAGCAGAGTGGTGCTGGAGCCATGACGACTGCGCCCCAGCCCGGAACGACTATGAAATTGAAGCGAGCCGGCTGGACGATGTTGGCAAGGTTCTCGACTGGACGCTACACTTGATGACCAAGAACTGGTTCGATGCCATAGCTTGGGAGCACGCCGTGCGGCGACTCTATAATCTTCCTATGGCCTGATTGGGCGGTGTACTTCCGCGCAGCTCGTCGGTGGTGGATGCAACGGTAGTTGCGTCGTCTATACCGCCCGGTTTTACAACGCGCTGGTCAGTCGGTGGCTGCCAGGATCTGAACGCCGAACTGGCGGAAGTCGTCATCGAAGGTGAAGGCGGCGGGAATGCGCAGCCGCTGCATCACGGCGAAGCTCAGCGCATCGGTAAGCGAGAAGCTCTTGTCGGCATAGCGGCGGATGATCTCATGGGCCTCGCGCTCGTCGTGTTCGGTGACGCGCACGATGGTGGTGGCAGGCGCGCGGTCGATAACCATCAAGATCTGGCCGGCCATCTCACGACCACGACGTGCCAGCACCAGCGCGTGAAGCTCCGCAACGACAACGTTCGTGGTGTACATCTGCCATCGCTCGTCCGTCAGCCTTCGCATGATCACCCTTGCTCGATCGTGGTCCGACGACGGCGGATCGAAGGACGAGAAATAGGCGGAAGTATCGGTAAAGACACGCCGATCGATGCTCCGCGGCCGGCGGTTCACTCACTCTCGTCCAGGGAGAGTCCCTTGCCGTACTCTTCCGCCAGATACTTGTACTTGTTGCGAGCGACGTCATGCGGACCGTCGTGGTCGCCGAAGATGCTGGCGAGCGACCAGATCGGATCGTCGTACGTCAGATAGCGGGGCTTGCGGCCGCGCTTCGGCCGTGGCTCTAGCTGCGCGCTGTGCTCGCTGGGTGCGGTGCCGTTGGCGCTGTGGCTGTTCATCACGGGCCGAGCGAAACGCTCCGCCTCGACTCTCTCCACGCGCACGCCGCGGCCAACGCGCCGCGCCGGCAGGGCGCCGGCCGCAATGTAGCGTCGCACCGTCACCGGCGAGACGCGCAGCAGATCGGCTGTTTCCTGAACGGTAAGCAGTTCCATCGCAATGGCTCCTGCTCACCAGCATACAGGAACGCTCACCGGCGATCCGGCACATCGTTTAGCCGCGGCGCACCCGGTCGTTCGCCGGCAGCGCGTCTTGATAGTCGGGGCTGCGCTTCCAGTCGGGGACCGGCGTTTCACACGCTTGTCGCGGCACGAACTTCGAGCGCTCCACGAGCTGCATTTTGTGAATGTAGCGCGGACAGTTCGGGAACATTTCGCCCGCCCGCACGCGCACGATGCACAGCGCCTCCGGGTACTCGGCCAAAAGCGGATCGTTGGGGTCGATGCCGGCCACGCCGTTGAGGCGCATGCGCCGTTGCCGCTCGAAGTCGATGAACAGCATGCCCACGCGCGGGTTCACGAGCACGTTGCCGGCGGAGAGAAACATGCCGTTGCCGTCGTAGATCGGGAAGGCGACGGTCGTCTCATCCACGACACGCACGAAGCCGGGGTCGCCGCCTTTGTAGGAGCAGTTGGGCTGGCCGTGCTCGTCGGCGGTTGCGAGGAAGAACATATCCGCCCGCTCGATGAAAGCGCGGTCCGGCTCGCTGATGAAGTCGTGTACCCACTTCTCAGCGCCGAGATCGGCCAGGCGGCGGGTGTCGAACTGGTCCTGCATCTGGCGGCTGCCCTCGTGGTAGGTGTACGACATGCTGCGCTCCCTTCGCGTGCTGGCGGCTTGCCGCAACGTACTGGCAGTGTACTCAATCGGCGTCGCGCTGGGCGGTCTGCAATGGCCCCTGTGCTACGATGATGCGGCATGGATCAGAGTCGGATTCGCAATTTCTGCATCATCGCCCACATCGACCACGGCAAATCCACGCTCGCCGACCGCCTGCTTGAAGCGACGGGCACGCTCTCCGCGCGCGAGATGGAAGAGCAGGTGCTCGACTCGATGGAGCTCGAGCGCGAGAAGGGCATCACGATCAAGGCGCAGGCCGTGCGCATGTTCCACACGGCGGGCGACGGCCGCGAGTACGAGCTGAACCTGATCGACACGCCCGGCCACGTCGATTTCACCTACGAAGTTTCGCGCAGCCTCGCCGCGGCCGAGGGTGCGATCCTTGTTGTGGACGCGGCGCAGGGCATCCAGGCGCAGACGCTGGCCAACGTGTATCTCGCGCTCGACCACAACCTGATCCTGATCCCGGTGATCAACAAGATCGATCTGCCCAACGCCGAGCCCGAGCGCGTCATGCAGGAGCTGGCCGACGTGATCGGCTTCGACCGCGAGGAGATGATCTTGGCCTCGGCCAAAGAGGGCACCGGCGTGCCCGAGCTGCTCGAAGCGATCGTGCGCCGCGTTCCACCGCCGAAGGGCGACGCGGCGAAGCCGCTGCGGGCGCTGATCTTCGACTCCAAATACGACCAGTACAAGGGGGTCGTGGCCTATGTGCGCGTCATGGACGGTCATGCCTCGATTCGCCGGCAGGTTGAGCTGATGTCCAGCGGGCTGGAACTGCAGCCAGTCGAGATCGGCACCTTCCGCCCGGCGCTGCTGCCTGGTCCGGAGCTGCTGACCGGCGAGGTCGGCTACATCGCCACGGGGCTGAAGAACGTCAAGGACTGCCAGGTTGGCGATACCTTCACCGACGCCGCGCAGCCCGCTTCAGAGCCGCTCAAGGGCTACCAGCCGGCGAAGCCGATGGTGTTCGCCGGCATCTATCCCCAGCAGGCCAACGATTACCCGCTGCTGCGCGACGCGCTCGACAAGCTCAAGCTGAACGACGCGGCGCTCATTTACGAGCCGGAAAACAGCGCTGCGCTCGGCTTCGGCTTCCGCTGCGGCTTCCTCGGCGTGCTGCACATGGAGATCGTGCAGGAGCGGCTGGAGCGCGAGTATCAGCTCGAACTGATCGCCACGGCTCCGAGCGTCGAGTATCAGGTCACGCAGACCGACGGCAGCGAGATGGTCGTCGACAACCCGGCCGATCTGCCGCCGCCGGAGAAAGTGGGCGAGGTGCGCGAGCCCTGGATGAACATCTCGATCATCACGCCCAGCCGCTACATCGGCCCGGTGATGGAGCTGGTGACGAACCGCCGCGGCGCCTTCAAGAAGATGGAGTATCTGGAGCACGGCAGCGACGGCTCGAACACGGCCGCCGGCGAAGCGCGGGTGTTGCTTGAATACTCAATCCCGCTCTCCGAGATCCTCGTGGACTTCTACGACCAGCTCAAATCGGGCACGCAGGGCTACGCCTCGCTCGACTACAGCTTCTCTCACTATGCCGCCGCGAAGCTGGTAAAGCTCGACGTTCTGGTCAACGGCGTGCCGGTCGATGCGCTGTCCTTGATCACGCACGCAGACCGCGCGCAGTATCAGGGGCGCAGGCTGGTGGAGCGGCTGCGCTCGCTCATCCCGCGCCAGCTCTTCGACGTGCCGGTGCAGGCGGCGATCGGCGGCCACATCGTCGCGCGCGAGACCGTGCGGGCGATGCGCAAAAACGTGCTCGCAAAGTGTTATGGCGGAGACGTGACGCGCAAACGAAAATTGCTCGAGAAGCAGGCCGAGGGCAAGAAGCGGATGAAACGCGTGGGCAGCGTGGAGATTCCGCAGGAGGCGTTCCTCGCCGTGCTCAGCCTGGAGGATTGAGGGAGGGGTGAATGGTGAGAGGAGAGTGGTGAACGTCGTCATGCTCTCGCTCGCGACGGTTCAGAACCTTCACTGCACACCATTCACCTCTCACCACTCACCCTCCCCGCGCCCGGAGGGCGCCGATGCAGCACTCAGTCACGAACTGGCACGTCGACCGCGATCATGCAAGCGAGTGGGAAGCGATCTGCGAGCAGATGCACGAACTCGCGTGCCAGACGCCCGGCTTCCTGCAGGCGCGCGTGCTGCGCTCCGTTGAGCATCCGGGCAAGTTCGTCGTCTATGCGCTTTGGGATTCGCGCGAGGCCTGGGACGCGTACTACGAGCTGCCGCGGATGCAGGCGCTGACCCACGCCAGTTTCCGCCTGCTGAAAGGCCCGCCGATCCAGGAGTGGTTCGACGTGGTCGCCGACGTGATCGCGGAAGGCGTTACGCCAGCTCTGCCGCCGTCGGGATGATCTCCGGTCCGACCTCGCCGATGGTCTTGAGCAGGCGCTCGCGCAGCATTGAGCGCCGCACCGCATCGTACGGCTGCTCCAGCACGCAGCGCACCATCTCCAGCAGCCGCTCCGTCGTCAGGAGCGCGTAGCGGTAGTTTTCCGCGGCAATGCGCAGCGTCTCGCTCGCCTGCGCCTCGCGGATCTCGGGCCGCTGCTCGCGAAACCCGTTAATCACGACCACGCCGCGCTTCGGCTCGCGCGTCTCGATCAGGTCCTTTTCCAGGCGCTTTTGCAGCCGGAAGTACGGATACTCGGGCACCGGCCCGGTCGAGCCTTCGACCTCGTAGAACGCCTTCAGCGACCCGTCCGCGATCCAGCCGGGCTTATCCGGGTCCGTTTCAACCTCAAAGCCGAGCGTACGAAGGGCGTCGCGCACGACCGGTTCGAGGCCGAGCGCGCCCTCCTGCCAGAGCAACGCGCGGTATTTCGCGACCTTATCCAACTCTGTCAGCGCGTCGGTGAGCGCCCCTTCCGCCGTGTCGAGCGCCTCGGCGGCTTCCTGTGCTTTTCCCGCCAGTTCCTCGACGCCGGGCAACAGTACGTCGCGCGCCCAGCCGGGCTCTTCCTGGGCCACGTCCTTGAGCGAGGCGCGGCGCAGCGCTTCGAGCATCTGCGTCGCCATCTCGAAGCGCGGGTCGCCGTAGGCGATGCTGCCGAGGGCGGGCAGGAAGATCACCTTCCCGTTGGCCACGCGCAGCTCGACGCCGACGGCCGCGCCGCCTGCGCTGCGGGCGAAGACGTGGCCGAATGTCGGGAAGCCGGGCACCGTTTCGTCAAAGCGGGCGCGATACGCGATCCAGCGGGCGTTGGACTCGACGAAGCGGGCCAGCGGGTGCAGCGGGTCGGTAACATGCACGTCGCTGCCCTCGGCGCGCAGCAGGAAGGGCGGCTCCCAGGCGACGCCGGCCGGCGCGGGCAGCCAGGCGTAGCGGTCGCAGCCGGCGAAACCGGATACACCTTCGTGCAGCACATTGGGCCGGCCGAAAACGACGATCACACCGCCGTTGTGCAGGAAAAACTGCGCCTCGGCGCGCCGGCGTTTGATCATGTCTGCTAACGCTACCGCCAGCGGGCCGGTCGGACGGTTGACGACCGGCTCTTCGGCGCGGGTCTGGTGCTCCTCGCGCTGCTCCAGCACGTCCTCGATCACCTGCGAGACTGAGAGCGGCTCGACCACGACGCCGTCGTAGTCGAACCACGACGGCGCCGTGAGCAGGTTGTAGTTGTCGATCTGCGGGCTCGGCAGCGGGAAGCCGATCACCAGGGCGCGCATGGACCATCCTTCGGGCGTCCCACTCGTCGGCGGGGCGCACACAGCGTTTTCAGCGCCCGCGCGTTGGCGGCCGCACTGGCATGGTACACGGACGGCGTTTGTGGGCGGGAGCGCCGGCGGCCGGCATCGCATGCTCGCGGCGCGGTCGGCCGCGCGGGGCACCTAACCCTGACGTTGATTCGAGATCGCCGTTCCACGGCGATGGGTACGGCGTCTGTCCCTTCCCGAGACGGGAAGGGTTTGGTCTGAAAACAGGCGTCTGGGTGGGAGAAGAGCCCGCCGCTGTACCCACAAGGACACGCGAGCCCCGCCGCCGGCCGGCGTCGCCGGGAACGCTCCAGAAGTCCCTTCCCGTTTCGGGAAGGGACAGACGCCGTTAGGCGTCAGGGTTAGGTGCCCCGCCCGGCTGCCGTCGCTGCGCCCTACTCCACCGTGACCGTCTTCGCCAGGTTGCGCGGCTGGTCCACATCGTTGCCGCGCCAGACGGCGATCTCATAGGCCAGCAGTTGGAGATGAACCGCCGTCAGCACGGGCACGAGCAGCTCCGGCGCCGCAGGCATCCAGAGCACATCGTCCGCCAGCTGCGCCAGCTCGGCATCGCCTTGCGTGCCGATGGCGAGGCAGCGGCCCTCGCGCGCCTGGATCTGCTGAATGTTCGAGACGATCTTCTCGAACAGGCGGTCGCGCGGCGCCAGCATGATCACCGGCATCTCGCGGTCGATCAGTGCGATCGGCCCGTGCTTCATCTCGCCGGCGGCGTAGCCCTCGGCGTGGATGTAGGCGATCTCCTTCAGCTTGAGCGCGCCCTCCATCGCCAGCGGGAACTGCAGGCCGCGGCCCAGCAGCAACATGTTGCGCGATGCGCCGTATTTGCGCGCCAGCGCCGGATAGGGGCTGTCCTCCGACTGCGCCGCGTCGCAGAGGTTGCCCACGAGCTTGACCAACTTCGCCAGCTCATCCAACAGGTTGCCAAGCGTGGTGCTGCTGACTGTGCCCTGCTGGTAGCCCAGCCAGGCGGCGAGCATGTACAGCGCGGTGATCGAGGCCGTGAACGTCTTCGTGCTGGCGACGCAGATCTCCGGCCCGCAGCGCGTCAGCACGGTGCCGCCGGCCACGCGCGTGGTCTGCGCCCCTTCCACGTTGCAGATCGTGATCTGCGGGCAGCGGTGACGGTCGGCCTCCTCCATCGCTGCCAGCGTATCGACGGTCTCACCCGATTGCGAAAGCGAGATTACCAGCGTATCCGGCCCGATCACCGGCGCCCGGTAGCGGAACTCGCTGGCGTTATCGACCTCCGTGGGCAGATGCGCGATGCGCTCGAAGTAGGCGCGGCCGATCATCGCCGTGTGCAGGCTCGTGCCCATGCCGATCAGCACGACGCGGCGGATGGCGGCAATCTGCGCCGCGGTGAGCTTGATGCCCTCGAAGTGGATACTGCCCTCTTCGAGGTTGGCGTACTGGCGAATCGTGTTCAAGAGCGCCGCCGGCTGCTCGAAGATCTCCTTCTGCATGAAGTGCCGGTACGGCCCCTTCTCCGCCGATACCAGGTCGTACGCCACCGTCGTCGGCCGCTTGGTGAGCGGCTGGCCGGCGGCGTCGCTGTACTCGGCGCCCTGGCGCGTGACACAGACGATCTCGCCGTGCGAAAGATACGCCACTCGCCGCGTGCGCTGCAGCAGCGCCGGCAGGTCCGAGGCGAGCAGCATCTCGCCGTCGCCGTAGCCCACCACCACTGCGCCCGCATTCGCCACGCGTGCGCCTACGATCTTGTCTGGCTCGCTGCGGGCGATCACGACCAGCGCCGCTGCGCCCTCAAGCCGGTTGATCGTCTGGCGTACCGCCTCGACCAGCGGCAGCCCCTGCCTGAGGTAGCCTTCGATCAGGTGCGGGATCACCTCGGTATCGGTCTCCGAGACGAGCCTGTGGCCCGCCGCCTGCAGCTCGCTGCGCAACGCAGAGAAGTTCTCGACGATGCCGTTGTGGATCACGACGACGTTGCCGTCGCAGTCCAGGTGCGGGTGGGCGTTCTGGTCGGTGACGCCGCCGTGCGTGGCCCAGCGCGTGTGGCCCACGCCCAGCCTGCCGGCGGGCAGACGGCCATCCACGGCGGTGGCGAGGATGCCCAGCTTGCCGGCGCGCTTCTCCAGGCTGAGCCGGTCGCCGTCCAGCACGGCGATGCCCGCCGAGTCGTAGCCGCGATACTCCAGCCGCGCCAGCCCCTCCAGCAGGATCGGCGCGGCCTCAGCGCCGCCCACATAGCCGATGATTCCACACATACGTTTCGTTCCCCGTGACGCCGGCTTCGCAGCGCACTGCTACAGCATCATCTTCGACAGACCGTGCGGTTTGCTTTAACGAGTCCCCCGGGAACGCTGTCGGCTGCTGCCAACGCTGCCGCAAGGACGTACGCTGGCGGGCGCGAAACCGAACCGGAAGGGCCTATGATGCCCAAAACTTGCCGTTGGTCGAGCGGCCAGGGCCGGGCGTCTCCACCGCGCCGCGCTCTTGAAAGTCGAGCAACTGGTCCAGCAGCTCGCTCCACATCGAGGCAAAGGCGACCGGCCGGCCGATGGCATGGGCGATGTCCGCCGGCGTACCGTCGTCCAGACAGTGGCGGCCGAAATAGTCAAGCGACGTGCGCGGCAGGAAGACCAGATCGCCGAGCGGCTCAGCCCGCAGCGCGCCGATTGTATCGCCCGCTCCCAGCAGGCCGGAGACGTTGATGCGTGGGCCGAACAGGGTGTTCTCGATCGGCACCACGCTGAAGCGCAGGCTGGTGGCCGCGCCCACCTCCGCGGCGAGCCGGGCAAGTGTCGGCGCGATCAACGTGCCGCAGCCCAGCGTCACGGCACGCGGTGCGAATCGGGCGCCGCGACGCGTTAGCCAGCGCAGCGAGCGCCGGCAGTCGTCGATCAGCCGCCGCGTCATGCCGATGCCGTTCTCATACTGCTCGAAGCCGTCGTACAGCGCCGCGCCGGGCAGGCCCGCGCCCGCGCTCAGGTAATATTCGTCGGCGAGATAGACGATGTTTGCGCCCGCTCGCCGGCGGAACTCGCGCTGCCAGGGCCGTACGGCGGCGATCAGCGCCCGCGCGAAGTCGGGGTCGCAGGCGTCGAGGTCGTCTTTGCCGCGCGCGGCGGCGCGCTCTTCATACTGCATCGTTGCGCCGACGGGCACGACCGACACCGACTGGACGATCGGGTAGAGCGCGGCCAGCTCGTGCACGCTGCGTTCGAGCTGGGCGCCATCGTTGACGCCGGGGCAGAGCACGATCTGCGTGTGGCAGCGAATGCCGAAGGAGCCAAGGCGGCGAATCTGCTCCAAGATGTCGTCGGCCATCGGATAGCCGAGCATGGCGCGGCGCAGCGCCGTATCCGTGGCATGGACACTGATGTTGAGCGGGCTCAGCCGCTGCTCTGCGAGCCGCCGCCAGTCGGCCTCGTCCAAGTTCGTCAGCGTAACGAAGTTACCGTGCAGGAAGCTCAGGCGATAGTCGTCGTCTTTGACGTAGAGCGTACGGCGCATGCCCTTCGGCAGGCCCTTGAGAAAGCAAAAGAAACATTTGTTGGCGCAGATATGCGTGCCATCGAACGTCGCCGCGTCGAAGGCGAGGCCGGTCGCTTCGTCCGGGTGTTTGTCGATCACGACGCGGCGCAACGACTCGCCGTCGTCCAGCGCCAGCTCAATGCGCGGTTCGGCCGCGTGAAACTGGTAGTCGACCACATCACGCAGCGCGTGGCCGTTCACGGCCAGCAGCCGCATGCCCGCGCGAATACCCGCCTCCTCGGCGAGACTGCCGGGCTCGACACCATCGATCAGGCCGCCGACGCCGTTGCCGTCCCGTCGCAGGACCGCGCCGCTCAGGGCGGTATCCGGCAGCTCAAGGGGTTCGATCACCATCCAGATGGACCTCGTTGGAACAAGGCGCTACTTGTTCTGCTCGATTACGCGCGCGCCTGCTTTGACAGCGCTCGCCACTGCGTCATAGCACCGATAGGCTCGTATCTCACCGTATCTGGACCTCAGCCACGGCCCGTAGACAATGCCTTCCCGGGAGACCTTTTGGGTAGCGGCCCGGACAGATCAGCGTCCCGTTGGAGCCTACCTTGAACGCATGAGGCTTGCCGCCGGTGCAGCCCAGGACCAGAAGCGCGCTGCACGCCACACCTGCGCGTATCGGCGATCGTCTCACCAGCATCCCGCTCACTCGGTGCGTCCGTGCCTGAGCGAAGTTGAGCTCATCACCGGGTTCCATTCTACCCGCCCCGCTCGACTTTCGAGCGAGCCGTCGCGGTTTCAGCGGAAGATCGTGCGGGCGCGGACGGTTGATCTGCCCACGCGCCGCGGTAGGCCGGCGGCAGTAGCGCCGCGATGCGCCGCATGATCGTTTCGGTGCCGGCCTGCACCGCCGCGCGATCGATCTTTCTGCCCCGTTCCAGCACAAACGGCTTGCCGATCGTGACCGTGATGCGCGGCCGGCGCAGCAGAATGCCCAGGCTGCGAATGCGTTCTGTGCCCGTGATCGCCACGGGCAGCACGGGAGCGCCGCTGCGGAGGGCGATCAGCGCCGCGCCGGGGTACGCCCGCTGCAAGCCGATGCCGGAACGGTTGCGATGGCCCTCCGGCAGGATCGCCACGGCCTCGCCCCGTGCGAGCAACTCTTGCGCCGCACGCAGCGCGGCCAGGTCGGCCTCAAAGCGCCGCACCGGGAAGGCGCCGAACAGGCGAATCGGCAGGCCCTTCGCCCCACCCTGAAACAGCTCGATCTTCGCCATGAAGCGGATGCGCCGCGTGTGAATCGTGGCGGCGAGCAGCGGCGGATCGGCGATATGCAGATGGTTCGCCACGACCAGCAGCGGTCCCGCGGCCGGTACGTGCTCCCGCCCGCGCACCCGCCAGCGCGCAAACGTCCAAACGACCGTAGACATCAGACCCGTCGTCGTCCGGTAGAAGGCCGCCATCGCCCAGGGAGGCAAGGGGCGCGGCGCGGCATCGTGCCGGTTCGTCATGGGGCCGGCTGCACGGGCAGACCGAGCGTTCGCCGCGCGAGCACCAACACCCGCGCGACGACGTCGTCCTCACTGAGGGCGTCGGTGTGCAGCACAATCGCGTCCGTCGCGGCCACCAGCGGTGAGTCCGCACGTTCACTGTCCAGGCGATCGCGCTCAAGCGTCTCTGCCAGCACGGAGGCGTACCGCATCGGCTTGCCGCGCCGCGCCAGCTCGGCCGCACGGCGCTCGGCGCGGGTTTCGGCCGAGGCGTTCAGAAAGACTTTGAGGTCCGCGTCGGGCAAGACAACCGTGCCGATGTCGCGTCCGGCCATCACGACCGGATGGTCCGCCGCCAACTCGCGTTGCAATCCCACCATGCGCCGGCGCACGCGGGGCATGGCGGAGACGATCGATACGGTGCGCTCGACGTCCGGCGTGCGCAGGAACGGCGTGGCGTCTTCGCCGTCGACGTGAACCGTGGCATACTCAGCGCTCTCCGCGGCCGGCGGGCGCACGCGCATCACGGCAGCTTCGGCAAGCTCGCTCACGCGCGCGGCGTTGCTCGGGTCGATGCCGCGGCGCAGCGCAAGCCAGGTGATCGCACGGTACATCGTGCCGGTGTCGATAAACGGCCAACCGAGCGCGGCTGCAACGCGGCTGCCCACGCTGCTCTTGCCCGAGGCGACCGGGCCGTCGATGGCGATTGCGCTGCTCGCGGCGCGCCTCCCTTCGGGTCTGCTGCCCCGGTCATCCCCGCCAGTATAGAAGAGCCGAGGAACCCCGCCAACGGCTCCGTGGGCATAGCGCAGGGCCTTTTCATTCTCGAGTTTCGGCCATATTTCGGCGCCTGCGAGCTTGCTTCGCGACGCTCGGATGGCCGGCCTCAGGCGTGAACCAACGGCCGGCAGCGACGGTGAGTGACGCTGATTACGTGCTGCGGCCGACTTTGAAAAGGCCCTGGGGCATAGCGCTCGCCTACGGCCCGAAGGTGCGGGTGAACCGCATCATGCTTGGCCGTTCCTCGCCGCGATCTCGAAGGCCCGCAATTCCCCGTCTCCAGGCGGCGAAGACGAGTATCTCTCTGCACCGCGGCGGACAGGCGGACGAGATCGCCAGCGTGCGCTGTTCCTGGGGTCGCCGCACAAAGCGGAATAATCGTACGCTACGGCGACTCCAGACCCGCCAGATCGATCTGGCGCAGGCGCTCGGGGTCGGCGAAGATGTCGATTTCGACGATCTTCCCGCGCGCGATCGTGAACCCCATCACCGAAAACGGCCGGCCGGCCGAAATCACCACGACTCCCGCGGTCCCGTTCACGAGCGCCGGTCGTGCGAAGCGAGCGCCGCGCCACATGAGCGCCTGCCCGGCCACGGATGCCGCACCGTGAACCAGCCGCGATGCTCCGGCTGCCGCGGCGCCGAGGTCGGCTCGCAACACGACGTCCGGATCGAGCACCGCGACGAGCGCGTCGAAGTCACCACCACGCGAGGCGGCAAAGAAGGCGTCGACCACTTCGCGCTGACGGGTCAGATCGGCGTCGGGCAGCGGTCGGGGAGCGCCCCACGATGGGAGCAATCTCGTCGAAGGGTACGCCGAAGATGTCGTGCAGCACGAATGCCAGGCGCTCGTCGGGATTCAAGGTATCGAGGACGACGAGCAGCGCGAGACCGAGCGATTCGGCCAGCAGCGCTTCCTGCTCGGGGTCGCTCCCGCCGGCGCTGCTCACGACCGGGTCGGGCAAATGTACGCCCAGCGGCTCCTCGCGGCGCGACGTGCGCGAGCGCAGCATGTCCAGGCACACCCGGGCGACGACCGTCGTCAGCCAGCCACCGAGGTTCTCGACGCCGCTGGTGTCGGCGCGGCTGAGGCGGAGCCAGGACTCCTGCACGGCGTCGTCCGCCTCGCTCAGGGAACCGAGCATCCGGTAGGCCACCGCCCGCAGGTGGGTGCGGTGGACCTCGAAGCGCTCTGCCAGCCATTCGTGCTCATCCATCGGTCACATTCCCTCGTCGCCATCCGTCATGGTAGTGACGGGTAAAACCCAACCGATGTGACAAGGAGACACGCAACGATGAACCCGCAGATCAGCGCCATCACGCTCGGGGTCAGAGACCTGAACCGGGCGAAGCGGTTCTACAGCGAGGGTCTTGGCTGCCCGATCGAGCAGGACGCGGGCCAGTTCGTTAGCTTCAATCTCGGCAGCGGCTCGTCCGCGCTGGCGCTCTACACGTGGGATGCGCTTGCGAACGACGCTGGCGTAGCCGCGGACGGCAGCGGTTTTCGCGGCGTCACACTCTCCTACATCGTCGGCTCCGAAGCGCGCGTCGATGCAGTGTTGGCCGCAGCCGAACGCGCTGGCGGCAGGATTGTCAAGCCAGCGCAACACGCACCGTGGGGTGGATACAGCGGCCATTTCGCCGATCCAGACGGCTATCTCTGGAAAGTCGCGGCAGCCGCCACGCAATAGCCGTCTGTTGAACTGGCCATCCCTCGTTGCCGTCTGACCTTCGCACCGCAAGCCGCGAAGGGTCGTCATGCAGATGCCTCATCAAGGCGATACGGCGCCGCAGCGCTGTGTGCCGTGCATGAAGACACGGCAGACGGGACGCGTGCGCGGCGGATAAACGGGCGGGCCGCGCCGAGCGCAGCCCGCCCGTTCAGGCGGCCCCACCACGGGCGTAGTGGGCAGCTAACGGCCCTTCAGCATCTCACGTAGTCCGTCGCAGATCAGTCCCACCTGCGCCGCATCGTCCAGGTCGATGCCGATCGATGGTCCGGCCTTCGAGCCGAGGTTGAGGTCGGCTTCATCGAGCGCCTGGTAGAAGAGTGAGGCGCGGCCGCGCGGGCCGCCGAGCGCGTCGGGATACAGATACAGCGTCGCCGAATGCCGGCCGCCGCTCAGCGTGGCGAACTGCCGGTCTCCGCCGGCATCGCGCACGAAGTAGAGCAGGACTTCGGCCAGCTCTCGTTCAACGCAGCCGCCCTCGCCCAACGCGGAACGAATCGCTGTCAGCGGCGCCCTGGGCTCGATCGCACGGCCCGGTGATGCGCGAAAGACGCGGTGCATCCGTCGTCAGGCGAGTGCGGCTGCAGGTGTCTCGAGGTCGAGCGGCGACATGCGGCTCATACCAAGCCTGCGCCAGTCGTCCTCTGGCACTTCACAGTAGATCTCGATCGCATTGCCTTCCGGATCGAAGCAGTAAATGCTCTTCGTGAAGGCGTGGTCCACTGTCCCGCGAATCGGAACGCCGTGCTCCTTCAACCGCCGATACATCTGCACAAGGCTGTCGAAGCTGTCGATCACGAGTGCCATGTGCGCGAGGCCAACCTGGTCATCTTTGGGCGATTCGGCGTTCTCGCTGACTTTGAACACGGCAATGTCGTGATGATAGTCATCGAAACGGAAGAACACGCCGCGTTCCGTCTCAGTGGCGATCTTCATGCCGAGGATGTCGCCGTAGAACCGCCTGGCCGCATCCAGGTCGCGCATCTTGATCACGATATGGCCCACCCGCTGAATCGCCATCGCTGCCCTCCCGCGTCTCGTCCGCCGGCCGCGCCCCAGCTACTCCATGCGGCGTGGCACGGATGATAGCACAGCCGTCAACGGCTGCCCGATGGCCTAACCCCGCTTTGGCTTGCGCCAAAGCTGTTTTGAAAGTCTCCGACGGTTGCGCTGCGGTTATCTGAAGTCTCCGACGGTTGCGCTGCGCTCTGGCCCCACAGGGGAAGGGTTCGTTCGAGAGCTACCGACTGGCCTCAGACCACCCCTCCCCGGTGGGCTCATCGTTACCCAGATTCCATAACAGGTGGAGCGGCGTGCAGG
>CALFMN010000165.1 GCA_937879875.1 uncultured Chloroflexota bacterium | reverse complement strand
GGGGATGGGGGATAGGGGGCCGGCCGCTTCGGGATGAGCATGCGGCGGCGGACGCTGAGCACGGGCTCGCCGCGCTGGTTGACGGCGCGCGTCTCGACGTAGACGATGCCGCGGTCGGGGCGGCTGTCGCTCTCGCGCACCTCCAGCACTTCGCTTTCGGCGTAGATCGTGTCGCCGTGCCAGGTCGGACCGAGGTGTTTTACGCTCTCGTACTCCAGATTGGCGATCGCCTTGCCGGAGATGTCGGCCACGCTCATACCCACGGCCAGCGAGAAGACGAGCGTACCGACCACCAGCCGCCGGCCGTGCTGCGTGCCCTCGGCAAAGGCGGCGTCGGAGTGCAACGGATGCTGGTTCAGCGTGAGCTGGGCGAAGAGCGTGTCGTCGAACTCGGTGATCGTACGGCCGGGCCAGTGTTTAAACACGTCGCCCGGCTGGAACTCTTCCAGATAGCGCCCGTAGCGCTCGCGCCCGTCGAACACCCGGCCCATGTCGCTTCACTCCGAGAGCGTAGGCCGCAGGGCGAATGGGGTCGTCGCGCATCCTACGCCCTACGCCCTCTGCCCTGCGCCCTACACTTTGTATCGCTCCAGCAGTTGCCGCGCGATCACGATGCGCTGGATCTCGTTCGTGCCCTCGCCGATCAGCAGCAGCGGCGCGTCGCGGTAGTAGCGCTCGACCGGCAGATCCTGCATGTAGGCCACGCCGCCGTGGATGCGCATGGATTCCAGTGCGCAGAACTGCGCCGTCTCCGTGGCGAAGAGCTTGGCCATGCCGGCTTCGAGGTCGCAGCGCTCGGCCGCGTCCTTCTTCTGCGCCGCCTGCCGCACCAACAGGCGCGCCGCCTCCAGCCGCGTCGCCATCTCTGCCAGCTTGAGCTGGATCGCCTGGTGCTGCGCGATCGGTTTGCCCATCGTCTCGCGCTGCTGTGCGTAGCGGATCGCCGCCTCGAAGGCCGCGCGGGCCACGCCCAGCCCGCGCGCCGCGACGTTGATGCGCCCGACTTCGAGCCCGCTCATGATCTGCCTGAAGCCCTGGCCCTCGCTGCCGCCGAGCAGGTTCTGCGCTGGCACGCGGAAGTCCTCGAACAGCAGCTCGACCGTATCGACGCCGCGGTAGCCGAGCTTCTGGAACTTCTGGCCAACGCTGAAGCCCGGCTCGCCCTTCTCCACGATGAACAGGCTGGTGCCGCGGTGCGGCGGGCTGGCCGCGGGATCGGTCTTCACGAGCAGCGCGAACGTGTTGCCATGCAGGCCGTTGGTAATGTAGGACTTCTGGCCGTTGATCACGTAGTCGTCGCCGTCGCGCACGGCGCGCGTTTTGATCGCCTGCAGGTCGGAGCCGGCGTGCGCCTCGGTCAGGCCGATGCCGCCGCGGCGCTCGCCCGTGGCCATGCGCGGCAGCCAGCGGCGGCGCTGCTCGTCCGTGCCGTGCGCGAGCACGTTGTAGGCCATGATCAGGTGGCTGTTGAGGACGCCGGTGAGGCTCATCCAGCCGCGGGCGATCTCCTCGATCAGCGCGGCGTAGGTCATGAAGCCGAGGCCGGCGCCGCCGTACTGCTCCGGGATGATCGCGCCGAACAGACCCATCGCCTGCATCTGTTCGACAAGGGCGAAGGGATACTCGTCGGCCAGCTCCAGCTCGCGGGCGACAGGCAGCACCTCGCGCTCGACCCAGCGCCGGATCTGAACGACGAACGGATCGGCGGGTGCAGCCCCGGTCATGGCGGCGTCTCCGGTTGCGGGCGAGTCGCTGCATCTCACCCTACGGCACGCCCGCGGTCGCGCCAAGCGCCGTCGCCAGCGGCCGCACCGAAGCCGCGGTGTCGAGCTCACCGACCAGGCGCACCAACTCGTCCAAACGCTCGGTCGGAAGCACCGCGCCGGCCAGAGCGCGGAACTTCGTTTCAAGCCCGGCGGGGGTGAGCGGGTTTTCCGGATCGCCTCTCGGAAACTCGACGCGGGCACAGAACTCGCGGCCGTCGCGTGTGCGCACGCGAGCCGTGGCGGGCCAGCGCGCCGGATAGGCGGCGTCCAGCGCCGCATCGCGCACGCAGGCGACGCGCAGCATCAGCGCCCGCACGGCCGGATCGTGCAACAGCTCCTCGCGGTGTTCCTGTACACCGGCGCGGCCATACAGCAGCGCCACGGCCGCGCCGTACGGCAGCGAGAACTGTGCATCCACCACCGTGCGCGGGTCGAGCTTGCGCTCGCGCGGCTCCGCGATCACGTTCCAGGCCACACCCAGCACGCCCAGTTCGACCGAATCAACGTCCTCGGCGCGGAGGGCACCATTGCGCACACATTGTAAGAGCGCGTCGAGCGGCGCCTGGTTGTAGCGGCAGCAGGCGTGCGCCTTGATGCTGGTCTGCAGCAGTTGTGGGGGCGACCAATCTTCCTCAAGCAGCGGCTGCGGATGCGCTGCGCCGGAGAAGGCGCCGAACAGGCCGTGCTCGCCTTCAAACACCGTCACCGGCCCACTGAAGCCGGCCAGCGCGAGCCGCGCCGCGATCAGGCCGCCGTGCGCCGCCCAACCCGGATGCAGCCGCTTCACCAGCGAGCCATCGCCGAGAAACGCCAGCAGCCCGCCGGCCTGCGAACCGGCGATGCCGAACGAGGACGCGATCTGCCGCGGCGCGGCGCCGAGCAGCAAGCCGGTCGCGGCGGCCGCGCCGAACACACCGCACACGGACGTTGGATGAAAGCCGCGGGCGTACTGCTCGGCCGGGCCAAGCGCCATGCCGATGCGCGTCATCACCTCGTAGCCGGCGACGACCGCCGTGAGCAGGTCGCGTCCGGAGGCATCCTGCAGCTCAGCGGCCGCAAGCGCGGCGGGGATCACAGCCGCGCCGGGATGCGTGGACGAGGGCTGATGCGTGTCATCCATCTCCAGCGCGTGGGCGGCGGCGCCGTTCAGCAGCGCCGCGTACTCGGGCAGCGCCAGCGCGCGGCCGCCGATCACGGTCGCCTCGCCCGGCGGCACGTGGCTCAGTGCCGTGCGCAGCAGCACGGAGGATGGTGAAACCGAGCCACCGAGGGCATTGCCGAGGAGATCGAGCATGTGCGCCGTCGCACGCTGACGTACCTCCGCCGAACGCGCCGCGCGGTCTTGATAGAACGCGCGGGTACGCAGAGCCAGGCGTTCGGCAAGCGTGGCAGTTTTCGGCATGAATCACCTCAGCGCAGGTATCCGCGCCAGGAGTCATCAACTCGTATCCTACCGCGGCGGCCCGGCGTCCACGATCCCGCGTGCTATGCTTGCGGCCATGAGCGAGCTGATCGACGAGCGCCGGCTGGATGCCTGGCGCACGTTTCTCAAGACTCACGCGTCCGTCGTCGAGCGTATCGCCCGCGATCTGAACGCTGCCGGCGTCGTGCCGCTGGAGTGGTACGACGTGCTGGTGGCGCTCTCGGGTGCGCCGGGTCGGCGGCTGCGCATGCACGAGCTGGCCGAGGCGATGGTGCTCAACCGCAGCAACGCCACGCGCCTGGCCGACCGGCTGGAAGCGGTCGGGCTGCTGCGGCGCGAGCCCACGCCCGGCGACCGGCGCGGTACCTTCGCCGTCCTGACGGAGGCCGGCCTGGCCGAGTTGCGCCGTGCCTGGCCGATCTATGCACAGGCGATCGACGCCCGCTTCGCGCAGTTCATCTCGCGCAAAGAGGCGGCGCAGCTCAGTGAGCTGCTCGGCCGCGCCCTGGAAGCCGCACGGGAAGCGTCTCCGCCAGCAGGGTCGCCGGCCCGTGCCGCCGCCGGCAAGCTGGATCCCGGTGTCCGCAAGCTCGCGCGAACCGACGGCGGCCGTGGCGTCTACTCGTAGCTCGCACAAGGATGGCGGCGCTGCACGTGGGCAGCCACGAAACGTTCTGTCTACGACGAAACGACGCCTGCGGATGCGGACATAATCGTTGTCAAGCGGCTTACGTGCGGTAAGATAAGGACATGGACGAGCATGCCTCGGTCAGCGCCTTCTGCCCGTACTTCCATCGCGCCGTCGAGCTGATCGGCCGGCGCTGGACGGGCGCGATCCTGCGCGCCATGCTCGGCGGCGTCGTGCGCTTCAGCGACCTGACGCATATCATCCCCGGCCTGAGCGACCGCATGCTTTCTGAACGGCTCAAAGAGCTGGAAGCCGAGGGCATTGTCGAGCGCTCGGTGATTCCCGAAACGCCGGTGCGCATCGAATACCGGCTCACGGCGAAGGGCCACGCCCTCGGCTCCGTGGTCGAGGCCGTGGGCGACTGGGCACACGACTGGCTCGCTCCCGAACCCGCCGCCTCGCGCTAGCCGTTCGCAGCGGCGCGTGCCGTGCGTTCGCCGATCAGCGATCGCCCGTCTCCGGTGCTCCTGTCGCATGTCCGGCGCAACGCACATGCCCCCTTCGGCGCGCGTCGGAGTAGCCCACTGGCCAAAAGTCCTATCGGGGACCGTTCATTTGTGTGATGGGGAACTGACGCGCGCGGCTGCACACTGGTAATAGAAGACGGCCGTAGCCGTCGCCCAGGATTGGGGAACCGATCATGTACTCGTGCATCATTTGCCACTTCGACGCGGAACTGGACGATGTGGCCGTGCTCGGGGGCGCTCGTAGCTGTGTCTGCCTACGCTGCTACTCGCGCGAAACCAACTCCGACCGCCCGATGCCACGGCGCCTGCGCCAGGATCTGATCTCGACGCTCGCCGGCATCGGCGTCGCTTGATGCGCCTGGTCCAGCGCTCTGTTCACCATTGCACCCGCGTGCCCGCTGGCCCGGACGCGGCGTTCCCGGGTCTTACCCTCAGCCTGACCTGACGGCCGGCGGCTACTCTCGCCGGTGGCTCCATCCCGGAGACTTCCCGCAACGCCCCGCGCTGTCATTCCGCAAAAGGCTGAGCACCGCCGCCTCATCCGGCTCAAGGCCGTTCGCCGTCCGCTGCAGCCGATGGCCGAACGCCCATGACAGCCGGCCCTCAAGATAGGCCTCGACCACGGCGGGATGTACGTAGCAGGCGCGGCAGACGGCGGGAGTGTTGCCCAACTGCTCGGCCGCCGCTTTAATCGCCCGCGCCGTCTTCTGTTGTGCTTCGGTTTCTGACGCGAACCTGCCCGCCTCGCGCAGCGCCACGGCGGCGGCCACTGTTCCCGCCCAGGTGCGGAAGTCCTTCGCCGTGAAGTCCTGGCCGGTGATCCGTCCGCAGATAGTCGTTTACATCCGCCGAATCCACGCTGCGGCGCTGGCCCTCGGCGTCGAGATATTGGAACAGCTGGTAGCCCGGCAGATCGCGCAAGCGTCGCACGATGCGCGCCAGCGTACGGTCGTGCACGGCGATCGCATGCCGCTTGCCGGACTTGCCGCGGAAGGCGAAGCGCAGTCCGGCGCCGTCCACATCGACATGATGTAGGAAAAGCCGGCCCCACGCCGCCGACGGCGAATGCCGGGCTGCGTGTCGCTGATATAGCGCAGGCCAGCGGCGATCGCGGCTGACTCGGGCGCGGGCCGGGCGCCGGCGCCGCCTTCACTCTGGGCCTCGCTTCGAGCGACCACACCTCCACTCCTTGCGCGGCGGGCCGCTCTATCATCTGCAGCCGGCCGGGGCGGAGGCCATACCTCTCGTATGCAGGCCGCCCGGTCACGGCGGCAGCCTTGCCCGGCTCGGTTCAGGTGCAGAGCGAGCGACGGCCTGGTCCGATCGGCGCCGGCGACGCGGAGACCGTGCGGAAAAATACTGCCGGCCCGCGGCGGGCAACCGTTACGGAACAGCAACGACGTTGCCGATTGGGCGCCGCATGCGCTGCAGCCGCGGCGGCGCGATGGCGAATGTCATAACGGAAGCGCCGCAACGCCGTCCAGCACTTCCGCAAAACGACGCACCGACAAAGGCAAACCCATCGAAAGGTGGGGACGCAAAGCCACGGGCCTGCAGCCGCGCGGTGCGCAAGCACCGCGTCCGCGGAGCGCAGGCAGCCGGGCTGCCGAAAGCGCAGACCTCCCCGGTCTGGCGCACCGCTGTCGGGCACCAGACATCGGCGGTTTCACGACCGCCGGGGAGGATTCCGAGTGCTCGCTCCCTTCCGCTCCCGCCGCACCCGCTTCTTCGCGCTCTCTGCCGCCCTGCTGCTGGCCGGCTTCGCCGGCAGCCGCGCCGTCGATCAAGGCGCCACGGCCGCCTCCGCCGCGACGTCCAGCGTCAGTGTCTATCACGACGCGCTGGCCAGCGGCTGGCGGAACTGGTCGTGGAACGCCAGCATCGGCTGGAGCAACAGCAGTCCGGTCTACGCGGGCGCGCACTCGATCAAACTCACGATCACACGGGCCTGGGGCGCGATCCAGCTTCACTCAGACACGGGCGCAAGCAGCGTGCAGTATCCCTATGTGACCTTCGCCGCGCAGGCCAGCCAGTCCGGGCAAGCGTTCGACGTGGCCCTGACCGACACCAACAACAATCAGCTTGCGCCGTTTGCGCCGCTGACCAATTACGGCGGCGAGCCGGCGCCCGGCTCGTGGGTCGTCTACACGATTCCCGTCGCCGACCTGGGCGGCAGCGGCAAGCAGATCGGCGGCTTCGTGCTGCAAGAGGCGCAGGGCAGGGCACAGCCGGCGATCTACCTGGACGAGATCGCCTTCACCAACGGCGGCGGCGCGCCGACGCCGACCGCCAGCGCCACGCCCTCGCCGACGGCTTCGGCGACTCCCTCCGCCACGCCCTCGCCCACCCCTCCGCCGGCGCCGTCCAGCGGGCGGATCGTGATGGGCTACTTCCCGATCTGGGTGGTGAACTCCGGCTACACCTACCAGAACGTCGATTTCTCGGCGCTGACGCACATTGCCCACTTCTCCGTGACGCCGAACGCCAACGGCTCGATCAGCATTCCCGACTGGGGACCGTTCCCGGACATGAATCTGCTGAATGCGGCGAAGGCGGCCGGAGTGAAGGTCATCCTCGTGGTCGGCACCGGCGACGATGCCACGGTGACCGCGAACTTCGCGCAGATGGCGAGCACAGCGGCGACGCGCCAGGCATTCGCGACGAACCTCAACAACCTGCTGAACCAGTACGGCTACTCCGGCACCGAGCTGGATTGGGAGTTCCCGGCGAACACGACCGACAAGGCGAACCTCACGGCGCTGATCGGCACGCTGCGCGCCACGCTCGGTGCAAGCAAGACGATCTCGATCTCCGCACCGTCCAACAACTGGAACGGCCAGTGGTACAATCTGCCGGCGCTGAACCAGTATCTCGACTGGTTCAGCGTGATGACCTACGACATGAGCGGCTCCGGCTGGTCGCAGCAGGTGGACGACAACTCCGCGCTCTACGCCGGCCGCAGCGGCGAAGAGAACGACAGCGGCGACATGGCCTACTATGAGTCGTTCGGCATTCCGCGCAGCAAGATCCTGATGGGGCTGCCGTTCTTCGGTCAGCAGTTTAACGCGGCTACGGCGATGTACCAGGCGAACAACGCGCCCACGGCCGGCTCGTCGCAGGACTACAAGGACATCGCTCCGCTGATCGGCAACGGCTGGTCGGCCTTCCGCGGCGCCAGCTCGGACGTGCCGTACCTGCTGCACAACGGCTCAGCCGGCGTGATCTCGTTCGACGACGCGACCTCGATCGCGGCCAAGTGCGGCTTCGTCAAGAACAATGGGCTGGGCGGAGTCATGATCTGGCACCTGGGCAAGGACGCACTGGCCGGATCGCAGCCGCTCTTGCAGGCCGCGAAGAGCTGCCGCTAGGGCGTGTCTGAATAATCGACGGGCGGCCGTAGCCCGCATTGGATTGCCGGTTTCGGCGGCCCCTCCCACGCGTGGCGAGGGTGAGAAGAGGCCTCACGACCAGCCACGGAACGATGATTCGAACATTTTTCAGACACGCTCTAGCAGCGTCGCCAACCGCGCGAATCACAGAGCCTGACCGGAGCGCTGCGGTTGGGCTCCGGCCCTGCTGTTTGCTGTCCGCGTGCGGGCCGCCGTCCGCACCGAGCGGTCAGTCGCCGACAGTGGCGGCGCGGGGCATCACCCAGATGGAGCGCGGCTCGGCGCCGTGCAGCGTGACGCCGGTGTCGCTGGCGGAGGGCTCGATCTGGCTGGTGATGCGGATGCTGGTAGGCATCAAATACTCGACCGTATCGCCCCTCAGGCGGAAGGGGCGGTCGTGGCCGGGGTAGAGCACGGAGCAGTGCGCGGTGATCTTGCGTGCGCTTTCGCGCGCCTCGGCTTCCGTGGCGAAGATCAGGTACGGCGTGCCGGCGAGGGCGCAGCGGGCGTTGGGCAGGGCGTCGCCGGTGACGCCGATCGTCTCGCCGTTGTTTTCCACCAGTAGCGTCATGCTGCCGACGGTGTGGCCGGGCGTGTCGAGGATGCGCACGCCCCTGTCGATCTCGTCGCCCTCGCGCACGGAGCGCAGCTTCATGCGTTCGAGGATCAGGCCGGTGTAGCTGGGCGTGGCCCAGTCGCTCGGATCGGGGTTGGCGGCGTAGTTGCGTTCGGCCTCATGCACCAGCACTTCGGCGTTGGTGAAGAGGTCGATGTTGAGCATGTGGTCCCAGTGCGCATGGGTGAGCACGACGGTGTCGATATCCTGCGGACGCAGGCCGCGCTCGCGCAGCTTCGCCAGCAGCAGCTCGCGGCGGCCGGTGTGGGCAACATCGACCAGGATCGTCTTCGAGCCGCGCACGAGCGTGACCCCGCAGAAGGCGGGGCTGCCCTGATCGGTGCCCAGCGAAAAGCCCTGCAGCAGCAGTTCGACTTCGGCCATGACCTGCCTCCTGTTTACGCCAAACACGGCAGAGCGCCGCCCTATGGGTAGCGCCGGGGCAAGCGCCTGTCAAGGGCCGCGTCGCCTACCCCTCCCTCGCGCAAGCGCTCGGATTTGCTTGGGATGTCTCCGACGGTTGCGCTGCGCTCTGGCCCACAGGGGAGGGGTTATTCGAGAACGATCGATTGTCCTCAGACCAACCCTTCCCCTGTGGGGAAGGGAGACGCGCGTGTACGCGCGGCGGGGTTAGGCGCGCCGGCCGCGGGGGAGGGCCGGCAGCGCGCTTTGCTATACTTGGCTCGCATGCGGCCCTTCGCGCCGGGGTGGCGGACGCCGCAATCTTGCCAGGCGGGAGCAGCTATGAATGGCGGGATCGTCGGCGCCGTGCGCCGCAACCACGCGCTGGAGCACGGCACGGTCTCGATCCTGCTGGGCAAGCTTGGTCCGGACGTGCGCCTGGCCGGCCGCGCCGTGGCGGACGGCTTCTACATTTACGGCAAGATTCCGACCGACGCGATCACGAGCAGCGCACGTGAAGCGTTGCTGCGCTTGAAGGCGGGCGAGGCCGGGCTGGCGGTGACGCCGCTCTGCGGCACCAACATCGCCGTGGCCGGGGTGCTGACCGGGCTGGCCAGCATCATGGCGCTCGGATCCTCGAAGAAGCGCTTCGAGCGGCTGCCGACGGTGTTCACGGCGGCGATGTTCGGCGTGCTCGCCTCGCAGCCGATCGGGCGGCTGGTGCAGAAGCACATCACGACCTCGCCCGACCTCGATCACGCCGCGATCACCGGCGTCTCAAGCACGGCCCGCGGCTACGTCCACAAAGTGCAGACCAGCTTCGAATAGCGCCATTGTCGCCAGCGCTGTCACGTTGTCTGTGCTCTGACGATCGCGCGGCGACTCTCGTACGGCCAACTCCGCGGGTCAATTCGCCGCAACGCTCCTGTGAACGCGATCATGCAGCGCGCGCGCCGCATGCGCGTATGATGCCAGCGTCCTTCCGCGACGATCGGCATCTGCCTGTGCGACCGGCGCGGCGGCCGGACGCGCAGCAAGTTGCTATACGCTTTCAACCGACGAGGCGCGGACCATGACCACCACCGAACTTCAGGCCGGCGAGCAGCTTGAGGCGATCCGTCAGGGCGTGCGCGAGCTGTGCAAGCAGTTTCCCGACCAGTACTGGCGCGAGATCGACGAGCAGCGCGCCTATCCCGAGGATTTTGTGAATGCGCTGACAAAGGCGGGCTATCTCGCCGCGCTGATTCCGCAGCAGTATGGCGGCGCCGGCCTCGGCGTGCTCGAAGGCGCGGCGATTCTCGAAGAGATCAACCGTTCGGGCGGCAACGCCGCGCCCTGCCACGCGCAGATGTACATCATGGGCACGCTGCTGCGCCACGGCAGCGAGGAGCAGAAGCAGCGTTACCTGCCCAAGATCGCCACGGGCGAGCTGCGCCTGCAGGCCTTCGGTGTGACCGAGCCCAACTCCGGCTCCGACACGACGCACCTGCAAACCACGGCCGTGCGCAAGGGCGACCGCTACCTCGTCAACGGCCAGAAGGTCTTCATCTCGCGCGTGTTGCAGTCGGATCTGTTGCTGCTGCTCGCCCGCACCACGCCGGTCGAGCAGGTAAAGCGCCGCACGGACGGGCTCAGCGTCTTTCTGGTCGATCTGCGCGCCGCGCGCGGCCACGGTCTCGAGGTGCAGCCGATCCGCACGATGATCAACCACGCCACCAACCAGCTCTTCTTCGACGACCTCGAAGTGCCCGCCGAAAACCTGATCGGTGAAGAAGGCAGCGGCTTCAAATACATCCTCGACGGCATGAACGCCGAGCGCGTGCTGGTCGCCTCCGAGGCGATCGGCGACGGCCGCTGGTTCGTGGAGCGGGCGGTGAAGTATTCGAACAGCCGCGTCGTTTTCGACCGGCCGATCGGCCAAAACCAGGGCGTGCAGTTCCCGATCGCACGGGCGCACATGCAGGTGGAGGCGGCGGAGCTGATGCGTACCCGCGCCGCGCAGCTCTTCGACGCCGGGCAGCCCTGCGGCCCCGAGGCGAACATGGCGAAGTTTTTGGCGTCCGAGGCGTCCTGGGCGGCGGCGAACGCCTGCCTCGACTGCCACGGCGGCTACGGCTTCACCGCCGAGTACGACGTGGAGCGCAAATTCCGCGAGACGCGCCTCTTGATAACCGCGCCGATCAACAACAACCTCGTGCTCGCCTACGTAGGCCAGCACGTGCTCGGCATGCCGCGCTCGTACTGACCGGTGAGTGGCGAGCAGGGAGTGGAGAGTCGGGAGTCGCGTGATGGATATACTTACAACCGAGACTGAGAAAAGGATCCGTATGTCCGGTTGGCCATTTGGCTGCGCTTCGGAGCGCCCATTGGCTGTCCGAGCCGTCTAGGGGCTGGGGAGCGGGCGGACCAAAGATCGGGCAGTGCCGATGATTTTATTCGCCTGCACCGGCCCCCAGAAGCGCGAGTCGCTGCTGTTGGGGCGGTTATCGCCCATCACGTAGTACTGGTCTGACCCCAGCACGACGTGGCAGTACTGCCCCTGGCAATCCGTGCGCTGCTTGATATAGGGCTCCTCAACCTGCTGACCGTTCACCGTCACCACGTTGTCGTGCACGTCCACGGTGTCGCCCGGCTTGCCGATCACCCGTTTGATGAAGTCCTTCGAGTCGCCGCCCATCTGCGGCGGCGGATGGAAGACGATGATATTTCCCCGGTCCGGTGTCTGAGCCGCGGCATCGACCTGAATCCGATCACCATCGTATATGATAGGCTCCATCGACGAGCCCGCGAACTGGTACTCCATCAGCGAGGAAGATGCTCCGTGCGTGGGGGGCACAGATGCTGCGGTGGGTTTCATTGGAGAACGCCCAACTATCAGCATTATCACCCCAATCAGGCCGATGATGATGCCAAGGATGGCCAAGAACGCCAAGGTAACGATTACTGCGGGTGTGGTCCGCATGGTAACGTCTTCCACTTACTTCGAGGTGGACTCTTGGTCACTTGATAACTTGATTCACCTAAACTCATGTCTTTACCAGCTCTGCCGAATGGTCGCGGCGTCGCGTTCCCGTACATCCTTCAGGGAATGCCCGAGCGTACCGCCTCGTGCGCCGGACCGATGTTCCAACTATGGTCGATGAGGGGATAGGTTGGCAAACAGGCTTTAGCGTCCGTAGACGGACACGTGGAGGCTGCTGGCGGCGGTGTAGGGCTCGCGGTTCCAGCCACCCCAACGCTGCTTCAGACGCAGCCCGGCGATTCGCGCCATCAGGTCGAGTTCGCTCGGCCAGGCGTAGCGCGTGACGATCGGATTCAGGCGCATACCGTCGCGGGAGAGGGTGACGTGGCTCTCGTCCAGCCGCTGCAGCACGGGATCGTGACGCCCCACGTCCAGGCGGACCTGATCGACGCCAACGGCTTCGGCATCCACATACTGATCGTCGCGCAGTCGGTGGAGGAAGGCGGGCACGAACGCCTCTACTACGAACGCGCCCTCGGCACTGAGATGCGCGGCCACGTTCTCGAAGCAGCGCACCTGGTCGTCCTGGGTTAGCAGGTTGAAGAGCGTGTTAAAGACCACGTAGATAAGACGGTAGGCGCCCGAGACCGGCACGGCGGCGAAGTCGCCCATGGTGACCGCGATCTGATCCCCTCCCGGCTTGGCCCGCAGCCGCGCGACCATGGCGGGGGAGAAGTCGATCCCGTCGACGCGGATGCCGCGAGATGCAAGCGGTAGCGCGATTCGCCCAGTGCCGACCGCAAGTTCCAGCGCCGGCCCACCAGCGGCAAGCTGCGCGAGGAAGGCGACGGCCGCCGCCTCATCTCCCCGTTGGACATCGTCGTAGATCTCGGCGACGTCCTCCTCAAAGCTCATATGCGGCTCATAGCGCTCCAAAACGTGCTCCTCCAGCTCGCCACGGCACACTGTAGAGCAGACGTGGTCCGCGCATCAGGACGGTCGAGCAACGGGCCACGAAGCTGCCGGAAGCAGTCAAGATTTGCCAGGGCGGGTTCAGCGCTCAGTGTGTGCGGACGCACTAATGTGAGTACGAGGTGGACCGAGCACCGGCCGCGGACCCGCTCGCGTCCGCAGACGTCAGGGCCGGGATGGCCATGCGCAGCGTCGCGGTACGCACGGGCAATGCGAGCGGCGGTGCTTCGCCGTCCGCGGCATAGGACGACAGCACCGCGCGACCGGACATTCCTCAGAGAACGTCCCGGCACGCCGTCTCTCAGTCGCTGGAGGCAATTTTACTACAGCGCACTTCAGCCACGGCTCAGGCCGGCCGGGAATCGGTGCGCGCCTCGGTTGGCGGGTTGTGCTTGCCCGCCAGCTCTGCGGCGACCGCCAGCCCAAGGTCGATCGCGGCCTCCGGGGAGAGCGCCTCGCCCGCGGCCCATTCAGCGGCGAAGTCCGTCCCACCAAGCTCTGCTCGCGCCCGCGCCACGGCCGCCGCGTGCGTTTCCGCCGCGATCTGCACGGGCATACCGCCCTGCTCCCCGATCGACGGCGTTCGCGTAACGGTCGATTTTCTGTATTCAGGGTTTCCCGATCTTGACAGCTCATATAACTCGGACTACTCTGCCGGCGCACCGCCTGCCGACCGACCCGCGCTCCCGCACATTGACCATCGTTCGGCGTCGCGCCTGGTTCGACAGTGGGGCCAAGAATGCACACTCATCGTCTGGGTCAGGTCGCCGTCACCGCAGCGTTCTTCCTGGCGGTCGTCATCGCTAGCGTTACGGCCGCGCGGACCCTGCAGGGTTCCGTTGACAGCCAGGGCCCATCGGTGCCCGCGACGTCCGCTGCCCGGGAGGCAACGGGGGGCCTCCTGCTGACACCGGTGCCGGTCGCCTCGCGGCCAGCCCTGGGGACGCCGGTGATCGGTCCCACCCCGCTGCCACCAAACCCCGACACTCGCCAGGGAGGCTGGGCGCTCCCGTACCTGGAAGTCGACCGCACCAAGCCGCGGAACGACATTACCGTGAATGCCATTGCCGTGGGACCATCGGTCAAACCCTCGACAACGGTGGCTTGCCAACCGGGCAGCCTGCGCGACGAACCGCTCGATCAGGTTACGCAGGCCGCCGGCCCGGTATTCGCCGACCCGAAGTATCTGCCGCCTGGCGCCGGTAGGTCTGGCGGCACAGCGACTTTCTGCACCAGCCAGGCTGGGCAAACCATCTTCATTGCAACGTATGCGACGTACGCCGTTTCGCCAGACCTCGCTCATGGTCGCCGCGGCGGCCCGTTCGAGATTTATCGCGGGTTCAGCACCTCGGCGGTGCACATTTCAATTCCCGACGAGCGCTGGACCGCCGGCACTATCGCTGGCCGTCCAGCCGCCATCGCCCGCCCGATTCTGGCCAACGGCCTGGGCGAATCGGCCATCATCGTCGTCGGTGACGGAGGCGTCCTCACGAAGGTGCAGGCCAGTGGCCTGACGCTCGATGAGCTGCTGCGCATCGCGGAGGGGCTGTACTAATGGACCGCAAACTCTCCCTGTTCGCGCTTGCTGCGACCGTGGCGGGCGTCGGCCTCGCCGCCGTCGCCAGTCCCAAACCGAGCCGGGCTCAAACCGGTGCGGTGCAGACGGACGTAGCCATCAACCCCGGCGGCACAGTGTACTTCGACGGCAGCAACTACGTCTCTGGACTCTCCTGTGGGTGGCACTCCACGTGTCTCTCGCCCTACGCTTACGGACCGGGGCTCGACTGGGCCAGTCCCAGCGGCGGAGCGGTGAGCTGGCGATCGTGGAGCTGGCGCAGCGATGCCTGCACCTGCCCCATCGGGCAGACCCAGGTGCGCATCGCTGATTCGAACTGCTATCAGATCGCCCAGGACATTGGGGACTGGTATTCGGTCTTCCGCGGGACGGAGCTCTATATACACACTACTTCGCCATGGGGCGGTTACTGGAATACGCTGACGGCCGGCGCCCAGTACTGGTACAACAACGAGTGGCTCATCGGCTACGCGGTGTCTCAGGATCTCCCGAACTGTCCGTTTGAGGGGTCGCACACCCACCAGCAGTCTAACAACGGGTTCACCCAGGCCAGCACCTATCCCTCGTCGGTCGACTATCATCCCGACCCGCCCTATACGCCGTATCCCGTCACGGCCAATGGATGGTGGCAGAATAACGTGGTGTGGTGCTTCTACTGCTGACGGGTAGCAATCGCATGTCGCGCGTAGGTGAGCGTAGCGGAAAGCAGCCGATGCGAACGCCGTCCGGCGTGCGCCTCTGGCCGGCAATCCTGCTTGTTTTCGCGGGCTGCTGTCTGACCGTCGGCAGTACGCGCGCACAGGCCGGTGCCGCCATCACGCTTTCGCCGAGCTCCGGGCCGGGCGGCACCTCGACGGTCGTGAGCGGATCCGGCTTCATGCCGGGGGACACCGTCTTCGTCGAGCTTGTTGGCCCCTCGGGGGAAACGGGCCGACTGGCCACCGTGTCACCCGGTCCCGACGGGCGCTTCGCCGTCACCGTGACGATGCCAGCAGGAGGCCCGATCGAGCCGCTCCGGTTGATGGCCTATCCGGTGAGCCTGGGTCTGCGGTCGCCCGCGGCGATTCAGCAAGCGCCGAAGGCTGTCTTCACACTCACTCCTGCTACCCCAAATACCCCAAGCCTGCCCAGCGCAGGC
Organism: uncultured Chloroflexota bacterium; assembly: GCA_937879875.1. Taxonomy (GTDB): domain Bacteria; phylum Chloroflexota; class Dehalococcoidia; order CAUJGQ01; family CAUJGQ01; genus CALFMN01. The sequence goes on along the minus strand of CALFMN010000165.1, from coordinate 5,169 downwards.
ACGGGGGCAGCCGCAACGGCGCCAACCGTTCTCCTGGTGATGTCGCTGGCGCTGCTTCTTGGCTGTACCGCTCTGCTTGGGATCGGTGCGCTGCGGTTGCTTCGGTAGGCCCCCGCCGTTTCGCATCTAACGGGATAGGCTCTTACTGTGCGTACCTCTGCGGCGTGGGGCCTGACCGCGGAAAGCACCACGTGGCCGGCGCGGGCCGCTCGCGGGCTATCAGCCAGCGCTACCCACCGACAGCAAAGCCGCTCCCGCCGCCGTCGCTGCCTCCCCGCTGCCGGATCATCGAATCTGCGGGGGAGCCTGGCGACGCTACCACGTTCCATGCCGGCCACGATGTCAGCGCACGGCTGCGGTCGCACCGTGCGCTTCCAGACGGTCGTGGAAAGCGCTCCCGGCCACATAGCTCTCTGACGGCGCGATGGGATTCGGTATCGGACATCGGGCAGGGGGAACCTACCAGTAGCTGACTCTGCGAGTCGTGTTGCCATGCCTTCCGATCCGAGGTCGGTCAGGCGATGCGTGCCAGTGTCGTCGCAATCGGCGATGATGTATTGGACGCGGCCTGATCGAGTTCCTGTCGCGCCTTAAGAGGCAGGCGATGCATCTCCCAAAGCACGTCGAGGTCTGCGAGGTGGGGATGCGCGATGGGCTGCAGATCGAGCCGGGCTTTGTTTCGACCGAGGAGAAGATCGCGATCGTCGACCGGCTGAGCGGCACGGGGCTGCGGCGGATTCAGGTCACGTCGTTCGTGAGCCCGAAGGCAGTGCCGCAGTTGCGTGACGCGGCCGAGGTCTTCGCCGGCATCCGCCGCGCGCCGAGCGTCGTTTACTCGGCACTGGTGCCGAACGAGCGCGGCGCCCAGCGCGCCGTCGAGGCCGGCGTAGATGAGCTGGACACCGTGCTCTCCGCCAGCGACACGCACAACCTCGCCAACGTCAACATGACCACGGCCGAGTCGCTCGACCGCATGTCGGCGGTGGCCGAGATCGCGCGCCGGGCCGGTGTGCCGGTCGTGGCCGGCGTGGCCACCTCGTTTGGCTGTCCGTTCGAGGGCGAGGTGCCGCTGGCACGGCTCGAATGGGTGGTGCGCGGGCTGGTCGATCTGGGCGCGAAGAGCGTCTGTCTTGCCGACACGACCGGCATGGCGAACCCCCTGCAGGTGCAGCAGACGTTCGAGTACCTGACACCAAAATTCCCCGGCGTCGAGTGGCACCTGCACATGCACGACACGCGGGCGATGGGCATTCCCGGCATCCTCGCGGCGATGGAGGCGGGCGTCACGCACTTCGACGCCTCGTTCGGCGGGCTGGGCGGCTGCCCGTTTGCGCCGGGCGCCTCGGGCAACGTCTGCACCGAAGATCTCGTGCACTGCCTCGACGCGATGGGCGTGCAAACCGGCGTGGATCTGGAGAAGCTGGTGGAGACGGCGACGCGCGGCGAGCAGGCGCTGGGCCACCCGCTGCGCGGCCAGATCATCAAGGCCGGCCCCTCAACGCGCCGTTACGATCCGCCGGAAGGCGTGCGCGAGCGGCTGGCGGTGCGGTGAGCGTCGAGTCCTACATCCGGGCCATGCCCAAAGCCGAGCTGCACGTCCATCTCGAAGGCTCGATGCAGCCCCGGACATCGCTCACCTTGACGAGGCGGAACGCTTCCTGAGCCGCGGCACGGTGCTGTACCGCAAACAATGCCGCTGCCAGCTTCAACCGACTGTGTAGCGTTTCGCCGGAGAGCCTATGGTGAGGGGCTGAGCCTATTGCTCGCACTCGGCCTCCCGACGGCACATGAACCATACTCTTGCATCCGAACAGCGGACGAATAATGGCACTACCTCGTGTGCTATCCCTTGATAGCTGGCTATACTTTGAACCATCCCCTCACCTGAACGACGCGTGAGGGGACGGTCGCACCCGGCATAGGCTTCGGGTGAGGATTGAAACGCGCCGTGGTTTGAGCAGGCGCGGGCCGCGGGGCTGCGTACCGCGCTGCATGCCGGCGAGCTGTGCGGGCCGGAGAGTGTATGGCAGGCGATCGACGCGCTCGGCGCCGAGCGCATCGGCCACGGCGTGCGCTCAGTGGAAGACCCGGCGCTGCTCGCCACACTCAAACAGCGCGGCATCGCGCTCGAAGTCTGCCCCACCAGCAACGTCTGTCTCGGCGTCTGCAAGGGCTACGCCGGCCACGCGCTGCCGGCGCTGCTCGTCGCGGGCGTGCCGCTCAGCATCAACAGCGACGACCCGCCGCTCTCCGGCACCACGCTCAGCGACGAGCTGTTGCTTTTGCACACCGCCTTCGGCCTCGACATCGAAACGATCGACGAGCTGGTCCTCAACGCCGTGCGCCACAGCTTCCTGCCGCAACAGCGACGGAGTGAGCTTGAGACCAGGTTTCGTCGGAGCTGGCCTCGCTGCGGGCGGTCCATCTCACCCGATAGTGCAGTTTGCCGCTGCTTCTCTCGGCGCTCGCCCGCACGACTGATCACAGCGCGCCCGCCGGAAAGAGCGCTGCCACTCGGCAACACGTCCACTCGCCGGGCACGCGTTCCTGCTATTGCAGAGCGCCGCCCGAATGGGCAGGGCCGTTCAGACGGTGCGAAGCGAGGCGCGGTGCGGCACCATAGAGGGTAGAGTCGGGCGTTCGCCGCGGCGCGGCCCGTCGATCTTCTTCTGGAGCACGGCATGTTCTTTTATGGTCCCGGCGGCGGGCCGGGGCGGCAGCGATCGCGGCCAACGCGGCCGGCATGGCCCACGATGCGCCGCGCCACGGCCCTGCTCTGGCCGCACCGCATCACGATGGCAGGCTATCTGATCACGATCGTGATCACCGCGACGGTGGGCCTGGGGCCGCCGCTGCTCTTCCGCCGCATCATCGACCACGCGATTCCCGGCCGCGACGGCCTGCAGATCGACGCGCTGGCGCTTGCCATCGCCGCGCTGGTGACCTTCGGCGCCCTCGTCGGCGTGCTGCGCTCGTATCTCAGCAACCTGGTCGGCCAGGACGTGGTCTTCGACCTGCGCGGCACACTCTACCGCCATCTGGGCGGCATGTCGCTGCGCTGGTTCACCGCCAACCGCACCGGCGAGGTGCTTTCACGCATCAACAACGACGTGGGCGGCGTGCAGAGCGTGGTCAGCGACACGCTCGGCGCCGTGATCGAGAACGCGATCACGGCCGGCAGCACGCTGGCGCTGATGCTGGCGCTCGACTGGCGGCTGGCGCTGTTCTCGATCGCGCCGCTGCCCTTCTTCATCATTCCGGCGCGGCGCGTGGGCAACGTGCAGCGCGGCATCTTCACCGAGACGCAGGAGCAGATCGCGGACCTGAACGCGCAGATGCAGGAGACGCTCTCCGTCAGCGGCGCTCTGCTGGTGAAGACCTTCGGCCGCCAGACCGACGAGTACAAGCGCTTTCAGCAGACTTCGCGCCGCATCCGCGACCTCAACATCCGCCGGGCGATGGTCGGCCGCTGGTTTCAGATGGCGATGGGGCTGTTCAGCGCGATCGCGCCGGCGGTCGTCTACTGGTACGGCGGGCACCGCGTGATCGGCGGGCAGGCCTCGATCGGCACGGTCGTCGCCTTTGCCGCGTTCGTGCAGCGGCTGTTCGGGCCGATCTCCTCGCTGCTGAACGTGCAGATCACGGTGCTCAGCTCGCTGGCGCTGTTCGAGCGCATCTTCGACTACCTCGATTTGGAGCACGAGATCGCGGACAAGCCCGGCGCCGCGCCGCTGGCGAACGTAGAGGGCCGGCTGGCGTTCGAGCACGTCGGCTTCTCCTATCTGCGCGGTGTGCCGGCGCTGCGCGATGTGGATTTTGAGGTGCCGCCGGGCAAGTTCGCGGCGCTGGTCGGCCCCAGCGGCGCGGGCAAGACGACGATCGCCTATCTCGTGCCGCGTCTCTACGACGTGGACAGCGGCCGCGTCACGATCGACGAGCACGACGTGCGCGACGTGACGCTGGAATCGCTCGGCAGGGCGATCAGCATGGTGAACCAGGAGCCGTTCCTCTTCCACTCCTCGATCCGCGAGAACCTGCGCTACGCCCGGCCCGAGGCGACGGACGCCGAGATCGAGGTTGCGGCGCGTGCGGCCAACATTCACGAATTCATCGCTGGCCTGCGCGACGGCTACGACACGGTGGTGGGCGAGCGCGGCTACCGCCTCTCCGGCGGCGAGAAGCAACGGGTGGCGATCGCGCGGGCGCTGCTCAAAGACCCGGCGATCCTGATCCTGGACGAGGCGACCTCCAGCGTGGACACGGGCACCGAGCGGGCGATCCAGCAGGCACTCGAGCGGCTGACGCGCGACCGCACGGTGCTGGCGATCGCGCACCGCCTCTCGACGATCCTGAAGGCCGATCTGATCCTCGTGGTCGAAGCCGGCCGCGTGGTGGAACGCGGCACGCACGCCGAGCTGTTGGCCGAGGGCGGCGTCTACGCCCGCCTCTACGAGCAGCAGTTCGCGCCGGACGAGGCAGTCGGGCTGGTGGACGCGCTGCCCGCGGGGGACTGATAGGTGTTTAGGCGGCCCGCGCCGCCGACATTCCTGCCTCGCGACCTGCGTTTTGAGCAGACAGATTCGCTTGCGCTCGGCCCTCACCCGATGCTACATATCGAATAGACATCCTCCGAACCGGCGTCGCGTTGCCAGCCGCCACCCCATATAACGGCGGTGCTCTGCGCCATGCCCCGAAGCCTGCACTCCGTATGCGATCGCCTACTGGAGAAGTCCAAGGAGGCGGCTCTGAATGCCGTTCAATCATACAATAATCCTCATGCATCCTTCAGGTCCGAGACTTTCATTGTCCTTATGACGATCGCATGGACTTATCTTATGCACGCTTACTACCGACGGAAGGCAATTGAATATCGGTACTATGACACAAGGAGTGGACGACGCAGATACGATAGAACCAAGAGAGGATCCTGTCGATATTGGGAACTGGAGCGATGCTTGGACGATGACAACTGCCCGATAGACAGCGCCACTAAGCAGAACCTAAAGTTCCTTATCGGATTACGGCACGAGATCGAGCACCAGATGTCAACTCGTGTGGATCACGTCGTCAGTGCGAGATACTTGGCCTGCTGCCTGAATTATGAATTTTGGATCACTAAGCAGGTAGCCCAGGTTAAGGTGCACCTTTTCTGATGTCCAGTCAGCGACC
>CALFMN010000164.1 GCA_937879875.1 uncultured Chloroflexota bacterium | reverse complement strand
GCCCGCACCAGGCGCAAACATTGATATCCGTCAGTCCAGCTGTGGTGGAGCCCTAGCCTGGCCCGGCGCGTATCGATCGTCCCGCGCCGGTTCGTAGCATGAACCGGGAAGTTAAGATCCTCATACCCATTTCGGGTGATGGCCCGGCGCCTCACCCCCGGCCCCTCTCCATTTCATGGAGAGGGGAGACGCTGCGCTGCGCCTTCAGCCCCAATGCCCCGCAGTAAGATCTCCCCTTCCCCTGGTATTGGGGGAACCGCTATCGCAGATGTTCAACAACGGGGGATGGGGGCCGGGTCGCCCGCACAAGAAGGAGACCAATGAACCGCGCACTGATCGTGATCGATATGCAGAACGACTTCTGCCTGCCCGCGGCCGACCTGTTCGTGGCCGGCGCGCCCGCCTGCACGCCGAAGGTCATCGCGGCGGTCGCGGGCTTTCGCGCGGCCGGGCTGCCGATCGTCTGGGTCACGCGTCGCCAGCGGCCGGATGGCAGCGATGTCGACCGCTCGCGTCGCGCGTTGTTTGCGGCGCGGCCATTTCTCGTCGAAAGCCCCGGGTGCGATCTCGTGGATGGCCTCCGGGTCCGGCCGGGTGAGTACGAGATCGTCAAGCGCCGTTGGAGCGCGTTCTTCGGCACGGATCTGGATGCGCTGCTGCGCCGGCTGCGCATCGAGCGCACCTATCTTTGCGGCGTGCAGACGCCCAACTGCATCCGCGGCACCGCGTTGGACGCGAACGCGTTGGACTACGAGTGCGTGGTCCTGAGCGACGCCACCGCCTCCGCAACCGCTGCCGTGCAGCAGGCCAACCTCTTCGACATGCGCAACATGGGCATCGAGATCCTGACGACCGCCGCAGCGCTGGCCGAGGTTCAGCGGCCGAGCGAGGCCGGGCCGGGCACCGCAGCTTCGTGTTCACGCAGCCGATAGCAAAAGGCGGTATGCTGCCGCTGGCCGGCGCAATTCCGGCGCGGAGTAACGACGATGACGACCAACAACCGCCTTGCCATGCCGCTGGGCGAGGCGATCTTCACGCTGCGCGCCATGCGGCGCTTCAAGCCCGACCCCATCCCTGAGGACGACCTGCGCGCGATCATGGAGGCGGCGATTCATGCCCCCAACGGCGGCAACGCGCAACCCTGGCGCTTCGTCGTGGTGACGGACGCCGGGCAACGCGCCCGCCTGGCGCCGCTCTACCGCGAGGCGTGGTGGGCCAAGCGCAAGGATCAGGGCATCAACGGGCCGCAGGACATTTCGCCCGATGATACGGTTGCGCAGTCGGCCATGCGCCTGGCGGAGACGTTCGGCGAGGCGCCGGTCGTGGTGCTGGTCTGTGCCACGGCGCGGGGCGCCGGCGCGCTGGGCTCGGTGATTCCCGCCGTGGAAAACCTGCTGCTGGCGGCGCGGGCGCTGGGCATCGGCGGCACGATCACGAGCTTGCACGCCGTGGTCGACGCACGGGTCCGCGCCCTCTTCGGCATTCCGGATACCGCGCAGCTCGTCTACTGCCTGCCGCTCGGCTACCCGCGCGGCCGCTTCGGACCGACATCGCGCAAGCCGCTGGCCGAGGTCTGCGCCTTCGACCGCTGGGACGGCCGCGTGCCGTGGGCGACCGGGTGAGCCGGCCCCCGATCCCCCTTCCCCGATCCCCCAATAATGCGGGAAAGGGGCGATCCTGTTCACAGCGATCCGCGAGGGCGCCGGGCTACCCGTGGCGCTGCGGCTCGCGGCTGGCGCCGCGACGGGCGCACGCCGTGCGCCCCTGCAGCAGTTCGGTTAACCCGACGTGCCTCTAGCCCGGATTCTGCCGGAAGGGGCGGCGTGCGGCCGCAGGGCACGCGTGGGCGGACGCGAGCGGCAAGCTTGCGCCGGCGGCGGCGGGGGGCGAACGGCGCCGGGGCTGGCGCCGGCCCGGCGCGCGGCGTGCGCCGCCTCCCGCGCCGCCAGGCGGCGGCCGCGGGCCGCAGCCGGCGGCACGGGTGGGCACAGCCACGCGGGCCGCTGCGGCGGTCCGCTGCCAACGCGTGCGTGCCGTCCTGGCTCAGGTTCGCCCATCGGCCGCGGTCCACGCAGGTGGCCCGTGCGCCAGCCCGTCCGCCGGGTCGCGCACGCGGCGCTCGCGATCCCAGCTGCCGGCCGGCCCGGCCGTCGTGCCGGCCAGCCGCGCCGCCGCCCGCGCCGCCAGCCGGCGCTGCGGCAGCAGGCCGCTCGGCTCCGGCACGGTGGGGGCGGCGCACCAGCGCCAGCGGCGCGGCACGGCCCAGCCCCGGCGGCGGCGCCACCGGCGCCGCGGCTGGGCCAGGTGCTGGCGGCAGCAGCCACAGGCGATCGGGCCGCGGCGCTGGCGCCGCTGCTGGACGCGCGGCTGGCGGCCGCAGCGCGGCGCGGGCGGCCGGCCGGCGCGCCGGCGCGCCCCGCGCCCCGGGCCAGCGCCGCCGCGGCCCACCAGGGCAGCCCGCCAGCGCTGGGCAGGCGCCCGCCGGCGCAGGCCGCGGTGCGGGCGCGACCGGCGCTGGTCGCGCAGGGCGCCGCCGCTGGGCTAAGCAGGTGACCTCAGTTGGAGTGCACTTTTCGAGGCCGTGGTCCATAAGGCTCACAGGCGTGGATGTGGGTCGCTGACCGGACATCAGAAAAGGTGCACCTTAACCTGGGCTACCTGCTTAGTTCATGCTGGTAGTCGCCTAGTCGAAACTCGACGTAACCTGGTCGCTCAAAGTAAGGTTTAATGCCCAGAAAGTCTGTATACCACTGCTTTGCCGCGACGTGATCTGTTGCGAAATAATTGACTGTTGTTAGTCCTCGCAATGTATGTTCCATAGTGTCCTCCTTGTCGGCATCGGCGCATACGAGCCGATGATCCTGCAGTTCGCGGGGAGTATGCCGGGCAGATCGATTACCATCTGGCGGAACTTCGCATCGACCGAGCCCTCCCTGCCGCGAGCACGGGCGGCGTTCGCCTCGGCGAAGCCGGGTGTAACCCTGCAGTAGCCAGGAAAGACGGCCATCGCGGATCTCCGTCCGTCTCTGGCGCGAGCCTCCGTCTCCGAAGTATATGTCTTCCGCCAAGTCGAACCTGAGCGCACTAACGGCTCATCCGCAACAGTGTGCTGCTCGCATGTCTACGCCCTGCGCCCTACGCAACCTGACCCACCGTGTTGCGCATCACGCCGATGCCCTCGACTTCGCTCTCCATCACATCGCCGGGCTTCAAAAACTCCGGCGGCTTGCGCGCGAAGCCGACGCCCTCGGGCGTGCCCGTGGCGATGATGTCGCACGGCCGCAGCGTGATGCCGCGCGAGTAGACGGCGATGCAGGTCGGGATGTTGAAGATCAGCTTGCTCGTGTTCGAGTCCTGTTTGGTCACACCGTTGACGCGCAGGCTGATGCGCAGATTGTGCGGGTCGCGCAGCTCGTCGGCGGTGACGATCCACGGCCCCATCGGGCAACTGCCGTCGAAGCTCTTGCCCAGATGCCACTGCAAATGCCGGTTTTGCAGGTCGCGCGCCGTCACGTCGTTGATCACGGTATAGCCGAAGACGTGCTCAAGCGCCCGCTCTTCGGGAATGTTGCGGCCGCCGGCGCCGATGATCACGCCCAGCTCGACCTCCCAGTCGATCTCGGCGGAGAACGCCGGGTCGTACGGAATGGCGTCGTATGGGCCGTTGATCGCCGTCGTCGCCTTGGTGAAGTAGACCGGGTGCGCCGGCGGCGGCGCCGCCGTGCCCCGCGCGGCGGCCGATTCGAGCGCGTGCTCCACGTAGTTGCGGCCCAGACAGATGATGTTGCGCCGTGGATTGGGGATCGGCGCGGTGAGCCTGGCGCCCGCAAGCGGCAGGATGCCGTTGCTGCCGATCGGATAGTCGCCGGCCGCCTCCAGCGCCGCGCGGGCGCCCTCCAAACCCTCCGGCCCCAGTTCGATCAGGTTGTTAAGCGTCTGCGGCAAGGTGCGCCGGGCGGCGCGGCCCCAGAAAACCAGATCGAGAATCGCGTCGCCGCGCACGATGCCGGCGCGGTCGTCGCCGGTCGCATCAAGATAGCTCACCAGGCGCATGGAACCCTCCGCTGGGCATTGCTCGGCGGACGCGCCGCCGGCACGGTTGCCAGTATGGGCGAGGGAACAGGGCCGAGGGCGGGGATCGGCCCTCAGCGTCTCCTGTCTCATAGCACGATCCCCCAATCGTTCACATCGCGCGGAGCGCGATCTGGGATGAGGGAAGGAGACGATTCCGCGTAGTGCATTCCCATCGATGAACGGTTAACCCGACGGCATATCGATCGAGCAACCACGAATCGCCCCTCGCCCAGGATTGGGAGAGGGGACGGGGGTGAGGGCCGAACGCGCCGCTCGATCAGGCGCGCGGACGCTGGCGCAGGGCACCGAGTGCGGCGACGAAGGCGGCCATCTCGTTCGCCTCCGGGTAGGCGGCGAGGCGGCGGATGCGGCCGTTCTCTGCCTCGCAGACGACGGCGCCGTGCACGATGTAGTCGTTGCCGCCCACGCTGTTGGTGGCGACCAGCTCGCAGATGGCCGTATCGCCCTGCTCCAGCATGTGGCCGATGCGGTGGTTCATGCGCAGCCCCGTGGCGATCGTGCGTTCCATCGAGCGTTTGAGGGCCGCGCCGCTGGTCAGCGTCTGGCCGGGGAAGCGCCAGTCGATCTCGGCGTGAAAGAGGCCGTCGAGCCGGTCGAGGTCGGGCGCATCGAGTGCGGCGTAGTAGGCGCGCATGAGCTGGGTGGCGGTTAGCTGAGTCTCGGGCACGATCTTCTCTCCTGAGCGAAGGGATCGACCCTATCGTAGCGCCGCCCGGCGCTAGAGGCTTCGTCCGGCGTGGGCGCGGTCACGGCCGATCTGCCCGCCGGCAGTGACCATCACTCAGCCAGACCAGCGACAAACGTCCGGATCGCCTCGGCGCCCCGCTTCGGATCCTGGCACATCCACCAGTGGCCCAGTCCCTCGAGCACCTTCACCCGCGCGCCGGCCCGCTCCGCCGTGCGCCGCGCCAGCGTCTCGCCGCCCGTGTAATGGTCTTCGCTGGCGATGATCACCAGCCCTGGCCGCGTTCGCGCCTTTGCCAGGTCCGCGCCCCATGCCGCCAGCTTCGGCTGCGCGGCGGAGCGGTAGAGCGCGAGGATGCAGCGGCCCATCGTCTCGTCGGAGGCGGCGGCACAGCTCGCCGCCACGGCCTTGCTCATGCCCAGCCCTTCGAACTGCTGCGCTCGTTGCTCGACCGGCGTCGCGACCATCTGCGCGATCGCCGCTTCGCCCGCGCCGGGCGTTTGCCAGATCTGCGCGAAGTCGTGCCACACGTAGGCCGGGTCGAAGCAGCCGGCGATATCCGTCGCCCACGACCGCACCAGCTCGGGACGCTCGGCGGCGAGGCGCAGCACATGCCCGCCGCCCCAGTCGTGCCCAACGAGGTCGACAGGGCCCGGAATGGTTTCGAGCGTCGCGGCCAGCCAGGCCACGTAGGCATCGCTGGTCGCGGCGAAGCCGTCCGGAACGGGAGCGCCGAATCCCGGCGGTGAAAGCGCCACCACGTCGTCCCGCCCAAGCTCCTTGCGCAGGCCGTCCCAGATGGCGTCGGTCTCCGGATTTCCGTGCACAAGGACGATGGGCATGATACCCCTCCGCTTGCTTGCCGGCATCAAGCCGCTCAAGCCCGCAGTATACGCGATGAAGGCGCGGAGGGGCGTGGTGCGGTTGCCCTGCGCTCAGCCGGCCAGCCGTTCGGCAGCGGACGCTTCGATCGGCTGGCGCCAGCCGCACTGCAGGCAGACCCACTCCGGCGGCATGATGCGCCGTCCGTCGAAGTCCTGGTCGATGTAGAGGTCGCCCCTGCATTTCGGGCAACCCTTGCGTTGCATACGCATACCGCACCTGCTCTATCCGCATGTTCTGCGTATTGCGTGTGTTGCGTGTCATGAGCGCGGCCCCTGCGCCCGACGCGGGCAGGCACCGCTGCTCCTCTTACTGTAGAAACGCTGGATTTCGCGGATTTTGCTTATGCGCGACGATCACCCGCCAAACCGCAGCCCGTGAGTGCGTGATACTGAACGGATGAGCGAGCGAGAGCTGCAATCTGCATCTGCTGCCTCTGGCCTGGTCGCGCCGGATGGCAGCCCAGTCGGCCTGTACGCCCTGCTGCCGCCGGACGGTGAGCCGGAGCTGATTCACGCCGCCGTGCCGCCCGGCTGCGCGATGCTCGAGCTGGGCTGCGGCGCCGGGCGCATCACACACCCGCTGCTCGCGCTGGGTCATGCGGTCGTCGCGGTCGATCAGTCGGCGGCGATGCTGGCGCACGTGCGCGGCGCCCAGACGGTGCTCTCGGACATCGAAACGCTGGATTTGGGCCGCCGCTTTCCGGCCGTGCTGCTCGCCAGCCAACTCGTCAACACTGCCGACGACGCGCAGCGCGCCGCCTTCCTGCAATGCTGCCGCCGGCATCTTGCAGCGGACGGCGTACTGCTGTTGCAGCGTTACGCTCCGGCCTGGGCGGAGACGGTTACGGACTTTGCGCTCGCGTATCTCGGTGTCGCGATTGACTTCCGCCTGCTCGGTCGCGATGGCCGGCGCTTCAGCGCCGAGATCCGCTACGCGGCGCCGTCCGGAACCTGGACGCAGCGTTTCACGGCGCGCGTCCTGAACGACGCGGAGTTGGCGGCCGAGCTGCACGCCGCTGGCCTCGCCATCCATCGCCTGCTCGACGAGCGCGGCACCTGGGTGCTGGCAGGCGCGGGGACGCCAATCGGTTAATCCGCGTCAACGCATAGGCGGCGTGCGGGGGCGAACGTATTCGCCCAACCACGCGGCGTCAGGGCGCGTCAGCCGGTACGGCTATCGGTATCGCGGCGTCGGTATCGATCCGAAAGGTTTGCTGGGCGAGCAGATAGCCGCCGCAAGCAACAATCACCCCCGCCATTGCCGCCAGCAGCAGGCGGTAATCCACCAGCGTGGAGAGCGCCGCGCCGGCCGCGATCGAAAGCGTCTGCGGCGTGCCTGCCAGCAGGTCCGCTGCCGAGGCCACGCGGCCTTGCAGTTCGGCCGGTGAGCGCCGCTGAATGGCCGTCGCGTAACCCACGATCGCCCAGGAGAGGCCGACGCCGGCCAGCGCTACGCCGCCGAGCACGATCGGCAGCGTGGCCACAATAAGCAGACCGTCGCCCAACGCAAACAGCATCAGCCCGGCGCCCACCAGCCGGCCGTCGCTCAGGCGCCGCAGCATCGCCGCCGCCGTCAGCCCGCCGATGATCGCGCCCACGCCCTGGCAGGCGCCGATCACTCCGAAGAAACTCGGCGGGCGGTGCAGTCCCTGGTCGATCACGGCGAACAGCAGCGTCTCCGCGAACCCGACAACCAGCAGCGCGACGCCGACGGTGATGATGATCTGGCGCAGCGGCCGCGTCCGCCGGATATGGCGGACTCCGGCGCTGACCTCCCGGCGGAAGTGCCCGGTGTGCGGCGTGGGCTGTGGCTCCGGCGCGCGCAGACGCCAGAGGCAGAAGGCGGAGCAGACGAAGGTCGCGGCGTCGATCAGGGCCACTGCACCGCCGCCGAACGCGACGAAGAGCGCCGCACCCGCCAGCGGCCCGATCAGCCGCAACCCCTCGCGCACCGATTGAAAGGCGGCGTTCGCATCGCCCAGCAACTCGTCCGGCAGCAGCACCGTGAGCAGCGCCGACTGCGCCGAGGCGAAAATGAGCGAGGCGACGCCGTACAGCAGGGTCACGGCGTAGATCAGCCAGACCTGATTGCGGCCGTGCACGAGCAGCAGCAGGAACATCGCCGCGCCGATCGCGAGGTCGGTGGCGATCATCAGCGGACGGCGGCGCACGCGGTCGACGAGCAACCCGGCCAGCGGCGCGCCGAGCGCGGGCAGGCTGAGGGCGAAGAAGACGAGCCCGGCCGCGGCGTTGCTGCCGGTCAGCGCCTTCACCCAGATGCCGAGCACCAGGAACATCGCCCGGTCGCCGAACAGCGAGAGCGTCTGACCGGCGAGCAGCAGCCGGGCGTCACGGTAGGCCAGCAGCCGGGCGCATAGGCGCAGGGTATCACCGCTGGCAGGCCGGGCGTGGGTGAGCTGATGGCCAAGCCGTAGGAGAACGCGCCGGCTGCGAGGAGGGGCTTGCTGCGAGCGTTCCGAAGAACGGCGGCCCGGGCGGGGCGCCTAACCCTGACTTCCCTTGCGGGAAGTCTGTCCCTTCCCGAGCCGGGAAAGGGACTTCTGGAGCGTTCCCAGCGGCGCCGGACGGCGGCGGGGCCGCGGTGTCCTCGCGGGACTCGCGGAGGGTTCGTCTCCCGCTCGATCGGATGTCCTCAACCCACCCTTCCCGCCTCGGGAAGGGAGACGCGGCTTCAGCCGCGGCGGGGTTAGGTGCCCCGCATGGCCGCTGGCGTCCGTCGCTGCAAACGCCCGGGTTGAAACGGCGCCGGAACTTCTCATTACTCAGCGCAGATGCACGCCGCCGTCCACCAGCAGCACCTCGCCGGTGATGTACGTCGCGGTCGCGAAGAGCAGGCAGGCGCCGGCGACTTCGTCGGGCTGGCCGGCGCGGGGGATGGGCGCCAGCGCCATCGTCCGATCGCGCAGCTCGGCCATCGGCGCCGTCCAGGGCGTGTCGATCAGGCCCGGCGCCACGGCGTTCACACGAATCTCCGGCGCCAGCGCGTTGGCCAGCAACAACGTCATGTGATTCAGTCCGGCCTTGGTCACGCAGTGCAGTAGGGAATCGAAGAGCCCATCGCGCGCACGCCGCCGATCGAGCTGACGTTGACGATCGCACCGCCGCCGCTCTGCCGCATCGCCTTCGCCGCGGCACGGCACATATACCAGGTGCCGAGGATATTCACGTCGAAGATGCGGCGCCAGACCTCGTCGGTCACGGCGTCAAGGTCGGCGTGCGGAATCGGCACGGTCGTGGCGGCGTTGTTCACGAGCACGTCGAGCCGGCCCCAGCGCTGCATGGCGGCGTCGATCAGCGCCTGCACCTGCGTTTCGTCGGAGATATCCGCCTGCACGTAGACTGCATCGGGCAGCGCGGCGGCCACGGCGCGGCCCGCCTCGACCGAGGCCGAGGAGTTGACGACGACAGCGGCGCCCTCGGCGGCAAACAACTGCGCCACCGCCTTGCCGATTCCGCTCGACGAGCCGCTGACGATCGCGGCCTTGCCCGCCAGCGACGGCGTTGTGCCCATCCTCGCCTCCTGGTACATGTGCCGCACTGTTGTCGGGCACCGGCGCCCATGATCGCGGATCGCGCCTTGCGCCGCAACGCCTGGCGATAGGCCGACGCTGCGGCGTGGGGCGCGCAGGCCTGCCCGTCCCTGCGCTGCCTCGCATCAGGTCTGGCCGGTGCGACCGACGAAGCGCCGGGCTTCCCTGGCGATCGCGATCCAGTCCGTGCTGCCGGCCGGGATGGAGACCCACTCCGCCAGCGGCTGGCCCGTGCCACGATCGAAGGGTCCGCCTGTACCGTCGGCGATGAGCGTTCGTACCCGCTCCCGCGGCAACTTCACGACAAGCCGGTCGTGCGCCACCAGGGCGAAGAACCGGCCGTTCACCTTCAGTCCGGCCGAGACCAACATCTTCCCGAGGCTGACCTGCTCATCCCCTGCGAAGGCCTCGACCACCGGCACGAAGCTCGGGGCAAGTTCCGGCGCCTCTCGCTCACGCGACGTTTTCATCATGCTCTTCCTCATCGTGTATTCCGGGCGGTTCCAAGGCGCGGTTTCAAAACCGGCTCGCGCTTCTGTTCGCGAGCAGCCGACGGCGTCAGACCGCCGGTTTGAAACCATCTATACGTCGCTTCAGGCGCCGTCATGCTCCGAACGGTGCTCCTTCGCCCCGCTCGATGTAGCCGGCGAGGCTGGCGAGAAAGCGGTCCCAGCCCGGCTCGCACACGCTGCAGCAGGCGAGATCGGGCGCGAGGCCGACGTGCCGGAAGCTCAGCTCGCACGTCTCTGCCTCGCGCTCGACCAGGTCGAACGTCACCCGCGTGCCGTTCCAGTCGTCGAAGCGGATGTGCGCCAGGCAGGTCCACTGCAACGAGGCGGGGCGGCTCGCGTCGTCGACGCGCATGGTGATCGACTCATCCAGTCCGGCGTAGCCGAGGCGCAACTCGTCGCCGGCCGCCGCGGAGCCGCCGACGATCGTCGTCCACCAGCCGCGCAGGCCGTCAAGTGTGCTGATCGCGTCGCACACGCGCTCGCGCGGGGCGCGGAAGGCGATGCGCCGCGCGTAGTCGGGACCAGGCACCTGCCGCAGCTGCGCCAGTTTGCGCGTCCAACCCGCGCGCAGCGACTCACGCTGCGCCGGCGGCGCGTCGCCTTCGTGACGGAAGACGAGATGGGTGCACCTTCCCTCGGGCCGCAGCTCGAAGATGACGCGGCTGGGAGCTTCGCCCACCATGCCGCCGTGCCACGACCAGACCATGCGGCGCGGCGGATCCAGCTCGAGCACTTCGCACTCGACCCAGCCGCGCCAGGCCGGCGTCGGCGGATCGTGCAGCGTGAACGCATGACCCAGGCGCGGCTCGAAATCGTTGTCCATCAGCCAGCGCGCCAGCAGCCGCGGGTCGGTGACAGCGCGCCAGACGGCGTCGATCGGGTGATCGAAGCGTTCATCGAACTGCAGATCGAGTTTCATGGTTCACTCCTCTTTGAACTGCAGATCGAGTTTCATGGTTCACTCCTCTTTGCCCGTTCCTCGGCCAGGAGATCGCGCAGCCGCGGCAGCTTGCTCTGCCACAAGCGCGCGTAGTGGCCGGACCAGTCGTACACCTCGCGCAGCGGTGCGGGATCGAGCCGGTAGAGGCGTTGGCGCCCCTGCTGGCGGCGCTGCACCAGCCCCACGTCGAGCAAGACGGCCAGGTGCTGTGAGACCGCGGAGTACGAAAGCCCGGCGCGATCGACGAGTGCGCCCACCGGCGCTTCGCCCTGGGCGAGCACGTCCAGCAGTTCACGCCGGTGCGCGTCGGCCACGGCGTGGAAGACATCGGCGGCGGCAGCGGCGCGGCTCATGGCGCCAGTATATTTCACCAAATGCTAAAACTTCAAGGCCCGCTGCCGCGGGGTGGCGTCGACGCGATGGTGGACTGCGCGGAGAAGATTCAGCGTTTGCGCAGGAACAGCGCAACAAAGCCGCCCGAGTGCGATGCCGGGCCGCCGACGATCTGGTCTACCGCTTCAAAGCCCGCGGCCGCACAGAGGTCAGACAACTCCTCGACCTCGTAGAACGCGTACCAGCGCCGGCCCGCGACGCCTTCCTGCCGCTCCACGAAACCTTCGCCGTCGCCACGCTCGGCGGAGGCATAAAAGCTGCCTCCCGGCCGCAGGACGCGCGCCGCCTCGCTCACGGCACGAACTGCCTCCACTTTCGGCAGATGGTGAAGGCTCCCGTCCGCCCAAACGCCGTCTACCGAGTGCTCGGCGAGGGGCAACGCTCGCATCTCGCCCAGCAGCAGCCGGCCGGCATAAGCGGGCTGCGCTCGCGCAATTCGCAGCATGCCCGCGCTGACATCCAGGCCCAGCGGCCGCAGTCCCCGGCCGGCCAACGCCGGTGCGTCGAGGCCGGAGCCGCAGCCGAGATCGAGCACGAGACCGCCGGGCGACAGAAGCGCGGCGAAGCGCTGGTATGAATCCGCCCGCGTGGACGAGCGATCCTCAGTACGATGTGCCTCGTGCCAGGATGCGGCGTATTCGTCATAGGACCGCGCCGTGACGATTACCGGCTCAGGCGTCATAGAGTTCATCCAACCCCACGCTGGCGCAAAGCGCGTGTCCGTAAACCGTGCTCCGGTTATCCCCGACCGCAACCCTTCCCCACAGGGGAAGGGTCTCCGAGGGCCATCGGATCTCCTCAGATCCACCCTTCCCCTGTGACGCGTGATGCAGAATCGGAGGGTTCATGGTCGGGATCCAGAAGGTGCCGGCGGGCATAAGCTGCGTCTGTTCAGGAGGCAGCCATGCGCGATCCCGACACCTTCCTCACGGCAGTCTCCACCCTGATCGACGACCTGTAGCAGGCTGACCTGGCGCCGCTGCGTACCGCGACGCCGGGCTGCCGCCCCACGCTGAGTGATAGCGAAGTGCTCACCTTGATCGTCGCCCACCACTGGTTCCAGCTCAGTCATCGGCCACCTCAAGGGCGACTTCGCGCTGGAATACCCAAAGGCGCGCACCCGCTGGGGGCTGCGGGCACGCGTGGCAGCGAAACTGGCGGCCCCTAATGTCGGCATCCTGCTCAATCGCCAGCCTGGCCGTCCCAATCTCGCCGTTGCGACCCGCGTGCCATGATGCTGCACTATGCATCACACGTCACAGGGGAAGGGTTGGGGTTCGAGGATTCCCGATTGTCCTCAGACAACCCTTCCTGTGTCGGGAAGGGAGATTCGGCGTCAGCCGAAGCGGGGTTAGGTGCCCCGCGCGGCCGCCGGCGGCCGCGCGAAGCGTCGCAGCTTGTCCGGGTTACGCATGCCGTAGAGCGCGCGGGCGCCGTGCTCGCCGGCTTCGAGCAGCAACACGAAGAAGGGCGTGCCGTCCGGCTCGCGCACCACGATCGCCGGCTGGCCGTTCGCCTGCTCGACGGCGATGCTGAGGTCCGGCGGCGCCTTGCGCACGATCCCGAGCGTGAAACGCATCACCGCCTCCGGTCCGTGCAGCAGCCGCGTCGCCGCCGCGACCTTGCCGCCGCCGTCCGACCAGGCGGTGACGTCCGCCGCGAGCAGGTGCGTGAGCTGCTGCACGTCGCCGCTGCCGGCGGCCTGCACGAAGGCCACGGTCAGCCGCTCCAGCTCGTCAGCCGACGCCTGATAGCGCGGCCGGCGCTGCTCCAACGAGCGCTGGGCGCGATGAAACGCCTGGCGGCAGGCGTCTTCGCGCCGCCCGCTCAGTTCCGCGATCTCGCGGAACCGGTAGGCGAAGACCTCGCGCAACACGAACACCGCCCGTTCGAGCGGCGCCATGCTCTCCAACAGCACGAGCATGGCCATGCTCAGCGACTCGCGCTCTTCGAGGCGGCGGCCAGGCACCAGCTCCGGATCGTCCGCGCTGGTGGGGAGTGGTTCGGGCAGCCAGGGACCGATGTACTGCTCGCGCCGCGCCCGCGCCGACTTGAGTTGATCGAGGCAGAGCCGCGTGACGATCGTCGCCAGATAGGCGCGGGGCGACTGTAACGCGCCCGGTGCGGACGCGCGGAAGCGGAGGTACGTCTCCTGCACGACGTCCTCCGCCTCCATCGCGCTGCCGAGCATGCGGTAGGCGATGCCGAACAGCAGCGGCCGCTGCCGTTCGAACTCCTGTGCCGTCGGATCAGTCGCTTCCCCTGCTGCCGTGATCGTGTTGCCGTTGCCGCCTGTCGCCATTCTCGCCTCGCCTCAGTCGCCCGCGCCCGTGTCCATCTGCGCCGGCCCGCTCGCCGGCCGCGCTGTCGCCGGCAGCCGCTTGCCCTGAGGCCAACGATACGACCCCGGCAGGCGCCGTTCCATGCCCAGCGCGAAGGTCGTGTAGCGGCAGATGAACTCCTTGAACAGCGCCGCGGCTCTGCCCGCCACGATCTTCTCACGCGGCGAGTCGTCCGCGTTGACGAGCTGGATCAGGCCGTTCCTCCTGCCCAGGCTGATGCACTGAAACAGATAGCGGTACGAGAAAGCCGGCGCGGGCTTGCCCTCAAGGGTTGCCAGGATACTGTCCGCGGCGCAGGCGCCCAGCGGCATCGCCGTCGCACAGGCCATGCGGATCGGCGCGCCGGGATCCTCCGCCGGGGCAGCCGCGTCTCCGGCGGCGACGATCTCCGGATGTGAGAGCGAGCGCAGGTCCGGCCCGACGAGGATCTGGCCGCGCCCGTTCACGCGCAGGCCGGCCTCGCGCGCCAGTGCCGGCACGCTGAACGAACCGGCCCAGAGGCAGAGGTCGAAGGGCACTGTGCCGCCGTCGGCCAGTTCAGCCTGCCCAGCGGCCAGCCGCGTCACGCTCGCGCCTTCGTGCAGCGCGATGCCCAGCCGTGTGAAGACCGTGTGCAGGTGGGCGCGGCCCTTCTGCGACAGCCGTTCGCCCAGCCTCTCCCGCGTCGCCAGCGCCACCCTGACGCCCGGCCACGCCTCGGCGATCTCGGTCGCTGCCTCGATGCCTGTCAGCCCGCCGCCGCAGACCAGCAGCCTGCCGCCGCGCGCCGCCAGCGCCGGCAGCTCGCCCGCCAGCCGCGCGGCCAGCGCGGGGCTGCCCAGCGCCAGCGCCTGCTCGCGCACGCCCGGCACGCTGTCCACATCGATCGTGCTGCCAAGCGCGTACAGCAACGTATCGTAGTCCAGGGTCAGACCGCCGCCGTCAGCCTGCGCGACCGTCAGCCGGCGCACATCTGCCTGCAGCGCCGTGACGCGCCCCTGCACGAACGCGACGCCCGTGCCGCGCAGCATGCGCTCAATGCTGTGCGTCTTCACGCGCTGGCCGCTGCCGGCCTGATGCAGGCGGATGCGCTCGACGAACGTATCCGTGCCGTTGACCAGCGTGACGCCGGCGCTGAGCTTCCGGCAACGCTTCCCAAGCCGCAGCGCCGCCGTCATGCCGGCGTAGCCCGCGCCGACGATCACCACGCGCCGGCCGGTTGTCTCTGTTGCCATCGTCGTTCACCTCGACTTCCCGCCGCCTCATTGGCGGCGCTCTCACAGGTGAGACGAGACAGCCCCCGCGTTTTGTGACAGAACGAGCAATCGAAATAGCGGGCGCCGTTATCCGGGCAGCACGGCGACCGCCTCGATCTCGAGCAGCAGATCGGGGTGGGCGAGCGCGGAGACCTCGACCAGCGTGCTGGCCGGGTTGGCGTCCTTGAAGAACTCGCGGCGCACGGCGGCGATCGTGGCGCGGTCGGCCATGTTGCGCACGAAGACCGTGACCTTCGCCACGTCGCCGAAGTCGGCACCCGCGGCGCGCAGGCAGACGCCGAGGTTTTCGAGCGTCTGCCTGGCCTGCACCGCCACGTCGCCCACGCCGACGACGCGGTCGTCGTTGCCGAAGGCCACGGTGCCCGAGACGAAGACGAGCTTGCCCGCCTTCGTCACATGCACGTACGGCCCGCCGGGCGCCGACAACTCCGCCGGATCGATCCGCTCAATCGCCATCGCTGCACCTCCTGTCCGCGGATAGACTACCGCGAAGCGGCCAGGTGATGGCGGTTCAGCCGTCCGCGTGCAGACCTATCCGGCGCTATACTGGGCGGCAGATCCGACGGCCGGTCTGGCAAGCAACGCTCAGGAGAACTCCATGACGCTGGCTCAGGAAGCGGTGACGACGGCCGCTGGCACGCTCGCGGTGCGCCGCGCGGCGCTGGCCGAACAGGCGCCGCTGGCGCGCACGCTCGCCCGCGCCTTCGACCAAGATCCGATGATCAACTGGCTGCTGCGCCAGGACGCCGGCCGCGCCCGCGCCTTCCGCCGCTTCTTCAATGTCGCGCTGGGGCGCATGGCGCTGCCGCACAACCTGGTCTTCACCAACGCCGCCCTGCAAGGCGCCGCGCTCTGGCTGCCGCCCGGCAAGTGGAAGCTGGGGCTCTGGCAGCAACTGCAACTGCTGCCGGCGATGGCGGGCAGCGTCGGCTACCGGCGTGTGCCCGGCGTGATGGCCGGACTGGACGCCTTCGACAAACAGCACCCGCGTGAGCCCCACTACTATCTCTTCCTGCTGGGCGTGGAGCCGGGCTGCCAGGGCCAGGGCGTGGGCAGTGCCCTGTTGCGGCCCGTGCTGGCGCAGTGCGATGCCGAGCGCATGCCCGCCTATCTGGAGACGGCGAACCCGCGTAACGTGCCGCTGTACGAGCGCCACGGCTTTCGCGTGCGGGCCGAGTTCACCGTGCCGCACGGCGGTCCGCTCAACTGGCTGATGTGGCGCGGGCCGAGGGAATAGGAGTTAGGGAATAGGAAATAGAGCTGCGGCGGACGAGCGGGACTTTGGTGCCGCATCCGGCGCGCTGATGGGCGAGATCAACCCGACCCCGGAACAGCGTGTGCTCCAACCGCTCATCCATCTATTCCCTGTTCCCTATCACCTGTTCCCTGTTACCTTCAGACCATGTTGACGCTCTACCTGATCCGCCACGGCCAGACCGACTGCAGCCGTGAGAATCGCTTCTGCGGCAGCGTGGACGTGCCGCTCAACGAAAACGGCCTGGC
This sequence comes from uncultured Chloroflexota bacterium, assembly GCA_937879875.1. Lineage (GTDB taxonomy): Bacteria > Chloroflexota > Dehalococcoidia > CAUJGQ01 > CAUJGQ01 > CALFMN01. The sequence goes on along the minus strand of CALFMN010000164.1, from coordinate 27,664 downwards.
GATGGCGCGGGCGCTGGCCGACGCGTTCGCCGGCGAGCGCTGGAAGGCGATCTACGCCAGCCCGCTGCAGCGCGCCCGCCAGACCGCCGAGCCGCTGGCCGCGCGGCTGGGCATGACGGTGCAGATCGAGCCGGGGCTGCGCGAGATCGCCTACGGCGCCTGGGACGGCCACCTGGAAGCCGAGATCGAGCAGCTCCACCCGCGGGAGTTCGCCGCCTGGTCCAACGATCCCGGCCGCGTGGCGCCGCCCGGCGGTGAGACGGCGCCGCAGATCGCGGCGCGGGCGCTGGCCGCACTGAACGAGATCCGCGCCCGCCACACAAGCGGGCAGGTGCTGGCCGTGGCGCACAAGGCGACGATCCGCATCCTCGTCTGCGCCCTGTTAGGCATCGACGTGGGGCTGTTCCGCAAGCGCATTGCGCAGGAGGTCGGCGCGGCCACGGTCTTCGAGTTCAAAGACAGCGGCCCGCTGCTGAAAACGCTGAACGACCTCTCGCACTTGCCGCCCGAGCTGCGCCACGCCGAAGGCACGTGAGTGCGTCCGCCTGCTATCCCGCCAGCGCGGCGCGTACGCGGTCCAGCGTAGCGGCGAGTTGATCGCGCTCACTGGCGAGCGAACCAAGCTGATCGTGCAGCGCGGCGCAGGGATCGGCCGGCGGCGCCACGTCCAGCGCGGCGAAGGCGGCGAGCGCCGTCGCATCCATGCTGCCCAGCCGCCAGCCGGAAACGCCGGTGCAGCCCAGCGCCCGCGCCGCCGGCCAGAAACCGGCGAAGCCCGTTGCGCCGTCGCCCGGCAGCACCGGCACAACCGGCGCCCCGAGCCGCACACAGGCCGCGATCTGCGCCAGGCACGCCTCCGGCGCCACGCCGAAGTCCGTCCAATATGTCTGCGCAAGGACGCCTGCCGTCTGCCCGGCCCAGCTCGCAGCGCCGAGCGCCGTCAGCGCCTGCGGCCGCGGGTCCAGGCTCACGTACAGCTCGCGCACGCCGCCGGCCCGCAGGTCCGCCAAATAGGCGGGAACGCCATCGGCCGAATCGGTCCAGAAGCCGGGATACGGTTCCAGATCCGCCACCAGCACCGCGCCCAGCGCCGCGTGCGCTGCCGCATCGCCGCGGCCGTGCGGCACCACCCACGGCACAACCGTGCAGCCCTGCGCCGCACCCATCTGCTGCAAGCCGCGCAATGCCCTGGGACCGTAGATCGCGGCCGGCGCGTTGTCGAAGTCGCTCAGCCACTGCTGGCCGTCCATCGCCTTCACCAGCAGCACGCCGGCCCCGGCGAGCGTCTGCGTCGTGCGCAGGGCATCGGCCCAGGTGCGTTCGGCCTGCGCCGAAAACATCCACAGCCAGAGGGCTCGTTGATGGTCGAAGAGCATCGGTCGCTCCCTTCGGTCGCTTCAGGGCAGAGGGCGCAGGGCGAAGGGCGTAGGGAGGCTGCGCAGAACGGCGAGCACCGCCAGAGCGGATGGCAATCTCCGCGGGCATCCCCTGCGCCCTACAACACGGCCGTCACCAACGCGTCCGTGGGGTCGGCATCGTTCCAGAGCTGCACGCCGGCCAGTGTTGCCGAGGCAGCCACGACGCTGCTGATCATCGGGCTCACGGGGATGGCGATGGCGGGACTGTCCGGCGTGTCGCCGAAACGCACGACCGCCGTATTCGTCGTGCTGTTGTAGGAGACGATCGTGCCGCGACGCGCCAGACCCTGGTGCTGCGTGCTGGGCGCGTGCTGCTTGCCATCCGCACGCGGGTGATGGCCCAGTGGAAAGCTGCTGCCGTAGGCGAAGCCGAGCACCGGCCCGGTTACAGGGCTGCTCAGCACGCCGTTCATCTCCCAGGCGAGCTGGCGCAACTCCGGCGGCAGGCCGCCAGCGCCGCGCGGCCGTTGCAGCTCCTGCGCGTGGCCCGCGCCGTGCGCTGGCGTGCGGTGGGCGCTGTGCTGGCCGTCGTTGGCGCTCACCTTCGGCCGGCGCGGCCCCCTGCCCGGCCCCGCTGCACGGCTGCTGGGGCGATGGGAGAGGGAGGATGGATCGGCCGTCCGGCGGGTGCGGGGCGGTCTGCTCACCGGCTCGTAGGGGCCGCGTGGCCCGCTGAGGCGGCGGCGCTCCCCGCCCGAGGCGCCTTCGGTCGTCGGGTAGTCGTTCGGGTCGTAGGGTGAAACCGGGTCGTTCATCTGATATCTCCGATGGTCATAGGGGGCACGCCCCCTTTCACCCCCGATAGTGAGGTCCGCTGCGCGGACGCTGATTTCACCGCGGGGCTCCCGCACACTTTTGGACAACTCCATTGGCTGCGCTGCGCTGTGGGCGCCCCTACAGATTCATCAGGCCGACCGACTGTGTGTAGACGCCGCCGTCGCGCAGCGTGTCAAACAGTGTGCGCAGCTCGCGCACGCGCAGCGTCACGCCGCTCATGCCGGTGTAGCCCTCGGTGATGCCGATCGCGTCCCACAGTTCCAGCTCCACGTTCGGCGCCGTCGCGATCTCGCCTGCGTCGGTGATTAGCTGCGCCTTGCGCAGCGGCACCGTCGCCCGTGCCGCCGCGTTGGCCGTCGAAACCTGCATGTCGTGCAGCGGGAAGGGATAGTCGGCCACGCGCTGCGCATCGCCGGCGTCCAGCGCCTCGCCGATCAGCGTGGGCGCCGTGGCCGTGCCGGTGTTCTTGCCGTAGAGCAGCACATGGTTCAAGCCCTGGGCGAAGCGCGAGCTGCGCGCCGTCAGCACCGCGTGTCCACCCGGCGCATAGCTGTAGACCGCCGTGTCGCTGCTCTGCGGCAGCCGCAGCGTGGCGCCGCTGGCGGTGAAGAGCAACACCTCAGGAACCTGATCAAGCAGCGCATGCACGGCCTGAGCGCCGCTCGTCGCCGGCTGCAGCGCGAACGCCGGGCTGCTCAACAACAGCGCCGAGGGTGTGCCGGGCGGCGTGAAATCCAGCCCCGCCCGCGCCAGGATCCACTGCAAAATCTGCGCGATCGTGCTCTCGCCCGGCAGCCACGAGTAAAGCCGGCGCGGCCGCCACGCCGCCAACACCTGCCAGCCGTCGTGCGCCGTCAATTCCGCGTAGCGCGTGCCGCCCGCGCCGGAGGCCGTGGCACTCGACAGCCACAGCGGCATCGAGACGCTGTACTCGGCGCCGGCGCTCGTCGTGTAGCCGAAGTCGAGACTCAGCCGGTCGCCGATGCTGTCCGCACTCTGCGCCAGCGCCGAAAGCGAGAGGTCCGTGTTGTCCAGCAGCACGTCGATACTGGCGCCGTTCTCGCGCTCCGTGCGCGTGCAGCGCAGGACGCGGGCGGAGAGATCCTGCGTCACCGGCGCGGCGCCGTAATAGATGCTGGCCGGGTTGGCGTAGAAGAGGATGCCGTTCTGCGAGTCCCAGGCCGGCTTCAGCACGGCGGCGCCGTCCACCGGCAGCGCCTGCGGGTCGCGCGCGTAGCCGGCCTGCACGTTCGTCGCTTTGAGAAAGCTCTGGGCGAAGTTGCGCTTGGTCGCCAGGCTCATCGGCGGGTTCTGGAAGTCTTCATAGAACGTGGCGCGAAACGTATCGGCCAGGCAGAGGCCGCCGGCGCTCAGAATCGTGCCCGGCGCTGCGCCCGCACCCGTCACATACGGCTTCGTGATCAGCACCGTCTGATGCGCGGAGAACGTGCCGGCCGTTTGCAGAGCGCCGTCGCCGAACAGCAGCGCCGCCAGCTCGGACCAGGTGCCCGCGATATACCCGGCGGAAGCGAAGATCGCGAGGTCGCCGGCGCCGCTGTACGCCGTGTAGCAGCAGCCGATGCCGATCGCTGAATAGTGCGCGTCGCTGGTATTGGCGGCCGAGCTGTACGTCGCATTCGTGGCGCGCACGAAGACGGTGATGTACTGCAGCCCCTGCACCGTGACGAAGACGCGGCCATCCGGCGCGAAGCAGCAGGCGATCGCCTGCGCCTGGTAGGCCGTGCCGCTCGGCAAGGTCAGCGTTTCGGCGGCGCCGAAGCCCGCATCGCCGCTGCCGGAGAAGCGCAGCGTGAGCGCGCTGGTACCCGGCGTGGCCGTGACCACGGCGAGGTTCGCCGGCGTGTTCTGCTGCTGCGCGGCGGCGATCAGCGTATCGCTCGTGGCCCAGCGCGTGCCGCCGCTCTGAAAGGCGAGCGGGCTGCCCTGGTAGTAGTCCACGCGCACGCTGCCCGCGTGGATCGTCCACATGCGCAGCACGCCGCCCCAGGCGGTGACGGCATACGGATCGCTTGCAGAGCCCGAGCCGGCGAGGAAACTCAACGTGTAGCGATCCTCGCCGGCGGAGGCGCGCCGCCGCGTCAGCCGCACGGCGGGCACGGCGCTGCTCGCCTGCTGCGCGGCACTGAGCGTCGAGGAAAGCGTGCGCATCGTTGGCTCCTTTGGAAGTCTCCGACGGTTGCGCTGCGCCCTGGTGGAAGTCTCCGACGGTTGCACGGCGCGCTGGCGGCGGGGCTAGGCTGCCAGCCCCGCGAGCACCACCGCCCGCTCGCTATCCGACAGCCCGCAGCCCGGAAAGGTCCACCAGCTCCACATCACGGAGACAGCCTGCACGGCCGGAGCGGCGGGATGCGGCAGACCGAGCGCATGCCCCAGCTCGTGCGCCAGCGCGCCGATCTGCGCCGCTCGGCTGCCCGAGGCCGGGTCGAGCGGGTTCTGTCCCAGCGCGAAGGCGTCCAGCGAGCCGGACGACTGCACGACCAGCACCGGCGGCCCTCCGACCAGCACCGCGCTCGTGCCGATCACGTTGCCGGGGCAGCGGTAGGGCAGGTCCGAGAGCGTGGCGTAGACGACGTAGAGGCAGGGTTTAGGGTTTGGCGTATCGGGAGGCTCAGCCGGCAAATCAGCCAGATCGGGGAAGTAGGCGGCAAGTTCGGCGCGGATGCGTTCCTGCGTGTCGCAGGCGTATGCGGCGCGGGGCTGCCGGCCGCCGATCGCCAGTGCCGGCTCGGGGGCGAAGGGCTGCACGCCGAGTTGGTCCTGCCACCAGCGCAACGCCTCGGTCAGCGCCGCAGCGAGCGCGGGCACGTAGTCCGCGTTCCAGCCGGCGCAGTCGGTCGGCACAAAGACCAGCGGGCAGAGCGGCCGGACAGGCGGCGCAGCGGCTTGCTCCGGCGCACCCTTGCCCAGCATGGCACCGGGGCTGATAGCGGTCGTTTCGCCTACACTACCCATCGCGTTGCCTCCCCGGTCGTTTCAGCGCCGGAGCCCGGTGCCAGCCAGGCGAGCACGGCCGGTGCGATCGCGCCCGCAACCACACCGCCGATCCCTGTCTCAGCAGTTGGCCGGCCGCGGCCCAGCCCCGCGTCGATCTGGCGTACGAGCAGCTCGGCGAGCGTTACGGCCCGCGCCCACGGCTCGATCTCTCCTGCGGGCAGGGCTGCGCCGCTGCCGAGCCGCGTCAGCACGGCCGCCCAGATCGGCGGCAGAAACGGCACTCCAGGCATTCCTTCGCCGTTGCGGGCCGGACCGTTCGCCGGCTCGCCGATCTGTTGCAGCGGCCGGGCGCGCCTCCGTGACCGTCGAACGCCGTGCATGAAATACCTCCGCCGAATGCGCTGTAAACGAACACTGTGCAGCGATCAACGACATTGGCGGCCGCTGCTGCGACTCAGTTCAGCGAAGCCGCTCGCATGGTGGTCAGCGCCTCGTAGCGCACGGCGGCGCCGGCCAGCGTCTCCTCGATCAGCGCCAGCAGCGCCGGCGCGGAGGCTGGCGGCGCCGCGATCAGCCGCTCGCGCAGCTCTTCCAGCAGCAGGCCGGCGAAGACGAGCGCCTGCTGCCGCGCGAACTCCTCCAGCGCGGCCGCCTCCGGCGAGTGCTCGGCCGCGTGCAGCGCCGCCAGCGCCCGCGCGCGGGCTGTCTCCGCGAGACGGCGAATGACCTCGATCGATGGCATGGCCGGCTCCTTTGAGGGTGAGTAGTGAGTGGTGAGCGGAATGCCGCGGCCCGCCCCTCTATTCCCTATTCCCTAACCCCTAATCCCTGGCCCCTACCCCCGCCACGGCGCCTCAACGGTGAAGCGGCTCTGGCGCGGCTCGGAGGGGGCATAGGCTCGCTGCGGCGTGACGCGGGCGCGGACGATCTGCAGGTAGCCGCGGAACTCCGCCGCCTTGTCCTGCGCCAGGTCGCGGTAGCGCAGCCAGGCGTTCGGCCCGGCCACGTTCACCTGCCCGGCCGTCTTCGCGGCGTACTCCAGCGCGGCGAAGGCGACGGCGCCGGAGATGATCGCCTCGTCGTCGCGCGGCGGCACCGTGGTGCTGGAGGTGCTCACCGTATGGCTGAACAGGGCGTAGATGTTCACGCTCAGCGGATCGGTCGCGGCCGGGGCGCCGTCCAGCCAGAGCGAGAGGGCGCTGCCCCAGAGCTGGAACTGCACATATGTGGGCGGCCACTGGCCCGTGGGATACTCCACCGCGCGGATGCTCACCAGGCTGGCGAGGTCGCCCGCGCCGAGCGTGATCTGGCGGCTGCCGGCCGTGAGGCTGTAGCTCGTGAGCAGTTGCTCCAGCGGACTCCAGTAGCTGTACTCGTGCAGCGCGTGGTTGATGTGCCGCTGGATGTCCGCATCCGCCCAGATCGCCGCCGGTGGGTTCGGGTCGTCCAGATCCTGGCGCACGGCGGGCACGTAGTCGTTGTAGCCGTTGGCCATAGGGCGCTCCCTTCGGTCGCTTGCAGGGAATAGGGAATAGAGCGAGAGCCACCCAACCTTCTATTCCCTATTCCCTCGCCTCACCGCCAGCTCAGCGCGATGCTGACGGTGGGCGACGTGCCGCCGGAGAGCGTTTCCACCAGCACGGCCAGGTCGTCGCCGTCGGTCTGAACGTCGAAGTAGGCATCGAAGTTGGGCGAGCCGTTCAGAGTTTGCGCCGCGCCCGTGCCCACCTGGCCGCTCGTTCCGCCCGAGCGCAGGTAGGGCCGCAGCGTGCAGCTTGTGGGTGAGCCGCTGCTGCTGACGAAGACGCGGCACTTCTGGCGGTAGCCGGGGTTCTGCGCGAACAGGGCGCTGCCGGCCGCCGGCTTGGTCGTACCGTCCGCCGTGGAGATGCCGCTGCGATACGCCGCCACGCCCGTCGGGTCCGCCCGTCCGCTTTGCGACACGATGAAGTTGCCCGTGGCGCTGTCGATCTCCTGGGGCATCGGAACGCTCCCTTCGGTCGCTTGAGGTGACAGGTGACAGGGCACAGGTGACAGTCCGTTCGCGGACTTCGCCCTCCGTCACCTGTGCCCTGTGCCCTCGGCCGCTACGGCATCACGCCCACCAGCCGCGCGGCGCAGACGGTGCCGAACATGGCGAGCGAGACGTACCACTTGATCCGCCACCAGAAGTGTTCAATAAGTGCGCCAGTCGTGTTGTACTGGACGGACCGCGACTGAGCAGTACACACCACGATGTTCAGTCGATCGACAGACGTCGCGCTACGACATTTCTCGTTGAAATTCTTACTCTCCTGGCGTGGAATCGCGGTAATCCGTTTCATCAGATGCCGTTTCGTCACTCCTCATGCCAACAAGTTGGGCGGCAAATGCTGCTTTCATTAGCATTTACCCAGTCGATGCGCCTCGCAGCACCGCCGCCGAAACGACGCACCGGCTGTGCCCTCGTGTCCGTCCTCACTCATGAACTGGGCGCTGGCCAGCTCCAGATGTGTATCAAGGTCAGCACAACACCTTCCTGGCACAATATGACGGGCCCGGGCCGGTGATTAAGTTGGCTTGGTCAATTGAGCAGTGGCGTGGTAGAGATACGGCCATTCAGGCAGATGATGAAGAGAGCCCCTTCCTACCCTGCGGGCTATTCTGTACGGAGAAGCAATACTACAGCACGGCCACCGGGTTGACGGGAGAGCCGGTCCCACCGCGCAGACGCAGTGGATTAAGCGTGAGCAGGAAGTCCCATTGCGATACTTCCGCGCACACGGCCGCGAGGGGTTCGAGCAAGCTGTTATCGACCAGCGGCAGGCCGAGGTAGACGAGAGCCAGAGGATGTACCGTCCCGGCGATGCCTTCGTCGTAACCACTTGGATGCGCATCCATCATGTCCCACAGCAGGACGGAGGCGTCGTGTTTGTGCATGAACGGGATAACGTCAGCATGCAGGCCAGGCGTCTCGCGGTCCGCGAGCGAGCGCTCCGGATTCTCCCGATAGAATGACTCGCGTCCGCTGTACACGAGCACGGCGTCGCCCGGCTCCACTGTAATGCCTTGCTGCTCGGCAGCGGCCTCCAGTTCCCAGCCGCGAACGGGCCGATCCATTGTGACGTGCGGCATGCCACGCAGGCGCGGAATGTCCAGCAGTACGCCGCGTGTGAGAATCCCTTCTGCCCAGTGGTCGATAGTGTGCGAGTTGGAACGGGCGCCGAACGCGGTCACGTCACTGAAGGGCAAACCGTCGAACATCTCGCCGTTTCGAGCGGCATGGGCAAAGCCGTCGATGTGCGTCGTCGCCCAGCCGTGGAAGAAGATGCCAATATAGTCCGCGGCCATCGCCGGCGTAAGCGCCACGTAATGCTGCAACGGATACGGGTTCCCACGCCCGGGGCGGGAGTCGAGCGGACGCGAGAGCGTCACCGTCCGGCCGAGCCGGACTGCGCGGACCGCGCGCTGCCGCACTTCAGGCGTGATCAAGTTCAGCGTTCCCAGGCGGCTATTCTCCCAGCGGCCCCAGTTGCTGTGCACCGTCGTGTACCCACGCACCTCATCCGCGCTCGGGAGCGGCCGGGCCTGATCGTGAACGACCATGTTGCGATCCCCCTTTCGAATCCTGCACAAGGCGTGGTCCGCGATCCGACCGATTGCATTGTGCCGACTATTCAACCTGTATATTCACGCAATTGCACGGTATTAGTTGACGTTCGGACAAGCTGCGGGTAGGCGTACCGCGCGCCCCACTGGTGCGGGCGGCTGACAACGGAGTGCGCAAGCATGAGCTTTGACTTCACCGAAGAAGAGCGCTCGTTTCGCGAGGAGCTACGGTCGTTCCTGTAGGCGGAGCTGCCCGACTGGTATCGCGGGTATAGTGTCGCCTCGGAAGGGCACAGCGTCGACGAGGCGTTCGACGCCTCACTCGCCGTAGCTGGCAAGATGGCCGAACGTGGCTGGCTCACGCAGCACTGGCCGCGTGAGTGGGGCGGCCAGGATGTCCCTATCTGGAACCAGGTCATCTTTCGCGAGGTGATGACGGAGTTCAACGAACCGCGCGGGCCGCAGTACACGTCTGTCAGCTGGGTCGGCCCGGCGATCATGCTGCATGGCACTGACGCGCAGAAGCAACTGCGCCTGCTCGTTATCTCCCAAGGCCGGAGCTGCTGGGCGCGGGGATTCAGCGAACCGGACGTCGGCTCCGACCTTGCCGCACTCAAGACACGCGCCGTTCGAAACGGCGACGACTACGTGATCAACGGGAGCAGATCTGGACCAGCCACACCAAACGGGCAGAGTGGATCTTCCTGCTGACGCGCACCGCCCCAGAAGCTCCCAAGCGTCGCGGCATCTCCGTTTTCCTCGTACCGCGCGACACGCCCGGTGTCGAGTTCTGCGTTGGACTACAACTCGGCATCCTCGACACGACCGTAGCCTACGTCAAGGATCGAACGCAGTTCGGCCAGCCGATCGGGCGCTTTCAGGCGGTGCAATACCGCGTTACCGACATCGCACTCGCCGCGTACGGCGCGCAGGTTGAGGTGCTCCACTTTCGATCCGACCAGTCGCACCGGCTCAGGATGGCCTGGCTACCACGTCGAAGTCCTCACAGGCGTGTTGGGGGTGGAGGCCGTTAAAGATCAGATCCCACCAGAATCCGGTTACGGTCTGCAGACTCAGCGGCCCTTCGAGCTTGAACCAGCGGCGAACGTTGGCGAGCATGCCCAGGATCGCGAACACGATCATCTTGGGATTTTCGATGGGGCGAAACTCGCCGTCCTGAATCCCCTCCTCCACCAGGTCGACGAGCAGCGCCTGGTACCGGTCGCGCAGCGCAAGATAGGCCAGGCGGTGTTCGTCCGATAGGAAGCGGATGTCGGAGTGCAGCGCCATGCCCGTGGCGGGTTGCGTATCGTCGAAGCTGGCCTTGACGCTATCCCACATCGCTAACCGCAACCGGTCCGCGGCCGACAGCGGGTACTCGACGATCGCCTCCAGCCGCCCAAGTAGATCTTCCATGCCGCCGGTAAGCACTTCGTAGAGAAACTGCTCCTTGGACTGCACGTGGTGATACGCGCTACCCTTCGGTATGCCGAGCCGGTCCGCTATCTCCTGGATACTGGTGTCGGTGTAGCCACGTTCCAGGAAGACGAGCGCGGCGGCGCGCCGCACCGCGTCCCGCGTCGATCGTGGACGGTCGGTCTCGTTCATAAACCTCAGCCCTGGCACAATCCTAACACAGGCGTGTGAATGGACGGGGAAGGCGTACGGCAGACTCCAACGTTCGTCCCAATTGCCCGATCCACGCTCGAGAACCTGTAGGTATCGAGGACCTCAACCATATGCCCGACGATGACCACGATTCACGAGCCCTTCTGCGGGGACTGCGCGTCCTGCAGGTTGACGAGCACATCACGACCGCCTTTGCCGGACACTTGCTCCGCCTGCTGGGCGCCGAGGTTGCTTTCCTGCAGAGGGACCGGGCAGCGTTCGAAGGCGGCGACGATTTCTACGAGGCGCTTCGGTTCGGCAAAGCGGCCGCCGGCTCCGCCGACGGCTTTGATCTCGCCATCGCCGGGCCGGCCGCGGAGGTCGATGTCTCGGCCCTCGCTCAGCGCCTGCCCACCGCGGAGGCGCGCTGCTTCGACGACGTAGAGCTGGACGGGCGGCCGGCCTCCGAATTGACGCTGCTGGCGGCGTCCGGCTGGCTGTCGGTGCGCGGCGACAGTACCAACGACTACGCGCCGCTGCGACCGGCCGGCTTCCAGGCATCGCTGCAGTGCGGCGTGCTGCTGGCCGCGCTGGGTCTCGCCGCCTACCGCTATTCGATGCGCCGCTTATCTCCAACGCATATCGTGCTGTCGATGCGCGAATTCATCGCCTCACTCATCAACACCATTCCCTTCGTCAGCTACTCCGGCCAGCCGATCTCGCGGCGCGGCGTGACAACGGCTCAGCCAGATGTGATCCTCCCCTGCGCAGACGGATTCGTGTACGTCTCCGCCGTCGAGGAGTCGCAGTGGCATGCGCTGCGAGAGATCATGGGCGACCCCGATTGGGCACACTCGCCGGCGTTCGCGGGACGGATGGATCGCTATGAGAACTATCCAGCCTTGCACGCGCTGCTCGCCGAGTGGACACGAGAGAAGACGCGCGGGGAGATCTACCTCGCCTGCGCCGAAGCCGGCGATTTGCCGCAGTTTCGGGAGCGTGGTTCGCTCGGAGAGCGGATTACCATCGGTGACGCCGCGGTGCGCCTGCCTCGTTTACCGTGGCTGTACCGGGCTTCCGGCGGCGCGTCTGTTACACGCGCTTCTGCGCAGATAGCAGCATGCGGGGCGCCCCTGGACGATGTCCGCGTCGTCGACATGTCTTGGGTGTGGGCGGGACCGTATGCCGGCGAACTACTTGCCTTCCTCGGAGCGAAGGTAACTAAGGTCGAATCGCGAGGGCGGGTTGACCTGTTTCGGCGGGCCGGCCCCACCACGGGGCCACTCGCCTTCAACGTCTCAGCTTCGTTCAACCAGCTCAACCAGGGCAAGCGCAGCATCGCGCTGGACCTCGCCGCGCCCGACCACGCGGACGCGATGGACGCGCTGATCCGCCGGGCGGATGTCTTCGTCTCCAACTTTCGGCCCGGCGTGCTCGACCGGCTCGGCATCACCCAAAAGCTTGAAGAAGCCGGCGGCATCGTGGAGGCAGCCCTTTCCGGCTACGGCGCAACGCCGCCCTGGGGGCAGTTTCCGATGTACGGCAAAGGTGCTGTCGCCATCTCGGGGCTGGCCTCTGCGAACGGCTCTCCGGGCGGGCCGCCGCAGGAGCTCGGCTTCGCCTATGGCGATCCGTGTAGCGCCAACTTCGGCGCGCTCGGCATCGTCGCCTGTCTCGTCCAGCGCGACCGGACCCACGTAGGGGCGCGGCTCGACGTGTCCATCGCCGAATCCGTGCTCTGTTCGTCGACCGACTTGGCTATTCAGCAACAACGAACTGGCGCCGTGCCACTGCTTGGCAACCGGCACCCGGTGGCCTCTCCGCAGGGCGTGTTCGCCTGTCGCGACGGTGAGTACCTTGCGATCAGCGTGCTGACCGAAGCGCAGTGGCTGTCGCTCGCGGCGGCCGTCGCCGGGCTCGCCCCATATCGACATATGAACCTTCGGTCCCGCCGCCACCACGAAGCGGCGATCGAGGCGCGGATCGCTGCCTGGGTGACCGGGCAGGTTTGCGACCAGGCGGCGGCATACCTCGCGGACCAAGGCATCCCGGCGTTCACGGTGATGGAGGTGCCGGCTCTGTTGGCCGACGCCGGCCTCCGTCGCTCTGGCTTCCTGCACGAGAGCGACCACCCTGCCGCGGGGAAGCACACGCTCATGGGCATTCCGTGGACGGTCGATGGCGAACGCGCGACGCCGTCGCCCGCGCCTCTGCTCGATGGAGACCGCGAGGTGGTGCTGGCCGAACTGGCTGCTGCGACGGGGGGCGAGGCGTGAGCACCCGGCTGCGATTCGGCATGCTAGACGGTCGTTAAGGGAATTGGTACGACCGTTTACAGACTCCGCTTGTGAGTCTAGCATGGGCTGCAGCGCCGGCGTCGAATGGCCGGCAGAGCCGGAGCACACCGTGAAGTTCGGAGTAACCCTGACGCGCGTGCACCATCGTTCGGCCACAGCGGTAGCGAAACACGCCGAGGCGCTGGGATACGAATCGATCTGGACGGGCGAGCACCTGATCTGGCCCACCGAGTACGCGCCCCACTTCCCCTATGCCTCGGTGGGCCGGCCCGGCGTCTCGCCCGACATTCCGACGATGGACCCCTGGGTCCTGCTCACGGCGATCGCGTCGGTGACGAGCCGTATCAGGGTTGGCACGTCTGTCTACATCCTGCCGCTGCGCGATCCCTTGGTCACCGCGCGGGCGGCGATGAGTCTCGACGTGTTCTCGGGCGGCAGGTTCAGCTTCGGAGTGGGAGCCGGCTGGCTAGCCGAGGAGTTCACCTACGCGGGGCTGGACTACATGACCCGCGGCCGGCGCATGGACGAGTGCATCGCGGTGCTGAACGCGCTGTGGCTGCAGTACACCCCTGAACATCGCGGGGAGTTCTTCAACATCGGACCGGTCAAGTTCGAGCCGAAGCCGATTCAGCAACCGCGCCCGCCCCTGCTGGTCGGCGGCGACTCCGCCCCTGCGCTACGGCGCGCCGCCCGGCTCGGCGACGGCTGGCTCGGCCTCTATCGGAACGTAGAAGACGCCGCCCGCGCGCTGCAGCAGCTCGTCGGTTACCGGCAGCGGTTTCAGCGCGAGCACGAGCCCTTCGAGGTCGTGTTGCAGAGTGGCGGCGAACCGACGCTGGACGAGATCCTGCGCTTGGAGGAGTTGGGCGTTACGCGCCTGATCGTCTCGCCGTTCACGCGCACGCGCGAGGCGCAGGCGGGGCTCGAACGCTTCGCCGAAACGGTCATGCCGCGCGTACCGGTGGGATAGCCGGGGGCTGCGCCTGGCCCAGCCGGCCTAATACCACTGCCCAGAGGGGAGAGATCTCATGAAGGTTGCCGTGACGATCCGGATGGGGCACGACTACGTGGCGGACTGGAAGACGACGATGAACTACGTCGTCGAGGCGGAGCGGCTCGGCGCGGAGTACGTGTACACGGCCGAGGCGTGGGTCCACGACGTCGTCTCCGTCCTCGGCTTCTTGGCCGCGAAGACCGAGCGGATCGAGCTCGTCTCCGGCATCATGCAGGCGGGCACGCGCACGCCGGGGCTGGTCGCGATGACGGCGCAGACGCTGCAGGAGCTCTCCGACGGTCGCTTGATACTCGGCCTCGGCACGAGCGGGCCGCAGGTGATCGAGGGTTGGCACGGGATCCCGTTCAAACGGCCGCTCACGCGTATGCGGGAGATCATCGACGTCGTGCGCCTCGTCTCCCGCGGTGAGCGGCTCGTCTACAAGGGCAAGGTGTACGAACTGCCGCTCCCCGGCGGCGAGGGCAAAGCGATCAGGAGCCCGATCAAGGATCTCTGGCCGGTGCCCATCTACCTCGGGACGCTCAGTCCGAGGAGCCTCGAGCTGACGGGCGAGATCGCCGACGGCTGGATCGGGGCGCAGTTCGAGCCGGAGCTCGCGGACCACTTTCTCAAGCCGATCGCGGCCGGCGCCGAGCGCGCGGGCAGAAAGCTATCGGACGTCGATCTGCACGTGGGCGTGGGCGTCGAGTTCACCGACGACGTCGATCGTGCGGTGGCCAAGCGCAAGGGTGGCGTCGCCTTCTCGATGGGCGCCATGGGCTCTGAGAACACCAACTTCTACGCGGCGTTGTACAGACGATCGGGCTATGCGGACGGCGTACAGCGGGTGCAGGAGCTGTGGCGCGCCGGCGACAGAGAGCAGGCGCAGGCGGCGGTGCCGGACGAGATCATCCTAAGACAGAACCTCATCGGTACGGAGACGATGGTGCGCGAGCGGCTGCGCGCCTATCGGGACGCGGGCATCAGCACGATCCGGGTCGGTCGGGAGGGCGCTACTCCCGCCGAGTGGCAGGGCAACCTCGGCCGCATTGTACGGCTGGCGGACGAGGTGGGAGCAGAGCAGCCCGCTGTGCGATGAGCGGGAAGGCGAGTCGCCTCGCCGACACAGTGACTGCGATCTCCCACTCACGCGCCCGAGCCGCTACCCGCGTGCCGGCAGCTCGACGACCACGGTTCCGAGCGCCGTACGTTCCTGTCGCTGGTTGGTAATCCAGACATCGCAGTCCACCAGGTGCCGCTCGCCCTCGAGCCGTTTTCCGCTCACGCGTCCCGTACACCAACTGACGTCGCCGAGCAGGTTCACCGCGCGCAACTGCACGGCCAGTTCTCGCAGGTAGCCGTCGTCCCCCATCCAGTCGGTCAGGAGCTGGGCCAGCCAGGTTACGCGTTGGATGCCCTCATCGTACGGACGCGGCACACCGCTCTGGTGGGCGAAGTACTCGTCCCAATGCGCCGACACCCACCCGTCCTCGATATTCGTCTCCGCGTTCACGAGCCGCTCAGCGGGATGGCCCTTCAGGTAGAGGTGCTCCAGGCGGTTGGCGAACATCGTCGCATAGCCCCACCCGATGAAGAAGGCTACCATGTTGCCGATGGTCAACGGTCCCTTGGCCAGCGTGATTAGCTCCTCCCCGACGCCGGTATCCTCCCAGTAGCGCGCACGATCGCCGCGGCGCTGCTCGTGCTCGCGCTCGTAGCAGGCGTAGAGCGACTCCATCTCGTCTTCGGTATATCGCGCCGGCTCCAGGTCGAGGACCTTGCGGTTGTCGCGGGCGGCAGCGCGTTCCATCCGAAAGAGCGAGCCGTAATGTGTGGCAACCACCTCGTCCCGCTGGTTGTAGTAGACCGTCTCACTGACCTGCTCCAGCGACCGGCCGGCCATCCTGCTCCTGCGCACGATTACATCATGCAGCCCGCTCCGCGTTCGCAGTGTATCGCCCGGACGAACCGGCCGCTGGAACACCGTGCGCCCGCCGGTCACCATGGCGAAGATACCCGGCAGCAGGTCCTGCTCGCGTTCTTCTGCCTGGCTCACCGAATCGGGGTGCGGTGCGCTGCGCACATGCAGAACGGTAGGCGGCGCGATGATGCCGCCCCACCGCGTACGTGAGGCGTACGTTTCGTCGAACCACAGCGGATTGTCATCGCCGACGCCGTTGCAGAAGCGCATGATCACCGGCAGCGTGAACGGGTCGGACGGACGGCTGAGCGGCCCCATCCGGCCACGCTGCGCCTGCAGCGCCTCGATCGCTTCGTCGGTGATCCGTGCGTTGCGCCAATCCCATTCGGCAGGCGTCATGTTCATGCTCCCCTGGTCTATGCAACTCGCCGGAGCGAAGACCCGCCGGCTACTTGATGACCCGATCTGCGCGCAGGTCGTCGATCGCCGCCCGTGAATAGCCGAGGCTCTCCAGGATCTCGTCGTTATCCGCGCCGACCGTCGGCGCCGCTCGGTGGCTGTGCACCGGCGTCTCGGACAACTGCAGTGGCGAACCAACCATCGTCAAGCTGCCCAGCGTCTGATGCTCCACCTCGACCAGCAGGTTATTCGCGGCCACCTGCTCGTCTCCGATGAGCTCTTCCGGAAAGACGACGGGAGCAGCAGGAACACCGTACGATGTCATGACGTCGATCCATTCGCCGACGGTCTTTTCGGCGAATCTCTGTTCGCAAGCCCGTTCCAACTGCTCTTCGATTTCGTGTCGCCTGGCCGCGTCCGCGGCAAATTCGAAGCCCGGCTCCCAGCGTGGATCCTCGATCCCGAGCGCCTGCTGAAACTTGCGGCGCAGCGCGTGATTCGTTGCGCCGGTACAGATGTAGCCGCCACCTTTGCAGCGGTACGTGCGGTTATAGAAGCTGCCGGCGCCGTCAAAGCCGGCGCCCCCGGCGTTTCGCAGCAGCTCTACCTGCCGCACGAGATCAGGAAAGTCGTGGGCTTGAGGCCTGGCTGCCTCAAGCCCTTCCTTGATGGCAGTAACATGCTCCGTATCCACTTCATCTACCATCAAGAAGCGGCTCGGCTGCAGGAAGAAGGCGGTTGCAAGCAGGGAAGTATCGATAAGCTGTCCCCGACCGATCTGTTCTCGCGCATACAGGCCGGTGGTCACGGCCCAGGCGATGATCGCCGCCGCGACCGTGTCGGCGATGGTGAGCGGCATGTAGTGGGGCCGGCCATCGCGAGCCGGACCCCATGATGCCATGATCCCGCTGGCCGCTTGGACGACGTTGTCGTACCCGGGCCGACGAGCGAGCGGTCCTCGCGGCCCGTAGGCGGTGTTACGGACGTACACCAGCCTTGGGTTCAACAGTGCTAGCGTCTCGTAGTCGATTCCCAGCTTGGCAGGTGTATCGAGCCGATAGTTCACGATGACTACGTCGGCAGCCTGAGCCAGCTTGTGGATGATCGTTCGGCCCCTAGTACTACTTCGTTAGTAAGCGTGGCAGACTGACTGGCATGGACACGATCCCACTCGCCCCTCCCAAAGCCGCGCCGGCGCCGTTGTCCGAGCTGGCGGTATTCCTTGCCCCGTTCGCCCCGCTGTTCCAGCGTGCCCAGAGCTGTCACGCTCTGGAGCGCTACATGACGGGCCTGCTCACCGACCTGCCGCGCAAGAACTGCGACACCATCGCCGCGGCCGTCGCGGGCACCTCCACCGAACGCCTCCAACACCTCCTGACCGATGCCATCTGGGATCCTCTGCGGCTGGACGAGCAGCGCGTCCATCACCTGGTCGCCCGCAGTCCCGCGCACGGCATCCTGGCGCTGGACGACACTGGCTTGCCCAAGCAGGGCAAGGCGTCGCCCGGCGTGGCCCGCCAGTACTCCGGCACGCTGGGCAAGGTCGGCAACTGTCAGGTCGTGGTCACCGCCGAGTACAGCGAGGATGCCTCCGCGTCCAGCAGTCCCTGCCATTGGCCCGTCAGCGCCGCCGTCTACCTGCCTGCCGCCTGGGCGAGTGATCCCGACCGCCGGCAACGGGCAGCGATTCCCGCCGACGTCGCCTTTGCGACCAAGATCGAACTCGCCCTGGCCCTGATCGACCGGGCGCGCGGCTGGGACGTCCCCTTCGCCGCCGTGACCACCGACGCGGGCTATGGCAGCAACCCGCACTTCCTCGACGGGCTGGAGACGCGGCAGCTCCGCTATGTGGTGGCGGTGGAGAAGAGCTTTGGGCTGCGCGAACCGGCGGCGGTCCAGGCGGTGACCGCTGCGCCACCGCCGGCCTATGCCGGCCGGGGCCGCCCGCGGAAGCAGCCACCGGCAGCGCTGCAGCCGGCCGCAAGCATCGCGGCGAGCCTCGCCGCCGACGCGTGGCAGACGCTGACCTGGCGCGAAGGCACGCGGGGCAGCTTGCGCAACCAATTCGCGGCCGTGCGCGTGCACCGGGCGACGGGCAGCCCGGCGACAACCAATCCGGAGCGTGTCACCACCGGGCCGGAGGGCTGGCTGCTGCTGGAACGGCCGCTGCCGGGGGAGGAGGGCGAGACCAACTACTACTACAGCAACTACCCGGCTGACACCCCACTCCGCCGCCTCGTGCAGGTCGCCCATGCCCGCTGGGTGATCGAGCAGTTCTATGAGGACGCCAAAGGCGAATGCGGCCTGGATGAATACCAAGGCCGGCGCTGGGACGGGCTGCACCGACACCTCGCGCGCGTCATGCTGGCGTCCAGCTTCCTGGCCTGCCAGCGCCTGGCCGCGACCGCTCCGCAGGGGGCGCTTCCCCCCCTCCGCACCACGCCCCTCCCTGCCGGCGATCCATCGCCAGGTGCTCGTCTGGCTGTTCGAGGACCTCGTGCTCTGGCTCATCGCCACCGACCAGATCAAAGCCTTCCGCCCGCGTCGAAACTAACGAAGTAGTACTAGGGTCCTGCAGGTCGAGCGCCAGCCCACGCTTGCCCCTGTTCAGTGAGAGGAACCCGCGGCTCTCGAACAGTGCCTGCGACTGCATCAGCAAACGGAACGGCTCACCGCGGATCGGTTCGACCTTGATCACATCGGCGCCCAGGTCGCTGAGCAGCGACGAAGCATAGGGGCGGCGATCATCTCAGAGCAGTCGATGATGCGCACGCCGGCCAGCGGCCCGCTTCTCTGATCGCTTGATCCACTCTGGTCAGTCATCCATGTTGCCTTTGTATGTCGTGCTGTGCCCGGTTCGCGTCTGTGTCGTGGGCTACCCTGCGTTCAGCGGCACCGGCTTTGAGGTCAACCTACCGTAGAACTCGGCAGGAGCGCGGCCAGTCGCTCCGCGGCGCGCAGGAACTCCGCCTGGTCTGCGGCCTTCAGGTCGATAGCGGCGGCGATGCACCCGGCCCGCTCGTAGGCCGCGAGCCGTTCCCGGATCTCTTCAACCTCGAACGCGGCCGGGATCTGCATGCGGATGCTGCGCGGTATCGGACGGCCCGCTCTCCCGTCGAGCTGTTCGCCGAGTTGCTGCATCTGCACGGGCGTGATGCCGGTGGGATGCCAGACCTCCGCAAAACGCGCCGCGCGGCGCAGCGCACGCCCGGTCTGACCGCCGATCCAGAGCGGCGGATGGGGCTGCTGCAGCGGCCGTGGCTCGAACTCGATCGTCTGGAACGCGTGCCAGCGCCCCTCGTAGCTGAGCTGTCCGCCGCGCCAGCAGGCGAGCATCACCTCCAGGCACTCGTCCGTGTAGGCGCCGCGGTCCGCGAAGATCGGCGCCAGCCCCATCGCGGCGTACTCGCGCCGCGCCCAGCCCACGCCGGCGCCGACGATAATCCTGCCGCCGCTCAACTGATCCAGGGTCGCAAGGACTTTAGCCGTGTACACGGCCGGGCGGTAGGGCACGACGAGCACGCCGATACCGATCTGGATGCGCGTCGTGCGGGCCACCGCGAACGTCATCGCGGTGAGCGCCTCGGCCCAGATCGGTCCGTACACCGGCTCGTACGCGCGCAACCCGATGACGTGGTCCGTGAACCAGACCGACGCGTAGCCAAGCGCCTCTATCTGCGCGGGGAGGTCCCGGACGTTGGGAACTGCCTCCGGCCCTTCGTTCGCGATCACCAACCCGATCTGCATCGCGCCACCTCCTCAACCGAACGAGCGTACGAACTTGTTATGATAGAAGTCCGAGCGCGGTGCACCGCCGCGCCTCGAGGTGGAACTGCCGTGCGCGTGGGCCTCGTCTCCGACACGCATATCCGTGACGATCTCAAAGGCATGCCGCCGGAGATCGTTCACACCTTCAAGCAACACCGCGTGGACGTGATTCTGCACCTTGGCGACATCAACTCCGCCCGCGTGCTGGACGTCCTCGAAGAGGCAGCGCCCGTTATCGCCGTGCGCGACTTCACCGAGATGCCCTCCCCCGACCCGCGCCTGGCAGAGACGCGTCGGGTGGTCGAGCTTGGCGGCAAGAAGGTCGCCATGGTCCACGACATCGGCTGGCCTGGGCCGCGGATCGAGGCGCACCAGGAACTGATCTTCCCCGCCGACCCGCTGCCTCACGTCCTGGAGCGGAAGTTCGGCGAGGTCGTCGACATCGTCGCCTTCGGCCACACGCACGAAGAGTTGATGCTCTGGCACGAAGGTGTCTTCTTCATCAATCCAGGTAGCGCCGTCTATCCCGGCACACGCCACCCGCTCGGCGCCCTGGGCACGGTCGCCGTTATAGAGATCGACGACGACGGCAGCGTGCGGGCGGAAGTGATCACGATGCAGCGCCTGCCCGCCGAGGCTGAGTAAGAGCGTCAGCGATTGCGCAGTCGCGGGTCGAGGACGTCGCGGATGCCGTCGCCCAGGACGTTGAACGCCATCACGGTGATGAACACGAACCCGCCCGGCACGAGCGCTATCCAGGGCTGATGCTCGAGGAAGGGTTGTCCATCGGACACACCGAGCCCCCAACTCGGCGTCGGCGGCTTTGCACCCAACCCCAGGAAACTCAGGCTCGCCTCCGCTAACACCGCGGTCGCCGAGAGCAACGACGCCAGCACGATGATCTCCGGTACGACGTTTGGCAACACGTGCCGAACCGCAACCCGCACCGGTCCCGCGCCAGTCGCCCGCGCCGAGGTGACGAAATCGCGTGACTTTGTCTTGAACACCGCACTGCGCACGACCCGCGACAGACCGGGCCATGAGGTTGCGCCGATGGCGATCATCAACGTTGTCAGCGATGGTCCCAGCGCCGCGGTGACCGCGAGCGCCAGCACCAGGCTGGGGAAGGCAAAGGTCATATCGACGACCGCGCCGATCAGGCGGTCTGTCCAACCGCCGGCGAGACCGCCAACCGTACCGACCAATACACCGAGCGTGACGGCGATTGTGACCACCAGTGAGCCCACGTAGAGGGCTGTGCGCGCGCCGTACATCGCGCGACTCAGCAGGTCTCGCCCGATCTGATCCTGCCCAAGGAGATGGTGCCACGACGGCGCGTTTTTCGCGCCGTTGAAATCCGCCTTATAGGGGCTATAGGGCGCGATGACCGGGGCACCGATGGCCAGGATCACCAGGATGAGCACCACCGCCCCGCCCATCAAAATGCGCATATTACGCAGAGGGCGTGGCACCTTCCACGGGCGCCGTTCCGCCAGTTCAAGCGAGCCAGCGCGTGTACTACTGATTTTCATACTCTACCCGCTTAACCTGATGCGTGGATCGAGATATGCGTATGTCAGGTCGATCAGTGTATTGACGATCAGGTATACCAGCACGATCACGAGAACAACACCCTGAATCGTGGGAAAGTCTCGGGAGAGGATCCCATCGAGTGTCAGTTTCCCCATCCCCGGTATTCCGAAGACTGTCTCCACGATTACGGCTCCGCCGAGGATGCTGCCGATCTGAACTCCTACGACAGTGACGAATGGGATCAACGCATTCTTCAATACATGCGATTGCAACACCGTACGCATTGATAGGCCTTTGGCACGTGCCACTGTAACATAGTCTTGATTCAATACTTCCAGTACCGTTGTGCGAAGTATTCGCGTTTTTCCAGCCAAGGCAGCGCTGGCAAGTGTTATGGCAGGCAATATCATTAACTTCAGGTTAGTGCCAGGGCTTTGCAAAAACGGCACATAGCCTGCTGGAGGTAGAAGTTTGAAGTGTAGACCAACAATGAAGATGAGCAGGTAAGCCAGGACGAAGCTTGGTAGAGACAATGCCAAGAGAGCCAGTGTCGTGCTCGCATGATCCCAAAAAGTGTCCCGCTTGTACGCGGCGAGCACACCGAGCGGAATGCTGATCGAGATTGAGATAAGCAGCGTGATGAAGCCCAGCTCCAATGTCGCCAGGATTCTATCCTTCAGAACCGTCGTCACCGGCAGCCGCGCATTACGCACCGATCTGCCAAGGTTGCCGTGCGCGGCGTCCTTCAGCCAGCGCAGGTACTGCACCGGAACGGGCTCGTCGAGATGAAACTCCTTCCGCACGGAGGCGATATCGGATCGCGTCGCATCGGTGCCGGCGAGAAACACCGCCGGATCGCCCGGCATCACCCGCGTGAGCAGGAACACCAGCATCGTGACAAAGAAGATCGTTGGAATGGCGAGCAGGAACCGCTGCGCCAGGTACTGTCGCACTGCGGCCTATCCTTTTCTCTTACCCGCCGCGGGTGGGCAGCTCGACCGTCGCGGTGCCGATCGTCGTGCGCTGGCCGCGCTGGTTGGTGATCCACAGGTCCGCGTCAACCAGGTGCTTGCCGTCTTCCACCCGCTTCGCCGTCACCCGTCCCGTACACCAGCTCACGTCGCCGAACAGGTTGGGCGCCCGCAGCGAGACGTACAGCTCGCGCAGCACGGCGTCGTCTCCCATCCAGTCGGTCACCAGGTGAGCCATGTCATCGTAGCGCATCGGCCCCTCGTCGTACGGCCGGGGGATGCCACTCTGGCGGGCGAAGTACTCGTCCCAGTGCGCCGAGGCCCAATCATCCTCGATGTTCGTCTCGGCGTTTACCAACCGCGCCGATGGGTTGGCCTTGAGTTCGAGGTGCTTCATCCGGTTGGTGAAGTACGCGGCGCCCTGCCCCATGAAGTAGGAGGCGATGTCGGTGATCGTCAGCGGACCTTTCGCGATGGTGATCAGGTCGTCGCCTATTGTCGTGTCTTCCCAGTACCGCGGCCGGCTCCCCTGCCGCTGCTCCGCCTCGTGCTCGTAGTGGGCGTAAAGCGCTTCGATCTCCTCGTCGCCGTAGGCGGCCGGCGGCAGGTCGAGGTACTTGCGGTTCTCGCGGACGGCGCCGCGCTCCATGCGGATCACTGAGCTGTACACCGTCGCGACCACCTCGTCGCGCTGGTTGTAGTAGGTCGTCTTGTTGACCAGTTCCACCGCGCGGCCGGCCATACTACTGCGGCGCTCGATCACGTCGTGTGGTCCACCCTGCGTCCGTAGCCGGTCGCCGATGCGCACCGGCCGCTCGAACACCATGCGCGTTCCCGACACCATCGCAAAGACGCCCTTCATCACGTCCTCGCCCATGAAGGAGACGGTCCGGGTCGTGACGGGCTGGGCAACGGAGCGGGGCGTCCGCTCGCTGCCTGAAAAGAGCAGCCTGGGCGGAGCGATGATGCCGCCCCAACGGGTCCGGCCGGCGTACTCTTCATTCCAGAAGAGGGGGTTGTCGTCGCCCACGGAGGCCAGATAGCGGATGATCTGCGCGCGGGTGAGCGGGTCCGACTCGGGGCTCATCGGTCCGAGCGTGCCGTTGCGGGAGCGCAGCACCGCCAGCGCCTCATCGGTGATCTTGCCATACATCCACTCTGCTGCCGTCGTCATCTGCACTCCCCCTCCGGTTCGCCGGATGTTGTCCCGCTGCCCTTAAGCGTGCTGCCGGCACCATAGCAATCTACACGGACGGCGCACGGCAATCAACACGAATGTATGACTACTTCAGTCCTGCTTGCGGCGACACCCGCACATGCGTACAGCAGGCTGGAAATCGCACCAGGTCCGCTCTCATCACGCCCGCGCCAGTGGCCGCTCGCCTTCATCTATATAGATACTGCTGGCGAAGTCGGATGGCCGTCGGTAGGCTGAATGCCTCCTGATTATGGGAGGTAGGAGGCGTGCCATGCTCTGTCCGACGCCGATCGGCCCCGTTCCAGACGACACCGCCCGTGTGGCTCGCGCGGCGTTCCCCAAGGGCCATCCCTACCTCACCCTCGCCGATGCGCTCGGTACCCTGTTCACCGATGAGCAGTTCGCGGCACTCTTTCCGACGCATGGGCAGCCGGCGCTCGCCCCCTGGCGCCTGGTGCTGGTCAGCATCCTGCAGTTCGCCGAGGGGCTGTCGGACCGGCAGGCGGCCGCGGCGGTCCGGAGCCGGATCGACTGGAAGTACGTCCTACGCCTGCAGCTGAGCGACGCCGGCTTCGACGCCTCCGTGCTCAGTGAGTTCCGCACTCGCCTGCGTACGGGGGATGCGGAGCAGTTGCTGCTCGATACCGTGCTGGACTGGTGCCGCGAGCACCAGTTGCTCAAGCGCCGTGGCCACCAGCGCACCGATTCGACGCACGTCTTGGCTGCCGTACGCGC
The DNA here is from genome assembly GCA_937879875.1 of uncultured Chloroflexota bacterium. Lineage (GTDB taxonomy): Bacteria > Chloroflexota > Dehalococcoidia > CAUJGQ01 > CAUJGQ01 > CALFMN01. The sequence continues at coordinate 3,502 of CALFMN010000164.1, read as the reverse complement.
CCTCAACCGCCTTGAGGTCGTGCTGGAAGTCATGCGCCACGCCTTGGATAGCCTCGCCATTGTGGCCCCTGCCTGGTTGGCCGCGCTAGCTCCCCCGGCGTGGGCGAAGCGCTATACACGCCGTGCCGATGAGGCGCGGCTGCCCGAGGCGAAGGCAGCGCACACGGCACTGGCACTGCTCGTGGGGGCAGATGGCGTCGCGCTGCTCGATGCGCTGGTGGCCCCGACTGCCCCTCCCTGGCTGCGCGAGGTGCCTGCCCTCGACAGCCTCCGTCGCGTCTGGCTGCAGAACTTCTACGTGCAAGACGAGCGGCTGCAGTGGCGGACCGAGACCGTTGGCCTGCCACCGGCCGCCCGCTTCATCAGCTCCCCATACGACCTGGAGGCTCATCTGGCGACCAAACGATCGACCCACTGGGTCGGCTACAAGCTGCATCTGACGGAAACCTGTGACGATGACTTGCCCTCGTTGATCACCCACGTCGAAACCAGCGCCGGCCCTGTCGCCGATGGGGAGGCGACGCCACGCGTGCATACGGCGCTTGCCGCACGTGATCTGCTCCCAGATACGCACATCGTCGATACCGGCTATCTCGACGCCGCCCTGCTGGTGAGCAGTCGTGACGACTTCCAGGTCGACCTGCTCGGTCCCACGCGTGCCGACTACCACTGGCAGGCGCGGGAGGACACGGGCTTTGCGGCAGAGCACTTCCGCATGGACTGGGAGCGACGAGAGGCGACTTGTCCCGAGGGGCACACCAGCCTCAGTTGGACGCCGGCCGTGGACAAGCGCACGAATGCGGTGATCAAGATCAAGTTCTCCACCAGCGACTGTGGGCCATGCCCGAGTCGCTCGCTCTGCACCCGGTCGACCACGCAGTCCCCGCGGCGCACGGTTACGGTGCGGCGCGAGGCAGAATAGCAGGCGCTACAGGCTGCCCGCGAGCGGGCAAGCACCGCGGACTACGCCAAGCGGGCGGGCATCGAAGGGACGCTCTCGCGAGCCGTACGGCGAACGCGGCTCCGCCGCACGCGCTACATCGGCGCAGCACGCGTCCATCTCGGCCACCTCCTCGGCGCCCTCGCGCTAACCTTCTTGCGCCTCGGTGAGTGGCTCACGGATGTCCCGCGTGCGAAGACGCGGCGCTCTGCCTTCGCGCGGCTCATGGCCGCGCACGGCCTCGCCGCGTGAGCACTTCGCCAGCAGTATCTATATATAGAGAGCCATCTAGAACACCGCCATCGGATTCACCGGCGATCCCGTTCCGCCCTTCAACAGCAGCGGCGAGAACGACAGGAGGAACTCGTACCTTCCCGCCTCGGCGCACGCCTCCGCCAGCGGCGCCAGGAGAGCGTTGTCGACCAGGGCCAGACCGTACGCCCAGATCCCGGCGTGTAGCGACATGCCGGCGTACTCCTCGACCGTGGCGTCCTGCATGTCCCATACGACCATGGCGACGTCGTGCTCTCGGACCGGGATCAGGCACGACGGATGCACGCCGGGGCGCGGGTCGCCCGCGGTTCCCCAGAGCCGGTTCGCTTTCTCATAATTCTCGCGACCGGAGTAGATGGCGAGCGCGTCGCCGGCTTCGAGCGTCACGCCTTCAGCCTTAGCAATCGCCTCGATCTCGTCTCCCAGCACCGGCTTCTCGATCGTCACGAACGGCTCGCCGCGGAACTTCGGCACGTCGATCAGAACGCCGCGGGTCATGAACCCGTTCATCCAGCGGTCGACCGGACCCCAGCGCGCCCCGCCGTGCCGGATGGTGTCGGGATTACCACCGTTCCACAATCCGTGCGCCCCCCAGACGTGGCATAAGGCGTCGAGATGGGTCGTGGACCAGCCGTGGTAGTTGATGGCGATGTAGTCGACGGACGCGCCGCCCCCCGGGTTGTAGTAGGTCCGGATCCAGTGTTGCGTCGGGTTCGGGTTGTTGGAGGCCGGCAGTGTCGGCAGCGGCCGGCTGAGCGAGACGCTGCGCCCGCTGCGGACCAGTCCCGCGGCGGAGACGACTTTCTGCGGCGTGATGAGATTGATTGCGCCCTTCTGGTCGTCGTCACCCCACCTGCCCCAGTTGCGGTGAGAGTCGAAGTATTCGCGCAGCTCATCCGGCGTTGGCACGGACATTGAACCGTCCTTTCTTCCTATCTCAGCAAATCAGAACGTAATCACGGAATCGGCCGCGAGGTCCGCGATCTCGTCGTCGTCGATGCCGAGCCACTCCTTCAGCCCCGACGCCGTTCCGGATGCGTAGAGCGGCCCAAGGGTGATCGGGTCGAGGCTCCAGCTCTGCGGCCTGAACGCCGGCTTCTCGACGGGCAGCGGGCCAAGAATGCTGTGCTCCAGGTACCGGCAATGCTCCCTGGCTTCCAGTTGCGGGTCGTGCAGGAGGTCGAGCGTGTCGAATACTACGTGCGCGCCGATGCCCGCCGCCTGCAGCCGCGCCATCAGTTCGGAGCCATCCTGGCCCTTCGTCCAGCCGGCGATCGCCGCCTCGAGCTCCACTCTCCGGTCGAGCCGCTGTTGCAGGGTGCTGCCGGCCGGGAAGGCGGCCTGCGCGGCGGCCGGCAGGAAGCTCCACAGCCGGCGCCAGTCATCGTCGCTCAGGCATTCGATCGCGATCCAGCGGTCGTCGCCGCTGAGGGGGAACACGCCGTGCGGACCGGCGTTGTCGGAAGCGTTGCCTTTCCGCGGCGGATCGACGCCGTAGAGTTCACGGTGCAGGATGGCCGGTTGCATCCAGAGCAGCATCGCCTCGTACTGCGAGAGGTCGATGTACTGGCCGACGCCGGTAAGTTTCCGGTGCTCCAACGCGGCGAGGAGTCCGGCGATGCCGATCCATGGTCCCAGCATGTCGGGAAGAAAGACCGCGGGGCCTCCGGGTTTGGCGTCCGAAAAGCCGGTGATTGCGTCGAGACCCGATCGCATCTGGACGTGGCTGCCCACGCCGGGCTGGTGCGCCCTGCTGCCGGTCTGCCCCTGCAGCGACATCGCGATCATGATGATGCCGGGGTTGACGGCGCGCAAGTCCTCGTAACCCAACTGATGCCGGACCATCACCCCGGCGCTGAAGTTCTCCAGCACGATGTCCGCTTGCGCGCCCAGCCGCAGGAGCAGGTCGCGGGCGCGCGGGTGCGAGATGTCGATCGCCACGCTGCGCTTGTTCGCGTTCAGGTTCGGCCAACCGGCGCTGCCGTCCCTGAACGGCTTGCCGAGCGGGAACGGGCCGGTCATGCGACCGGGGTCCGGCCGCTTCATCGACTCGATCTTCAGAACGTCGGCGCCGGCGAGCGCGAGCCACTTGGCGGTGACCGGCCCGGCCACGATCCACGAGGAGTCCATCACGCGTACGCCCGCAAGCGGTTTGGGCGGTGTGCCGCCGTCACCGGCAGGCTTCGGCGCCGTTGCACGGGGTTCGCGCCAGATCTGCGCGACGCGCGGATTGGCTAAGAGCGTGTTTATGAAGTGGTATGCGGAGGGAAGCGGGGTGGGGATAGCGTG
>CALFMN010000163.1 GCA_937879875.1 uncultured Chloroflexota bacterium | reverse complement strand
CGGCTGCCACGGTGAAACGGGGATCGAGCTGCCGGCGAGACAACGGCACGGCTCCGAAAGCAGGCTCACGCTACCGCCCGGCGGCTTCGCGGTCCGCTGCTGCGCGTCAGCACGCTGGCGCATCTGCACGCGTACTGCGCACAGGATACCGCGCCAGTTCGCACCGGAGACGGGGCTGAAGGGCAGTCGCTAGCGCCGCAACAGCGTGCGCCACCAGGACCGGGAGACTGGATCGGGCGTGCCGCCGGTGCTGCCGAGCCCGGCCTTGATGCGGGCCGCGGCGTTGCGGGCGATGCCGCCCGCCAGCTCCGGCATCAGGCCGGCCTCGTTCGTATCGGCAATGAAGAGCTTCGCCACGACCGGACCAACCCGGAACACGTAGAGATAGCGCGCCATGGGCGTTGTCTTGTCGCCGATCATCGCCCGTAAAGCCGGGTCGATGTAGAGCCCGCCGAAGATGCGGCATTCGTCGCCGGCGCTGGGAGCGTCCGCGGCCTCGGGCAGCCCCTCGGAATTGGTAGAAAGCGTCGTGCGATGGTAGTCCGACGCCGATCGCTCGTCCGCGAACAGCCAGCGGATGTCGATCAGCCGGCCGGCCGGGCCGTCGGGACTGTGCCAGCGCGCGAGTCCTGCTTGCAGCCCGCGAAACCGCCCGAAGTATAGATCGCCGGGATCAGGACCGCGTGCGCGGTCGTCCTGCGGCATACTCATCCCCGCCGGCAGGTCCGCCGCCTGCAGGAAGGTCGACAAAAGGTCGAGGGTATTCCCGGTCACCATCTTTGGCTCCTTAACCGCATCGGCGGGTTTGGCCGCCCGAGCGTCGCCCGGCGGCGCCAGCGTGATCTGCAGCCGGTTCGTTCCGGACGCCGCAACGTTCTCCAGCCGCACGAGGACGGCGGCGCTGGCAAATTGCGCGCGCTGCTGTTCGCCGCGATACGCAGCCAGCGCCGCCGCGATCGGCGGCACCGGCGGAGGCAGTGGTGCGGGCATGGCGTTCGCGTGCACCAGCACGTTCTCCCCGTGCATGAAACGCGCGATGCGCTGCGCCAGATCGCGCACACGCTCGTCGTTCGGCGCGAGGATCGGCAGCGCGCTCTTCAGCAGGTCGGCAGCGAACGGCGCCGTGGCCGGAGCATCGATCCATGCCCGGTCGAGCAGCAGCGAAGCAGACTGGATCTGCTCCTCGGCGTCGACGCGGACGATGATGTCGATGAATTGCGCATGGCCGCCGGGCTTGAGCCGCAGCTCATGGCCGCCAGCAATGGTCTCGCGCCCGACCTCGTGTACGCCGAACCAGGCGCCGAGCTCGGATCGCAGCAACGCGGCCAACGTAAGAGCCATCGCTTCGCGCTCCCCACCACTGGTGTCGTGAGAGAGGATACACGCAGCCTGGGGCGATTTTGTGCCGGGGCCGCAGCAGCACGCCACAGAACCGTTGCGTGCGCACCGACACTGAAGCGGGAGCGATGCGACTCCACAGCTACGGCGCCGCCGCGCCGGCCGCCTTCTGTTCTTTTTGTTCGTTGAAGAACGCGACGAAACGGAAGGCGGCGTCGTGCGTGAGCTGGCCGTCTGAGTCGAAACTACGCTGCTGCCGCGGTGCTCAGTCTCGCGCTTCCAGCGTCAGCCAGTCAGGCGGGCCGAGTTCGTAGGTGATGCGGGCGAAACGCGAGAGCAGATCAACGCCAAGGATTCCGCCGACGCCGAGTACTTGGGCCCGCGGTGAAACCGCCGCAGTAATCGGGCCGAGGCGCAAGCGGTCGCCGTCCGCAGCGGGCACTTCCAGGCTGCGCACACGTTGGAGAGGAACGATCAGCGGCGCCGCATCGCCAGCGATGACCCGGCGGCCGCGACTCGGCACGGCGCCAGCGTAGCGCCGCACATCGTCTGCAACGAGCGGCGCCAAGACGGTCGAAGGTTCGCCGCTGGAGACGACCATCCCCGCCGAGACGAGCCCATCGAGCCGAACCCAGACGAACGGCAGGCCGTAGCGTGGCAGGCGTCGCACACGAACGCGCCAGGTGCGGGACACGCGTCGTTCTCCCGCCTTAGATTCGGCCCATCGCCGTCGTGAAGAAGCGCACGTCAATCTCCGGGTGGGCGCGCCGATGGGCGACCCCCGCGTCGAAGACGTGCGCATGGCTGATATCGTGTGCGAGGACTTCGCCCTGCGCCAGGCCCGTAGCGGGATCGGTCTCACCCATCGCCAGGGCGATCCACTCATCGGGAAAGCGCCGGTAGAGGGCTGCGAGGAACGCCGTGAAGTCGTCGTCGTCGAACGTCACGCGCTCGGTCTGGGTGCGCTCGGCCCCGCTGCCCCCTGAACGCCGCTTGCTGGGTCGAGACGCCATCACTTCCTCCGCGCCGCCGTGGCGACGGCTGACCACAGTCTACCGCACGGCGCCGGCCGCTTTCTGTTCTTTCTGCTCCGCGAAGAACTCCACGAAGCGGAAGGCGTCGTCGTGCGTGAACTGGCTATACGACCCGAACTGCGCCGTGTCCAGCGTCGGGTCGCGAGGGATCCATCTCCGCCCTGTGCCAATGCGTCCGGATAGGCCGTTTATACAGTTATACAGTGAGTGAGCCAGCGCCGGATGATTAATCACGAGGGTACAGCCCTTAGAGCGTGTTTATGAAGTGGTATGCGGAGGGAAGCGGGGTGGGGATAGCGTG
>CALFMN010000162.1 GCA_937879875.1 uncultured Chloroflexota bacterium | reverse complement strand
ATCGCCCCGCTCCCTTTCCGCGCGACAAGGCCGAACAGATCGCCCTCGCCGCCGCGCCCCGCTGCCTCGCCAACACGAGCCGCGACCGTTGCGCCGACGGCCAAGGCTCAGGCGCCCGTCGCACCCGCCGCGCAAAAGCCGCCGGTTGCGCCCGCCGCGCAGAAGCCGGTCGTCGTTGTGCCGGTCCTGCCGAACACCGGTACGGGCAGCACCAGCCAGTCGGGCAGCCCGCTCGCGGCTCTGGCCGCCGTCTTCGGCGGTCTGACGCTTCTCGGCAGCTCCCTGGCACTGCGGCTCCGCAGCCGCAGGGGTTAGTCCGGGTCCGCAGTTTCACCCGAAAACCGCTTCGAGGGGCCGCGCACTGCGCGGCCCCTCAGTAGTTTGGTCGGCATTCGGGATGGTCGGAGCGCCCGCACAGGCGCTTCGACCTGCTCAGGCGGTGTCCGCGAGCAGCTCCGCGCAGGCGATGCCCCAGCCACCACTCGACACGTGGTCTTCGACCGACCAGCACGCCGACAACACGGCCTGTGCGAAGCCCCAGAGGCGGATGCGCTCGGCATCCAGCCCCAGTTCCTCGGCGAAGACCGCGATGCGCTGCTGCAGCACCTCGCGCGGCGCCGCCGACTGCAGCAGGTCGGGGCGCCAGTTGCGCAGGAAGGCGCCCGTCTCGTAGGCGGGTTCGCCCACCACGCCCTTCGGGTCGATCGCGAGCCACGGCCGGCGCTCGGCGGCAAGGATATTGCCGTGATGCAGATCGCCGTGCAGCAGCACCGCCGGCGCCGCCGTCTCGCTCAGCTCGGCATAAGTCTGTTCGGCCGCGTCGAAGAGCCGCCGCGGCAGCGGGCCGCTCGTGCCTCCGCAGGCGGCACGCACGCGGGCGAAGCCGCGTCCCCAATCGGCGATGGTTGGAAAGGTGTGGACGGCGGGTGCGGGCTGCCAGAGCTGGCGCATCACCCGCGCGGCGACGCGCGTTGCCTGCTCGTCGTCGGGAAGGGCGTGCAGCGGCGTGCCGGGTCGTAGCCGCTCGATCAGCAGCATACCCGCGTCTTCGTCGGCGCCCAGCAGGCGCGCGGCGCCGCGACCGCGCCAGTGGCGCAGGGCCGCGATCTCGCTGCGCAGTTCGCGACCCGGGAAGCCGGCTTTGAGAATCGCGTCCGTGCCGTCGGCGCATTCCACCCGCAGCACAAGGTTGTACGTAATCTCACCGGCGGGAGGCCCTATGGTGAGGTTCCAGCGCTCGGCACACTGGCGCAGCGTCGCCGGCAGGCGTTCCAGCCAGGCGCGGCCGGCGTCGCCGTAGATCCGCAGCATCTTGTCTGCGAGCGCCGGCGGCAGGTCCGGCGTCACCTTTGCCCGTCGCTCGGGCGACTTCCGGCCCGCACTTCGCCGCGAGTCTCAGGCATGGGCGCCGACGGCCGCCCTCAGCGCCTGCGCCTTGTCGGTGCGCTCCCACGGCAGGTCGATATCCGTGCGCCCGAAATGTCCGTAGGCCGCGGTCTGGCGGTAGATCGGCCGCAGCAGATCGAGCTGCGCAATGATCGCCGCGGGCCGCAGATCGAAGTGCTGCTTCACGAGCTCGAGGATCTTCTCCTCGTCGATGTGATTCGTCCCGAACGTCTCGATCGCCAGCGAGGTCGGCTCGGCCTTGCCGATGGCGTAGCTGAGCTGGATCTCACAGCGCTCCGCCAGCTCCGCCGCGACCACGTTTTTGGCCACGTACCGCGCCGCGTACGCCGCCGAGCGATCGACTTTCGACGGATCTTTGCCGGAGAAGGCGCCGCCCCCGTGGCGGGCGATGCCGCCGTACGTGTCCACGATGATCTTACGCCCGGTCAGGCCCGCGTCGCCCATCGGCCCGCCGATCGCGAAGTTGCCGGACGGGTTGACGTAGATCTTGGTGTCGGCGTCGAGCAGCTCAGGATTGACTTCCTCGATCGTGGGTCGAATCACCTTTTCGGTGATCTCGCGCTCGATGTAGTCCTGCGGCGTGTTCGGGTCGTGCTGGGTCGAGATCACCACGGCATCGACGCGGCGCGCCTTGCCGTAGGCGTATTCGACCGTCACCTGCGATTTGCCGTCGGGGCGCAGGAACTTGAGTGAGCCATCCTTGCGCGCTTCGGTCAGCTTGCGCGTGAGGCGATGCGCCAGGGCGATCGTCAGCGGCATGTACTCGGGCGTCTCGTTGCAGGCGAAGCCGATCATCATGCCCTGGTCGCCGGCGCCCTGCAGCTCGAACTCGTCCACCTCGCCGGACTGCTTGCGCGCTTCGAGCGACCTGGTCACGCCGCCGGCGATGTCCGGCGACTGGCCGTGCAACGCCACGACCACGCCGCAGGTATCGGCGTTGAAGCCGTACTCGTCGCTGGTGTAGCCGATGTCGGTCACGGTGTCGCGCACGATCTTCTGCACGTCTACCCAGCCATCGGTCGTGATCTCGCCCATCACCACCACGAGGCCGGTGGTGGCCGCGGTCTCACAGGCGACGTGCGCCTTCGGGTCCTGCGTCAGGATCGCGTCCAGCACCGCGTCGGAGATCTGGTCGCACATTTTATCGGGGTGGCCTTCGGTCACCGACTCGGAGGTGAGAAGCAGAGAACGGGCGTTCATGAACGTGGTGCTCACGCGGTACTCCTTGCTCTGATCTGGTCGCCCACGGGCGCCGATGCGGGATATATAGGAGGATGTGACGGGCGGTGTTGGCAACGCGGCCTAGGTGCCGGACTCCCACGATGAGAGATAGTGCGTCTGCTCGTCGGTAAGCGTGTCGATGCCGATGCCCATCGCCTTCAGCTTCAGCCGCGCGATCTCCTGGTCGATCTCCTTCGGCACAAAATAGACGCCGGGCTTCAGCTTGCCGGCGTTCAGCACGAGGTGCTCCGCGCTCAAGGCGTGATTGGCGAAGCTCATGTCCATCACGCTGGCGGGGTGGCCCTCGGCGGCGGTCAGGTTGATCAGCCGCCCCTCGCCCAGCAGATACAGCTTGCGGCCGTCGGAGATGCGGTACTCCTGCACGAACTCGCGGATCGGCCGCTGGCCCTCGCTCATCGCCTCCAGCGCCTTGATGTTGATCTCGTCGTTGAAGTGGCCGGAGTTGGCCAGAATCGCGCCGTCCTTCATCGTCTCGAGATGTTGCCGGTCGATCACGTTGATATCGCCCGTCAGCGTGACGAAGATGTCGCCGACCTTCGCCGCTTCGGCCATGGGCACCACGCGGAAGCCGTCCATCACCGCTTCGAGCGCCCGCACCGGCTCGACTTCCGTGACGATCACGTGGGCGCCCATGCCGCGGGCGCGGTCCGCCAGTCCGCGGCCGCACCAGCCGTAGCCGGCGACCACCATGGTCTTGCCGGCGATCAGCACGTTCGTCGCGCGGATGATGCCGTCCAGCGTGCTCTGGCCGGTGCCGTAGCGGTTGTCGAACATGTGCTTGGTGTCGGCGTCGTTGACGGCGAACATCGGAAACTGCAGGGCGCCGGCCTTCTCCATGCTCTGCAGTCGGATCACGCCCGTCGTCGTCTCTTCCGAGCCGCCGATCACGCCGGGGATGAGGTCGCGGCGCTCCTTGTGAATCGCGGCGACCAGGTCGCAGCCGTCGTCCATCGTGATCTGCGGCCTGCGGTCGAGCGCCGCATGGATATGCCGGTAGTAGGTCTCGTTATCCTCGCCCTTAATCGCGAAGGCCGCGATGCCGTACTCGACATTGAGCGCCGCCGCGACGTCGTCCTGGGTGGAGAGCGGGTTGCTGGCGCAGGCGGTGACGTCGGCGCCGCCCTCCTTGAGGGCGATCAGCAGGTTCGCCGTCTCGGTGGTGATATGCAGGCAGGCGGAGATCCGAATCCCGCGCAGCGGCTTCTCCCTGGCGAAGCGCTCGCGGATCAACGCGATCACCGGCATCTCGCGCGCGGCCCACTCGATGCGGCGAATGCCCTCGTTCGCCAGGGCGCGGTCGCGCACGTCGCCTTGCGTTTGCGGTGTGGTGGACATCAATGCTCCTCGTCTGAATTACTGAATGGCCCGGCCTTGCCGGCGCGGGCGATCGGCTCTGAGACGCGGCGGCAGGCCCAACTCTGCCCGCCGGCCGGGCTGGAAGGCGGCGCTCCTCACGCCACGACGATCTCGCTTCCATCCTGTTGCGCCCGCGAACGGGCGTGCAGCCGGCGCAGGTAGCTGGCCAGCGGGATCAGCTCGCGGCGGGTGATGGCGGCTTCGATCAGCCGGCAGTCGGTGCGAAAGCCCAGCCGCTGGTAGGCTCGTACCGCGGGCGTATTCGCCGCATCCACCGTCAGCACCACGTCGCGGCACTGGCGCAGCAGATAGGCAGTCGTCGCGCCGGTAGCGAGCGTCGCGTAGCCGCGCCCGCGCCAGAGCGGGTGCGTGAAGACGTTGCCCACGACGGCGATCCCTTCGTCAGGCGAGATCACGTGCGTGCCAGCCACCGCGACGAGATGCCCGTCGTCGATCACGCCGTAATAGCAGCCAGCGGCGATCTGCTGACCGCTGTAATAGGTCGGCGAGCCCTCCGAGTTGTACAGCCGGTTCACCAGGCGCGCGTCGGTGGCGTACATGCGTCGCACCAGCAAGCCCGGTGGCGTCGAGCGCACCGGGGCGAAGCTCTGCGCCGTGACCCACATGCGCAGCATGGGCTGCTCGGCGGAGAGCTGATAGAAGCGACGCACCGTGTCCACATGGGCGGGTTCGCAGGTGACGTAGTTCTGCCGAGGGCCGGGGTGGATCGAGAGAATGGCAGCCAGCGCGTCGGGCTCGCCCAGCGTGAACAGCGCATCGCCGAGACCGCCGCGCGAGAAGACGACCAGGGCGCCGCTGCCGGACTCCAGCCCGGTCGCGCGCCAGCAGTCGGTGAGCGGGAACAGGTCCGGGCTGAGCTGACCCAGGGCGTAGGCGGCGTACAGGCGGCGCGGCTCGAGCAGGGCGCGCACGCGCTCGGCGGCGTACACCGTCTCGATGCGGAAGGGCTGCCGCCGAGCGTGTTCCGCTGCCCCGAGCCGTGCGCTCTTGACCACGGCTAGATCTCCCCGAAGTACGTGAAGCGCTGGAACTCGCGGCAGCGCTCTTCGACCTCGCCCCGCGTCAGCGTTTTCAGGCGCTCAACGCCGAAGGCCTGGACGGTGAAGCTGGCCACGGCGCTGCCGTAGATCACGGCCTGCTTCAGTGCCAGCGGCGTTATCGCTTCTGCCTGGGCGAGGTAGCCCATGAAGCCGCCCGCGAAGCTGTCGCCGGCGCCGGTCGGGTCGTGGACCTCCTGCAGGGGATAGGCGGGGGCGGCGAAGTAATCGTCCTCGGTGAACAGCACGACGCCGTATTCACCCTTCTTGACGAGCACGCCGCGCGGACCGAGTGCGAGGATGTACCGCGCCGCGGCGACGACGCTGCTGGTGCCGGCGAACATGCGCGCTTCGGTCTCGTTGATGCTGACGAAATCGACGCGGCGCATCATTGCTTCCACGGCGTCGCGTTCGGTCTGGATCCAGAGATTCATCGAGTCCATCATCGTCAGCCGCGGCGCCCGCGCCTGCTCGAGCACGCCGCGCTGCAAGGCCGGGTGGATGTTGGCGAGAAACACGAACGGCGTGGCCGCGTATTCCGCGGGCAGTTGCGGCTGAAAGTCCGCAAAAACGTTCAGCTCGGTGGTCAGCGTCTCCGTGGTGTTCAGGTCGTAGTCGTAGCGGCCGGCCCAGAAAAACGTCTTGCCCGCCCGGCGTTGCAGGCCGCCCAGATCGACGCCGCGCGCGGCCAGGAAATCGTAGGAGTCCGCGGGCATGTCGTCACCGACGACCGCGACCAGCCGCACCGGCGAGAAGAGGCTCGCGGCAGCGGAGAAGTAGATGCTCGAGCCGCCGAGCACGCGCTCGGCGCGCCCGAAGGGCGTCTCGATGTCGTCGAATGCGGCGCTGCCCACGACCAGAATGCTCATCGCTGCTCCCTGTGCGATGCTCAGGCGCTCACCGGCGTCGCCGGCAGATACTTGCCGAGAATCGGCGCCAGCTCGCGCTTCACCTGCACGGGCACCAGCTCCGGGGTGGTGATCAGCGCGCTGGCGAGGGCCGACGAGCACTGACAGGCGCCGCGATCCGGCAGCCGCTGCACGGCGGCGCGCACGATCCGCTTCGAGACCTCGACGTTCTTCAGCAGGTTCGCCACGATCAGCTCAACGGTGACGTCTTCCTCGCTCTCGTGCCAGACATCGTAGTCGGTGGCGCAGGCGACGGCGGCGTAGCAGATCTCGGCCTCGCGCGCCAGCTTCGCTTCCGGCAGCGCGGTCATGCCGATCAGGCTCGCGCCCCACGAACGGTAGAGCTGCGACTCCGCCCGCGTGGAGAAGGCCGGTCCCTCCATCACCACCAGCGTGCCGCCGCGGTGCACGCGCGGTCCGGCCTGCTCGGCGCACTCGGCCAGCACACGCGACAGCGCCGGACAGAACGGATCGGCGAAGGAGATATGCCCAACCAGTCCGTCGCCGAAGAACGTGCTGTCGCGGCCCTTCGTGCGGTCGATCAGCTGGTCCGGAATCACCAGGTCGAGCGGAGCGATCTGTTCTTGCAGGCTGCCGCAGGCGCTGATCGAGATGATGTGCTCGACGCCCAGTGTTTTCAGGGCGTAGATGTTCGCCTTGACGGGCAGCTCGCCCGGCAGCAGGCGATGGCCCACGCCATGCCGCGGCAGGAAGGCGACGCGCTGGCCCGCGAGCGTGCCGATCGTGATCGCGTCGCTCGGCGACCCGAACGGCGTCTCCGGGCGCCGCTCGTGGAGGTCGTCCAGACCCTCGATCTGGTAGAAGCCGCTGCCGCCGATCACGGCAACGCTCGCCTCGGCCATCTACCGCCCTCCCTGCGCCGCGCGCGCGGGCTCGGGTATCGCCGCCTCGGTTGCACCCGTTATCCGCGCCAGCCGGGCAAGCTGTTCGCCCAGGGGCGCCCGCGCGACGCCCCGTTCCGTGATGATCGCGGTTACGAAGCGCGCGGGCGTGACGTCAAACGCCGGGTTGCGCGCGGCAATGCCTGCCGGCGCTGTCTGGCGGCCGCCGAAGCTGGTCACCTCGTCGGGAGAGCGCTCTTCAATCGGAATCTCGCCGCCGCCGGCGATGGCGAGGTCGATGGTGCTCCACGGCGCCGCGACGTAGAAGGGGATGCCGTGCTCACGCGCCAGCACCGCGACCTGGTAGGTGCCGATCTTGTTGGCAACGTCGCCGTTGGCGGCGATGCGGTCCGCGCCGACGACCACGCAGTCGATCGCGCCGCGGCTCATGAAGTGCCCGGCCGCGGTATCGGCGATCAGCGTGACGGGAATGCGGTCCTGCTGCAACTCCCAGGCGGTCAGGCGCGCCCCCTGCAGCAGCGGCCGCGTCTCGTCGGCGAAGACCTGGATCTGCTTGCCGGCCTCCACGGCGGCGCGCACAACGCCGAGCGCGGTGCCGTAGCCGGCCGTGGCCAGGGCGCCGGCGTTGCAGTGCGTCAGCACGGTGGCTCGTTCCGGCAGCAACTCCGCGCCGAAGCGGCCGAGCCGCCGGCTCGCAGCCACGTCCTCGCCATGAATCGCCTGCGCCTCGGCCACCAGCGCGGCGACCGCGGCGGGCACGCTGTCCGCGGCCTGAGCTATGCCGGCCATGCGCTTGAGCGCCCAGAAGAGATTGACGGCCGTGGGCCGCGTGGCAGCGAGCGTGGCGCGGGCCGTATCGAGCGCGGTATTGAATGCCTCGCGGCTAAGCTGGCGCGCTGCGAGGGCGGCCAGCACCATGCCGTAGGCGGCGGTGACACCGATCGCGGGGGCGCCGCGTACGCGCATCTCGCGGATGGCGGCCGCCACCTGCCCGTAGTCGCTCAAAGTCAGGTAGACCTCTTCGAGCGGCAGCCGCGTCTGATCCAGCAGGCACACGTGATCGCCGGCCCAGGCCACGGTCTCCATGCCATCCTCGCAATCGCGCCAGGGCGCGAGCTGAGCCGCCCGCATCTGCCAACCGCCGCGCTCTTCGCTCATGGCAACAACAGCAACAGAGGCAATAAAAATGGAGGCACGCGCGAGCAGCCTCCAGCCAGTCAGCACACTCTCATCTTCCTCCGCGCGGCGTTGTTGCGCTGCAACACGGAGTCGGAATTAGCACCGCTGCCCGCTGGGCGGGCTCGGTTGCCGGGCTTCGCAGGGCCAGTCCCTCGACCACTCTGGATAAGAGCGAAGATCGTATGCGGTTGGTAAGCCGTAGCGGAGTCTGCACCCGATCGTACGATTCGCACACAAGTGGTGTCAACGCCGGATCGCCCGCGCCACTCGGCGCTCATGCCTGCTGATGATACCCTGTGCGGGCGTTCTGGCAGGGGAGCATGGTGTGATGGCGACGGCGCGGGTGATCGACGGCACGGCCATCGCGGCCGAACTGCGCAAGGAACTGGCCGGCCGGATCGAGGCGTTGCGCGCGCGGGCCGTGACGCCCGGCCTCGCGGTCGTGCTCGTCGGGGATGCCCCCGCGTCGATCTCGTACGTACGCGGCAAGACGCGGGCCTGCGCTGAACTCGGTATCATGTCAGAAACGTTGCGGCCGGCCTCCGACATTCCCGAGGCTGCGCTGCTCGGCCTGATCGCCGATCTGAACGCCGATCGGCGCTTCCACGGCATTCTGGTGCAGTTGCCGCTGCCGGGCCAGCTCGACGAGCACCGCATCACTCGGGCCGTGGCGCCGGACAAAGACGTCGACGGCCTGCATCCGATCAACCTGGGCCTGCTGCTGCGCGGCGAAGGGCGGCTCTTGCCCTGCACGCCCGCGGGCGTGCAGCAACTGCTGCTGCGCAGCGGCAATGACCCCTCCGGCCGCCACGTCGTGATCTGCGGACGCAGCAACCTCGTGGGCAAACCGCTCGCGGCCATTCTGCTGCAAAAAGCGGAGGGCGCCAACGCCACCGTCACGATCTGCCATACGGCCACGCCCGATCTGACGAAGATCGCCCGCACGGCGGACATTTTGGTGGCGGCCATGGGCAGGCCACGCGCGATCACCGCCGAGATGGTGCAACCGGGCGCCGTCGTGATCGACGTGGGCACCAACCGCGTGAACGACGCGACGCGCAAGAGCGGCTATCACCTCGCCGGCGACGTCGACTACGACGCGGTGGCGCGGGTGGCGGGGGCGATCACGCCCGTTCCCGGCGGCGTCGGCCCGCTGACGGTAACGATGTTGCTCGCAAACACCGTGCTCGCGGCCGAGACGGCGGCGCTCAGCTATACTTGAGGCGTGAAGCTGCACGCACCGCACGAGTGGGACGTTACGCCGGCCGAGGCCCGCGCCATCCAGGAGCAACTGCGCGATTCGGTGATCGCCGCCGGCGAGCCGGAGAACGTGCGGCTCGTTGCCGGCGTCGATATCTCCATCGGCGGCGCGGGGCGGGATGGTCTGGCCGCGGTGGTGGTGCTGAGCTATCCGGAGCTACGCGCGGTCGAGCAGTCCGTTGTCACGGCGGCGGTGCGCTTTCCGTACGTGCCGGGACTGCTCTCGTTCCGCGAGATCCCAGTGCTCATCCCGGCGTTCGAGGCGTTGAACTCGGCGCCTGACCTCGTCGTCGTCGACGGACAGGGGCTGGCGCATCCTCGTCGCTTCGGTTTGGCATCGCACCTGGGCCTGCTGCTGGGGCTGCCGACGATCGGCTGCGCGAAGTCCCGGCTGACCGGCCGCTTCGTCCTGCCGGACCGCGATGCCAGCGCGGTGAGTCCGCTGCTCGATGGCGACGAGCGCATCGGCGCCGTGCTGCGCACGCGCACGGGCGTCAAGCCGCTGTTCGTTTCGGTCGGCCACCGGATTGGACTCGATGCCGCCGTTTCGTGGGTGCTGCGTCTGACGCGCGGCCTGCGGCTGCCCGAACCGACGCGCCTCGCACACCGCGCGGCGGCCGGCGAGCGGGTCGCGCCGGCGCCAACCTGACGTCAATCGATCCGCGACCAGACCCGGCTGGAACAAACGGATCAGGCGGCGCCGGCGCGGCCCGCCCCCGGAGCGAACGAACGTGGACGAACTTCAGACTGAATTGCAGAGCCTGCTGGCCCGCATCGACACCATTATGGTGCGTCTTTGACCTCGCCGGCAGGGAGAAACAGGCCGCCGCTCTGGAAGCGCAGAGCGCAGACGCCGGTTTCTGGGACGATCCGCAGGCCGCGCAGCAGACGATGCGTCGCCTCGCGGACTTGCGCGGCTCAATCGAGCCCTGGGCCACGGTGCGCGCCAGAGCCGCGGAGCTGTTGGAGCTGACGGAGCTGGCGCTCGCCGAGAGCGATGAAAGTATCGCCGAGGATGTGCGCAGCGAGGCCGGCGCGCTCGCCGGGCAGGTGGACGACCTGGAATTCGAGCTGATGCTGGGCGGCGATTTCGACGACCACGACGCGATCCTCGCGGTGCACGCCGGCGCCGGCGGCACGGAGTCGCAGGACTGGGCGGAGATGCTGCTGCGCATGTTTCTGCGCTGGGCCGAGCGCCGCCGCTTCACGGCCGAGGTCTTGAGCGTCACGCCCGGCGAAGAGGCCGGCATCAAGAGCGCCACCGTCGAAATCAGCGGGCGGCATGCCTACGGCTACCTGCGCTCCGAGCGCGGTGTGCATCGCCTCGTGCGCCTTTCGCCGTTCGACTCGGCACATGCACGGCATACGTCGTTCGCGCTGGTTGAAGTCATGCCGGTGATCGAGAACGAGGTCGAAATCGAGATCAATCCAGACGATCTGCGCGTGGATGTGTTCAACGCCAGCGGCCACGGCGGGCAGAACGTCCAAAAGAACGCGACCGCGATTCGCATCACGCACCTGCCGACGGGCAAAGTTGTGACCTGCCAGAACGAGCGGTCGCAGCACCGCAATCGCGAGTCGGCGATGAAGGTTCTGCGCGCCTGGCTGCTGGAGCAGCAACTGGAGCGCCAGGCCGACGAGCGAGCCAGGCTCAAGGGCGAGCACGTCGCCGCGGGCTGGGGTAACCAGATCCGCAGCTACGTGCTGCATCCGTACAAGCTGGTCAAGGATCTGCGCTCTGGCTATGAAACGAGTGACCCGAGCGCGGTGCTCGACGGTGATCTCGATCCGCTGATGCGCGCCTTCCTGCGCTGGGATATCGGCAACACGGGCGGCGCCGCGGCCTGATCGATCGTGATTGTTTAGGCGATCGACGCGTACGGCAGAGGTGGAAGGATGGGGCGGTGGAACGCGGATCAAACATTGCTGGCGGGTTGAGGGCCGCAAGGCCGCGGGTTGTGCTGCTCGCCGCGGCCGCCGTGCTGGCCGCGGCCGTCCTCGGCAACGGCCGAATCTCCCTGCCGACCGTTCACGCCGATGATCCTTTGACGGTAAGTGGCACGCCCTCCGTGCAGAACAGCTTTCCAACGGAGATGGTGTTCACGATCGACGCCGCTTCATCGGCCGGCAACGTGACGGACGTGCAGTTGCACTACACGCTCGTCCCCGACCCCAATCAGCACAGCGGGCGCGCCGAATTCGATCCGGCGCCGTCGGTTCATGCACAGTTTCACCTGCGCACCTCCACGAACCAGCTCTACCTGCCGCCGTTCAAGGCGATTCACTACTACTGGACGCTGGTGGACGCGGCCGGCAACAAGAAGCAGACCGACGCCGCGGACTTCGTCTACGCCGATCCGCGCTTCAAGTTCAAACAGATTACGAACGGCAATCTGACGCTGCACTACTACAACGGCAGCGATTCGGCGGCGCAAAACATTCTCAGTGTGGGCCGCCAGGCGCTGGACAAGGCCAGCCAGCTCGACGGGGCGCCGCTCGACTTTCCGATCGAGCTCGTCGTCTACGGCAACCAGGCCGAAGTCGCCGCCGCGCTCTCGCACGAGTCGAAGTCGGTCGACCCCAATATCCTCGGTCAGGCCGATCCGCCGAATATCGTCGTGCTCGACGCGGGCGATCTGCGCGGAGCTGAGAACGAGGACACGGTCCGGCACGAGCTGACCCACCTGGTCAACGCGCGTGCCACGCGGGACGGTGTGGACGGTTCGCTGCCGCTGTGGCTGGACGAGGGGCTGGCGGTCTTCGGCCAGCAAGATCCCGGCGGCTTCCGCGACGCGGTGAACCAGGCGATCGCGCGGGATCAGGTCGTGCCGCTGAGGAACCTCTCACCCGGCTACCGCGGCTCCAACCCCGACGTGTTCTACGGTGAGGCGTGGAGCATCGTCCATTTCCTGGTGGGCACCTACGGGCCGGACAAGCTGGCCAAACTGCTGGCCGCGTTCGACGCCAGCCAATCGGAGGACCAGGCGTTCACGGCGGCATACGGCATGAACCGCGACGGCGTCTACAACGCCTGGCGCAAGAGCGTCGGCCTGTCCGCGGCTGCCGCGCCGAACGCGACCCAGGCGCCGCCGGCACGCAACGCCGCCGCGCCGGCGCCCTCCGCGGTGGGCGCGGCCGGCTCGAACGTGCAGGCGACACAGCCGCCCACCACGGCGCCGGTCCGCTCGCGGCCCGCGTCGTCCTCCAGCGATTCGACCGTCACCGTGGTGCTGGCGGTCGCGGGCGTGGCGATCTTCCTCGCGTTGCTGGTGATCGCGATCACGGGCGGGTTGATGCTGAGCAAGCGGGGCGGGCGGCCCTCATAGCGCCCTTGCACAAAACGCGGGGCGTGCAGGGGCGCGTTGTACGCACCCGGCAGCGCGCCGTCGCTCCTCCATTCTCTGCTTTCCCAATACCTGGCAACTCGTGTCGAGCGCGTGCCGCAGCAGGCGCATCGGCTTCGTACGCAGGTAGACCAGGTCGGAGCGATCGGCATCAGCGGCCGGGGATGATCAGGCCGCTGGGGCGGACGTTCTCGCGCTGGGGCTGGTCGGCGCGAGGCAGCGGCGACGATTCGCCGCGCGGGGCAGCGGTCAGGGTGCGGCTCGTCGCGGTCTTGACGATCTGATCGGCGAACACGTCCGGTTCGACCAGCCCGGGAAAAGCGGCGCGGTCGTCGATCACCGTGAACGGCACCTGCTGCACGCCGTAGCGCTCGGCTAGCCGCGGGAACTCGGCTACCTCGATAATCTCGGCGCGCACCTGCTTACTCTCGACCGCGAAAGCGAACGCCGCCGTCATCATCGGTCCGCAGAACTCGGAGTCGGGGGAAACGAAGACGCGCACGCGCACGGGTTGGTGCAGCCGCTTGAGCGATTTTGCCGCTCGCGCGGGCAGCGGCGCCTTGTTCTGCGAGATCAGCAGCAGCGCCTCGATCAGCGGCGAGAACAGATAGTTGATCGGAATGCCGTAGAACGTCACCGGGCGGTTGAGCACGCCGCGGATTACGGTTGCGGGCACGCGCTCGATGCCCAGGCGCGCGTCGAGCGTCTTGTCCGCGCCGCGTTCGTGCACCGTGAGGCGCAGCAGCGTGCTCATGCGTGCCAGGTCTTCGAGCAGCGCCTGCGTGTCGGTGCAGAACTGGCACTCTTCGCGTCCGGGCACGAGCATCGTCAGCGGCTTCTGCGTGAAGAAGTCGAGTTTGACGGGCTGCTTCAGCCCGTCGGCGAAGATCGACTTGATCTGATCCAGTTCCGCGAGCGGAATCACCGGCATACCCTCGTGGTCGGGCGGCTGAGCGTGGCGAACGGCGCCCGCCCGCGCTCCGGTTAATGAGGCACCTCGGCGCCGAGTTGGCCGCGCAGCTTCAACCAGGCATAATACAGGCGCTGCACGGCGGTGACGTTTGTGCCGACCGCGAGCACCCAGACCGTCACCGGCAGCACCCAGCCCCAGCCTGGTCGCCCGGCCAACAGCAGCGCCGCGGCCAGCAACAGCACCCGCTCGGTTCGCGTGAAGGCGCCGTCGTTCAGCTCGTGGCCGATCGCTTCGACGCGCGCCTTGACGTAGCTCGTCTGGATCGACCCCGTGATCGCGGCGAACAGCAACAGCGGCTGGACGCGGTCGCCCTGGGCGACGTAGTAGGCGAGCAGTCCGAACAGATTTGCGGCCTCGCCGTAGCGATCCGCCGTCGAGTCGAACACCGAGCCAAACAGCGACGACTTGCCCGTCGCCCGCGCGACCGCACCATCGAGCAGGTCCAGCGCCCCGCCGGCAAGGATCAGGCCGCCGCCGGCCGCGAATCTGCCCGCTCCGATCGCCACGCCGGCCGCGACGTTCAGCGCAAGGCCTCCGGCCGTGATCAGGTCAGGTGTGACACCGCTGCGGGCGATCAGGTTGGCGACCGGGTCCGCGTAACGCCGCGGAATCGCGTGCGGGATGATCGAGGGCACGTGGCGCCTCCTGCGCAAGTCGGTCTTCGGAGCGTTAAACCTGCACTCCCGTGCAGCTCTTGCCCGGATGGATGCCGCGCTCGTACAGCAGCCGCTCGTAGTACGACAGCACCTTGTGCGCGATGCGGTCCCAGCTATATTGCTGCGCGCTGAGGTGGGCGCGCTCGCCCATCTCGCGGCGGGCGCGGTCGTCGGCCAGCAGGTGCACCAACGCCAGCGCCAGCCCCTCGGAGTCGCGCGGGCGCGTCAGCCGGCCCTCGACCTCGTCCGTGATCACGGACGCGTAGCCTTCGATATTGCTCGCCACCAACGGCTTGCCCGCGGCCATCGCTTCGAGCAGGACGTAGCCCTGGCTTTCGTTGCCCGTCGCCGGGAAGCAGCAGACGTCGGCGGAGTGATAGTAGCGCGGGATATCGGCGTCGCTGACGTAGCCGGTGAAGACCACATCGTCCAGCTCGTGCTTGCGCACGTAGCGCTCGTAGCCGTCGCGCAGCCGGCCGTCGCCGACGATCACCAGGCGCGTGTGCGGCAGTTCGCGCTTGATCAGCGGGTAGGCGCGCAGCAGATAGGCCAGCCCCTTGCGCTTCTCCATGCGGCCGACGAAGAGGATGTTGCGCATGCCGTCACGCAGCTCGGGCAGCGGCCGCGGCTCACCGCTGAAGGGCGTCAGGTCGATGCCGTTGGGGATGATGTTGAAGTAGCCGGCGAAATAGCGGCTGACCAACTGCTCGGCGGCGGGCGAGACGGCGATCTTGCCGTCGAGCCGGCGGTAGTAGCGCCGCAGCAGCGTGCGCGTATACGAATAAAGCCGGTTGCCGCCCTCTTTCGCCGCGTGGAAGGTGCCGACGTTGACCGTCTCCGAATGCCGCAGGAACTGGATCGGCAACACCGGCATCAGCGGCTCGTGCACGTGCACCACATCGAAGCGCTCCTCGCTGAGCACGTCCTTGACGCGGCCGCTCAGACGCAGGTTCAGGGCGATGCGCGCCACGGAACCGCTCGCCGGGATCGAGCGCGGCTTGCCGATCACGATCGTGCCGCGGGGCGCCGGCGCCAGCTCGTCCGAAGATGGGCCGATGATGCGCGTCTCATGGCCGAGCGCCGCGAAGTTCTGCGCGAGGCGGGTGATGTGCGTGTTGACGCCGCCGGGCACGGCGAGGTCGTACGGGGAGACGAGGGCGATCTTCACGGGCTCCGCACTCCCGCACCGGGCCGCATCCGGCGCATGAGGCGGGCCGCGGGCCGGCCGATGACTTTGCTGGGCGTCGCCCACATGGCGCGGGCCGTCTGCAGCGCGATCTGGCCGGCGCCGATCTCGCGCAGGCCGATATGGCGGCCGAACGCGGCGCTGGTCGTGCCGGCCTCAATCGCCACGCGCAGGTCTGCCGCGCTGGCGCCCGGATACCGCGTAAACGCCGAACCGATCACGGGCAGGTAGTGCGCGTCGCTGCCGCCGAGCGCGGCCAGATGAAAACGCTCGCGGTTCAGACGCGCCGCTTTGTGCGCCGTCAGCCGGCCGGCGGGAGATGGGTTGGCCAGCTCGATGCCATCGAACCAGAGCCCGTCCGCCCGCCGCGCCAGCACACGCTCGATGCCGTGCCGGCCGACACTGCGCGTCAGCGGGCTCAGCGGATGCGGGATCACGGCCAGGCCGCCCTGCGCATGGATGCGATCGAGCGTTGCCGCCAGCGACCTGAAGCTCTGCACACCTTGCTCGACGAACAGCGCGAGCAGATGGCCTTCCAGCGTCGTGACCTCCATGCCCGGCACGAAGGCGAAGGCGTAGCCACGCCGCGCGTGCAGCTCGCGGGCCTGCAAGGCCGGCGCCAGGTCGTCGTGATCGGTGATGGCGATCGCGGTGAGGTCTGCGCGGCGCGCGGCCTCCCGCAGCACGGCGTCGGGCGTGCCCATGCCGTCGCTGCCGGTCGTATGGATGTGGAGGTCGGCGGCGCCCATCGCCGCGGTGGCGCTCATGCTCGCCCCTCTCGGCCCGCGGCAGGGGGCCGCTCGTTCCCAGTATACCCCGCACCCGACGCCGAAGCCGGATCGACAAACCAGCGCTCCAGCATCAGCCAGTCTTCAGGACGGGCGCGCAGATACGGAAGGAAGCGGCTGAGCAGGGCGGCCATCGCGTCGCGCAGCGCCTCCTGTCCGCGCGTCGCCCGCTCAACCGTGATCGGCTGCAAAAAGATGGCCCGCTTGCCCGTGTCCGTCCACTGCGCGATGGCGGGTACGATTGGCGCGCCGCTCGCCCGCGCGAGCTCGATCACGCCCGCGGCGGCGCGCACGGTTCGGCCGGCAAACGGCACTTCACCGCCAGAGCCCGTGACATCGCGATCGACCAGCAAGGCAACGACCTGGCCGGCGCGCAGCGCCTTGAGCAAGGCGCGCAGCCCGGCGAGATCGGCATACACGTAGCGCTGACCAGGCCGTTGCCGCGCCTGCAAAAACAGCGCGTTCAGTTGCGGCTGCAGGCGCTCGATCATGGCGGTATAGGTGATGCCGCGGCTCGCGAACGACTGCAGCAGCAGCTCGGCCGGGCCGAGATGGATGCCCGCTACGATCACGCCCTTGCCGGCCGCACGCGCCGCTTCAAACAGCTCGTAACCCTCGACGATCGTATCGTCATGGCCCACCCGCGCATCGACGATCGGCAGGCGCATCAACTCGACATAATAGCGAGCAACGGACCGGAAAACGCCGATGGCCTTCTGCCGAACCACGGTGCGCGACGCATCGGGCAACAGATCGCCCAGGTTCGCCTCGACGGCGTGCCGCCGGCCGCGAGCCAGCGCGTAGGCCATGCCGCCCGCAAGCGGTGGGAGCAGGGTCGCGGCCGGCTCGCTGTGCCGCAGGGCGATGCCGGCAAGCTGAAAACCGCGCCATTTCAGTGCGGCGGCAAGCGAGAGGTGCCCGCGCCCGGCAGTCATCGCCTCGCCGCGGCGGTCGCTGGCTCGCTGCCCGTGGGGGCGCGCCGCGGCCACATGCGCCGGAACATATACCACTGGTCCGGGTGACGCCGGATGACGCGCTCGTGCGCGCTGAGGATGCGCTGTGTCAGCAGGCGCGCGTCCTGCTCGCTGTCGCCGCTGTTCGGCAGCTCGATGTCGAAGTCGGCGATCGCGCGCACGCGGTCGCTCCACGGCTGCAAGCGCACCTGGCTGACCGCGATCACCCTGGCGCCGGTGCGCAGCGCGATGCGGGCGGGTCCGGCCGGAACGCGGATGGGCGCTCCGAAGAACTCGACCTCGATGCCGCCGTCGTCCAGCGGCCGGTCGAGCAGGATGGCGAGCGTTTCATTGCGCCGCATCGAGCGGATGATGCCTGTCGCCGCCTTCTCCATCGGAATGAGCTTGATGCCGTGCTTCGTGCGCGCGGCGATCAGGTCGTCGTTGAGCCGGCCGTGTTCCTGTGTCTCGGCGATCGCGTTGATCGCGTAGCCACGGTGAGCCAGCACGGGGCCGCCCAGATCCCAGTTGCCGAAATGCATGAGCACCAGAATGCAGCCCCGGCCCTGTGCCAGGGCGGCGTCGTAGCGCTCCCAGGCGTCAAAGTCGAAGCGCTCGGCGAGCTGCTGCGCGGACAGCTCCGGCAGGCGGATGAAGTCGACCACATACCTCGCGTAATTGGCAAAAGAGCGCCGCGCGACCCGGCTCGCCCGCTCGCGCCGGTTCGGTCCCATAACCTGGATCATGTTCGCGGTCGCGTTCGTCCGTTGCTCGGGCATGAACAGCCAGGCGACGTTGGCGCAGAGCACCGCGCCGCTGTACGACAGACGTAACGGCACGCGCACGACCAGCCAGCGTGCCAAACAGAACAGGCGATAGATCACGTCGCCATCAACTTGCTTGTGTGCCGCGTGCTCTTGCCGCGGAGGCTCGGCCGGGCCGGCGGGCGCGTGCCCGATCGTAGCGGCGCGGCGCGGCCGCGGGCAAGTGTCGGCAGCCTGGGTGCAATGGCGCCGCCGGCAGGGTCTGCCTCAACCTGATCGGCGCGAGGGCGCGACCGTCGTGGGGAGCTGCGGCGACGGCGGGGCGTCCGCGCCTTCGGGCAAGCCGCGCGCTGCGGATCGCGGCGGCGCGTCTGTGCCATGATTGGGCCGCGGCCGCGCGTCTGCCATGCGACGCACCCTGCGTCACCGAGGCACACGCCGGCGCGCATGGGCCAGGAAGCCGTGGCTCGACCTCGCGCCATCAGCGCAGCTTGGGAGGGGAATCATGACCTGGCAGGAGCGCTACGCCGACAAGATCACGACGCCCGAGCAGGCGCTGAGACGCGTCAACCCAGGCGACGTGGTGGGCGTGGCGCCGTTCAGCACCACGCCGTACACGCTGTGCGAGGCGTTGATCGCGCGCGTGCTGGCCGGCGACCTGACGAACATCCGCGTCGATCACCCCGCCGCGCTGGTCTCATGGACACAGCCGGGGCTCGCCGGCCATGTCGAGCTGCACGACAACTACGCCACACCGCCCAATCGCGCCGCCTGTCACGCCGGTGCAATGGAGTATCTGCCGATCGGCATGTGGCGCAGCTACGAGATGCCTGCCGGCTTTACCTCCGCTCCCGACATCTACCTCGTGCCCGTTTCGCCGCCGGACGCGCAGGGGTTTTGCAGCTTCGGGCCGGGCGTCTGGTTCTCCGGCACGCTGTGCCGCAACGCGAAGCTTGTGATCGCCGAGGTGCATGAGGACTTCATCCGCACCGGCGGCGAGAACTACGTCCATGTCAACGAACTGGATGTACTGGTCGAGGGCACGACGCCGACCGGTGCACTGCCGGCGCCGCCGCCGAACCCGGAAGAGGTCGCGACAGTCGAGGTGATCTGCACGCTGGTCGCCTCGGAGCTGGTAAACAACCGCGACACGCTGCAAATGGGCGTGGGTACGGTGTCATCGGCGCTCGGACTGTTTCTCGGAGACAAGGAAGACCTCGGTGTGCAGACGGAGCTGATTACCGGCGGCATCGTCGATCTGGTCGAAAAGGGCGTGGTCACGGGCAAATACAAAAGCATCCACAAGTACAAGGTCGTGGGCAGCGCCCTGGTCGCGTTGACGCCTGACGAAATGCGCCGCATCCACGACAACCCCGTCTTCGAGCTGTACGACTTCGGCTACACCGACGACCTGCGCCGGCTGATTCAGATCGAAAACTTCGTGACGGTCAACAACGCGCTGGTGGTGGATCTGACCGGCCAGGTCTGCGCCGAGTCGCTCGGCCACCGCATGTACACGGGTGTGGGCGGCCAGACGGCGTTCATGATCGCCGGCGCCTACTCGCCGGGCGGCAAATCGGTGAGCGTGGTGCCCTCCAGCTCCGTGCCATCGGCCACGGGTCAGCGCGTCTCGCGCATCGTGCCGCTGCTCGACGCCGGCAGCATCGTCACCGTGCCGCGCACGCTGGTGGACTACGTGGTGACGGAGCAGGGCATCGCCACGCTGCGCGGCAAAACCATCCGCGAGCGCGTGCGGGAGATGCTGAGCGTCGCCCACCCCGACTTCCGCGCGGATCTGGAGCGGCAGGCAAAAGAACTTTACGGAGGGTGAACCGCCATGCCCACGGTGCAAACGGCGACCGGCCCCGTCGCGGACAGTGCGCTCGGCTTCACGCTGAGCCACGAGCACACCTTTATTGGCGGCGGCGGGCTGTGGCATGCCTATCCGAACCTCTTCGACTGGGAGGCGACCGAGCGGCTGGTCGTGGCGCAGTTCCGCGAGGCGACGGCCGGCGGCGTGGATACGATCATCGACCTCTCCACGCCCGACCTCGGCCGCGATGTGCGCTTCGTGCGCCGCGTCTCGGAAGCCAGCGGCATGCAGGTCGTGGTAGGCACCGGCCTCTGGCGCGACATTCCGCGTTTCTTCTGGGACAAGACGCCCGAGCGCATCGCCGAAATCTTCATCGGCGAGATCAAAGACGGCATCGAGGGCTCGGAGATTCGGCCGGGCGCGATCAAAGTCGCCAACGACGCGGAGGGCGTGACCGAGGCGGCGGAACTGGTGCTGCGCGGCGCGGCGATCGCCTGCCGCGAGACAGGCGTGCCGATCTCGACGCACCACTGGGCGCCGTTGCAGGTGGGCACGCGCCAGGCCGAGATCCTGCTCGACGCGGGCGCGCCGCCGCGGCTTGTCTGCATCGGCCACAGCGCCGACAGCACCGACGCCGACTATCTGGAGTCGCTGTTGCGGCTCGGCGTGTATCTCTCGATGGACCGCTATCCCGGCCGCGAGCCGCGCCCCGATTACCGCGCCCGCAACGCCACAGTCGCGGAGTTGGTGCGACGTGGCTGGGCGGGGCGGCTGATGCTCGGGCACGACTACGGTGTACGGCTGGTCGAGCGCGGTGTGGCGCCCGTGCCGCCGGCGCAACCCACGCTCTATCTCTTCCTGAGCAAAACGGCGCTGCCCGGCCTGCGCGAACTGGGCGTGTCCGACGCGCAGCTCGAGACGATGACGCGCGAGGTGCCCCGCCGCTTCCTGACCGGGACGGAGCCGCTGCCGCGCCAGGTAAGCTAGGCGCTCGCGCCACCTAACCCCGCCGCGCGTACACGCGCGTCTCCCTTCCCCACAGGGGAAGGGTTGGGCCGAGGGCGTTCGGACCTCTTCGAACAGACCCTTCCCCTGTGGGGAAGGGACAGATTTCGCTTGCGAAATCAGGGATAGGCGACGGTCTTGCAATCCTGAAAACCTTGACAACGGCCTTGTCAGCCAGTAGACTACATCGTGTGGCGATTGGCAGTTTTCCGCCTGCGATTCCGCCTCCCACCTGACAGACGCTGTCGGCTTTCCCGCCTCATGTGATCGAGCAGACACAGAGTCGCGCTGCGCGAGTCATCGCGCCGCCCGTTTTGTACGTACTACCTGCAGAGGAAGGTCACGGCGGTCGCGATTCTGTCGCGTCGCGGGGCAATTCTCGTGCAGAGCTGCAAGATACTTCGCAGGCGCTAAGGAGTTTCTAAGGCGGACCAACTACCATAGGCTGGTAGCAAAGGCTTCGCGGCGCGGGGGCGGTGCGGATGCGGTGGAACCGCGAAGCCGGCTCAGACGTTTTTTCACTGGTTGAGCGCGATCGACCCACTCCCCGCATGGCGGGGTCGCGAGCAGCCTGAGTTCAACCGGGCGAACCGGGTCGAGGTGCAACGATGCTGTTCCTCAAAGCATGCCCCAGGTGTCATGGTGACATGACGAATAACGCGGCAGATCCAGGCGAGCGTGCCTGCCTGCAGTGCGGCTACGTAACCTATCCGACGCCGCCGCTGCCGTTCGTGCGCGAGCGCAGCGGCCAGTCCAGCCGCGCGCGCAAGGCGAAGCAGGTCGCGTAATCCAGAAGACGCCGCGACGATCGAGAGGGCGGAGGCCGGCAGGCGCCGCCCTCTCGGCGCGCTCGGGCCGTTCATTCATCCGTCTCAGCCGCCAGTTCCGCCAGCGCCGCCTGCCACAACGCGGGCGTGTTGACGTTTTGGAACGAGCGCAGCGCCAGGTCGAAGCACCGCAGCTCGGCCTCTTCGACGCGCCGCACGCGCACGTGCGGAAAGAAGCGGTCGATTTTGTAGTCGCCCGCCGCGATCTGCGCCTCGATCCGGGGCACACAGGCCTGGCCGTAGACGGCATGCAACTGCTGCCCGCGACCATCGACCACGGGCAGCACCACATCGGCGTCCGCGGCCAGGCCGACGAGATGGCCGAGCAATTCCGCGTTGAGGAAAGGCATGTCAACCGCAACGACTAGCAGGCTGCTGTCCGGCCGCGCGTGCAGAGCCGTAAGGATCCCGCCGAGCGGCCCGATGCCCGGCAGCTCGTCCGCTACGACCGTCGCGCCTGGCGCCTGCCGCGCCCGCTCCGGCGGTCCGACGACCAACACCTGGCTGCAGGCGGCGCGCAGCACGGCGATGGTTCGCAGCAGCAGCGTCTGGCCGCCGATCTCCAACAGCGCTTTGTCGCGGCCGAAGCGCGAGCTGCGTCCGCCGGCGAGGACGGCGCCAACCACGGGCATCTTGCGATCCTTGCGGAGAGGGCGTTTACTGCGCCTATGCACGCCGGAATGCCAGGCCGGCGCTGCCGGCAAGACGGGGCTCCGGCCATGCGCTGGTCGGGAGTAGCTGTGAGGTGATGAGCATGCCGGACAAAGGCAAGAGCGGGCCAAAAGGCAAAGGCGGCGCCAAGCCGCCGCCCGGCAAGACGGGCAAAGGCAAGAAGTGAGCAAGCGGGGCGCCCAGCACGCGCTGGGCGCCCCGCGCTGCTACCAGATGCCGAGCATCATCTTGACGTCTTCGGACGCCATCGTGCGCGGATCCCAGGGTGGGTTAAACGTGATCTTGACATCTACGTCCTTCACTCCGGGAAGATCCTTGAGCACGGCGTAGGCCTGGCCCTGGATCAGCCCGCCCAGCGGACAGCCCGGGCTGGTGAGCGTCATCGTCACCTCGATCGCACTCGTTTCCGGGACGTACTCCGCGCCGTAGACCAGTCCGAGGTCGACGATGCTCATGCGAAGCTCCGGGTCTTCCACGAGTTTGAGCCGCTCCATGATCTCATCGTAGGTCGGCGCCGCTTCGGCGGTCGAGATCGGTGTTTCGTCTGCCATGTCTTTCTTCCCCTGTCCCCGTTAACCGTCGGGGTCGCGCCGTCGCTTCGGCCCTGTTCATCGTACCAGCGCGGGCGCGAGAGTGGGATTCACTCCGGCGGTGGCGCCTTCGCAGCGCGCCCGTCGCGCAGAGCTGACCTCGGCGATTCGAGTCGGTCACCTATACTGTACGCGGAGTCCCGCGCCGTGTGTTCGCGGGCAGCCAGGAGTTCGCCGTGTCGACGCTGCCGCAGTCGCCGCCGCAGGATGCCGCGGCCTGGCTGGCTGCGCTCCATCGCGTGATGGCGCGCGTCTCCGCCCATGCCGACAGCGCCGGCGGCCCGGCCGCGCTGGCAGCTAGCCTGCTCGAAGAGTTCGGCGTCGACGTAGCGCGCATCTGGATCTACGACCCCGCGGACGACGCGTTGCAGTTATGCGCCCGTGCGAGCCAGCTCTTTGCTGACACGAACTTTCCCGACCGCGTGCCGCTGGACATGGCGGAGTCGCCGATCGTGCGGGCGATCCATGCCGGCGAGCCTTTGATCCTCGATCCGATCCGCGAAACCGACGCGATCCAGAACCGGGAACTGTTCACGCGGGCGGGCTTTGTCAGCTATGCGGGCTTTCCGCTTCTCGTGGGCGACCGGCTGGTCGGCGCGATGTCGATGTTTCTGCGCACCCCTTGGCCTCCGGCGATGCTGGATGCCCTGCGCGTGCTGGCACAGCAGGCGGCGCTGGCGTTGGACCACGCCCGCTTGATCGAGGAGACGCATGCGCTGCAAGGGATCGCCGCCGACCTGGCGACCTCGCGTGAGACCGCCACGCTGATGAACGGCCTGGTCGAGCGCGCTGCCGCGGTCTTCGGCGCCGACGCCTCCGCCGTGTGGATGTTCGACGAGCACGGCCGCTTTCGCACGCGCGCGAGCCGCGGGCTGCCCGGCCCGCTGCTGCAGCGGCTTGAGGTCAACACATCGCCGGCCCGCGCTTTCTTCGAGCAGATTCGCCGCAATGACCGCCCCCAGTTCTTCGCGGACTATCCGGCGGTGCTTGCCGCTGCCGACCCGGCGATCGGCGCTGCCGTCGCCGACGCCGGCATTCGCAGCGCTCTGCGCCTGCCGCTGTTCGAGGCGGGCGGCAGCGTGCACGGCGTGCTCACGCTCTATCACCACCGCGTGCGCAGCTACAGCGCCAGCGAGATGCAACTGGCGCAGGCGTTCGCCGATCAGATCTCGGTTGCCATTCACAACACGACGCTTGCAGAACAGGAGGCTGCCTCCCGTGCGGCGGCCACGCGCCAGCTCGACCGCCTGACCACGCTGGCCGGCATCGCCGAGCAGTTGCTCGCCACGCCGGACGCAGACGCCGTGCTTCGCGTCGTGGTCGAGGCGGCGGTGCGGCTCTCGGGTGCAGGCGCCGCCGTGGTGGCGCTCGTGCAGCCGCCCGACAACCGCCTGGTCACGGCCGCCGTTCACGGCGAGTTCCAGACCTGGTTCTCCGCGCTCGGCCAGCCGGTCGTCGACGACGCCTTCTTCGCGGAAACCGTAACCGGCCAGGCTTTCCGCAGCGGCCAGCCCGTCTTGGTCGAGGACTTTGCGGCGTTATCGCTGGCACGTCCCAACCAGACCCACCTGGCGGCAGCCGGAGTGCGCGCCTTCGTCGCGGCGCCGTTGCGCAAGGCCGGCGTGCCGCTCGGCGTGCTGCTGGCCGCGGATACGGCGCCCGGACGCTTTGCAGAAGAAGATGCCGCGCTGTTGCAGGCTCTCGCCGATCAGGCGGCGCTGGCGCTCGAACAGGCTCGCCTGATCGAGGAGTCGCACGCGCTGCAGGTGGTGGCCGCCGAGCTGGCCTCAACGCGCGACACGTCGGCGCTCTTGCAAGAGATCGTGCGGCGGTCGAATGCGGTGTTGGGGGCGGACGCGGCCGCGATCTGGCTGCTCGACCCCGTGGAGGAACTGGTGCTGTGCGGCGCCAGCGAAGGCCTGAGGCCCGAACTGATCACCGCGTTCGAAGCGATGGAGGATAAGTCGTCGACAACCTACGCGGCGCTGCGGCGGGCGCGCCGGCCGCTGCATCTGCGCAACGTCTCGCAAGAACTGCGGCCGCGCTGGAACGCGCTGGCGGGCATCATGGAGTTGGAAGGCATCATCAGCACACTGCGGCTGCCGTTGCTCGCCGCCGATGGCGAGCTCCTCGGCCTGCTCATGCTCTACCATCGGCGCGAGCGGACATACGGCGAGAACGAGCTTCGCCTGGCCGAGGCATTTGCCGACCAGACGGCCGTGGCGCTGTACAACGCTCGTCTCGCCGAGCAGGAACGCGGCGCCCGCGAGACGGCGGCGCGCCAGATCGAGCGACTCGGGACACTCGCCGGCATCACCGAACGCCTGCTGGCCAGCACCGATACCGAGGACGTGCTGCGCATCGTCGCCGACGCGGGCTGGCGCCTGTGCGACGCCGCCGGCGCGATGGTCGGGCTGATGGACGAGGAGCGCCGGCGTCTGATCCCGCTCGCCACCACCGGCGATCCGCAGCCCTACTTCGCCAACGCCACGGTCGCCACGCTCGACGAAGCGTTTTTCGCGGGCACCGCCAGCGGTCGCGCCATCGCCAGCGGCCAGGCCGTGCGCGTCGACGATTATGCCGCCTGGCCGGTGCCGTCGCCTTCGCAGCAAGAGACCGCCGCCGCCGGCGTGCGCGCCGTGATCGCCGCGCCGCTGCGGCTCGACGGCACGCCGATCGGCATCCTGTGGGTGAACGACACCCGCCCGCGCACGTTCGCCGACGAAGACGTCCGTCTGATCCAGGCGCTGGCCGACCAGGCGGCGCTGGCCGTCGAGCGAGCACGCCTGTTGCGGCGCGGTCAGGAGGCCTCGGCGTTGGAGGAGCGCGCCCGGCTTGCCCGCGATCTGCACGATTCCGTCACGCAATCGGTCTTCAGCCTCGGTATGCTCGCGCGGGCGGCGCAGGCGCAGTACGAGAAAGGCTCGACCCGCCTGAGCCTCACGCTCGACCGCATCGGCACGCTGGCCGAAGAGGCGCAGAAGGAGATGCGCGCCTTGCTCGTGCAGCTACGCCCACCAGGACTCGACGAAGGGCTGGTGGTGGCGCTGGAACGGCTGGTGGAGTCGTTCCGCCTGCGCAGCGACACCGCCGTGCAGTTCGAGCCAGCGGCCGGCTGCCGGCTGACGCCCGCGGCGGAGGCCGCGCTCTTCCGCATCGTGCAGGAGGCGCTGGGCAACGCCGTCAAGCACGCACACGCGCAGACGATCACCGTGCGGCTCACGGCATCGGAAAGCACGCTCTCGATTGCCGTGCGAGACGACGGCCACGGCTTCGACCCTGAGTCGCCGCCGCGGCCCGCCTCCGGCCGCGGCGGCATCGGCATGCGCTCCATGCGCGAGCGCGCGGCCGAAGTCGGCGCCGTGCTGCGGATCGAAAGCGCGCCGGGGGCCGGCACGGCCGTGCTCGTGGAGGCGCCGGCGGCAGGCCGCTAGCGCGCAAACATCCGTATGGCAGTACTGCGGCCGCCCCTGCCTGGTGGTCCATGCGGCGAGCGGAGGCTCGGTATACTGACGGCATGGAGATCGAGGCCAAGTTCAGCTTTCGCAACGGCGCCGCCTTCACGGCATGGCTCGAACGCGACCAGCTTGGACCCTTCACCTTGCGGCGCCCGCGCACGCTCACCGTCATCGACCACTATCTCGACAGCGATGACTTTGTCTGTTTGCGCGCCGGTTACGCCTGCCGTGTGCGCCGTCACGCCGTCCGCTTTACCGCGACGCTGAAATCCCTCGCCGACAGCGCTCCCTCGTCCGCCGCCGCCGTGCGGCACCGCGAAGAGCTGGAGGTTGACCTCGCGGCGCTCCCCGACGCGGACGGTGAGAACACTGAGAG
This sequence comes from uncultured Chloroflexota bacterium, assembly GCA_937879875.1. GTDB lineage: Bacteria > Chloroflexota > Dehalococcoidia > CAUJGQ01 > CAUJGQ01 > CALFMN01. The sequence goes on along the minus strand of CALFMN010000162.1, from coordinate 14,413 downwards.
TAGGACTGAAAGACCAGACCTCGCGGCGTGGCAGCAGCCGCTGGCCTGGCCGGAGAGCGCGGCCCGCACGCTGGCGTTGCGGCTGCTGGACGGCCTGCAGCTGCGCCGGTTGGCCACGGTACGACAGCAGCGGCACGAGCGCGACCTGTGCGACGGGAGGAGGGTCGTGGCCACGCTCAGCCTCGATCGGGTCAGCTTCGACCGCGGCCAGCCCGACCTGTACGAGCTCGAGGCCGAGCTGCTGCCCGACGGACGTGAGGCCGATCTCGCGGCGATCGTGGCCGCGCTGCGCAGCGAAGCGGTGTTCACGCCGCAGGCGCGCTCCAAGCTGGAGCGGGCGCTTCAGGGATTGTCCGGCTTGCCCGACTTCGAGCGGGCGCCGGATCCCGCGGCGCTGGCGCAGGCGACCGACGCCGCCGCGGCCGCCCCGCCGGCGGAGCGAACGGCCGCGCTTGCGCATGAACTGGCGGGTGCCATGTGCGCACGGCTTCACGCCGCGCCGGCGTTCGCTAACACGCTCGATGCGTTGCTGCGGCTGCGTCACGCCGGTCGGGCGCTGCGACCCGAAGCGCCCGCCGCGGCGGCACGCGACCTGGCAACCGAGGCTGCGCTGCCGAACCTCGACCGCGATCAGTCCGGCGTACTGATCGCGGCGCTGGGCGTCTTGTGCCAGCAGTACGACGCGCGCGGTAAGCCGCGCGGCCTCAAAGAGCTGCTCAGCGCCGCCGCCGCCGAGCCAGCCGTGGCCGCGCTCGGCGCAGCCGCTCGCCGCCTTGCGCTTGAGGCCGCGGCGGTTGCGGCGGCGGCGGAAGCGCTGGCGCGGCTCGAAGCACACGGGCTGCGGCTGGCAGCGATCACCACAACCGAGCGCAAGACGGTGCTGACGCTGCAGCGGAGCGAGCGGGACACGGCGCTGCACGGCCCCGAGCGCGCCATCGCGGCGCTGTGGCGGGCCGCTTTCGGCCGGCGGCTGCGCCTCGTCGCGCCGGCTGGCGGGCAGCGTGCAGCGTTTGGATTGCGCTTCGACGCCACGCTCGCCGAGAGCGGCCGTACGCTGCTCTCCGCACAGTTCGTGCGGTTGCGCAGCTTCGCCTCTGTCCTGCAGGACAATCCCTCGGTGGACGATATTCACGACGCCCGCGTGGCTGCGCGGCGCCTGCGCACGCTGCTCCGGCTGTTTCGGAACGCGTACCCGCGTCGGGATGTACGCTCGGTCGATGGCGGCCTGAAGCGCCTCGGCGACGCACTCGGCAGGGTGCGCGACATGGATGTCCTCTGCACGGCGCTGCGCGAGGCGGCCGGCCGGGCGCCGGACCAGGCCAGCATTGCGGCCGTCCTGGCTGAGTGGCAGACAGAGCGCACGAGACTGCGCGGCGAACTCGCGGCACACGTTCGGAGCGCGGAGTACCGCGACTGGCAGCAGCGGATGGCGACGTTCCTCGCGGCCGAAACTGCCAGCGAACGCGGCTCTGAGCGGCTGTGTGAGCGCGGGCCGGCGCTGCTGTGGCGGCAGCACGGCGCGGTGCGCGCCGCCGCGCGCGACCTCGCCGGCGCCTCGCTGGACGAGCTGCACGAACTGCGCAAGGAGGTTCGGCGCCTGCGCTATCTGCTGGAGGCGCTGCGCGAGTTGCTGGGCGGCGCTGCCGAGGACGCTATCGTCGCAGCCGTCGCGGTACAGGATGCGCTCGGCACATTGCACGATGCCAATGAGCTGCGCCGGCGCTTGCGCGATCGCGCGGTGAACGCGACGGCCGAGCCGACCGGCGTGGTCGCGCTGCACGATCGCGCGGTCGCGGATCTCGCGGCGCTGCGGCGCGCCTTCGACGAGACCTGGCCGCGGCTGGGCGGCCGCGGCTTTCGGCGGCGGCTGGGACGCGCCGCCGCGTCGCTGTAGGCCGTATCAAGGTCAGCCAGCGGCGCACTTGCCGGAACGCCCATGCAGAAACCGCGCCGTCACTCGATATACGAGTGAAACTCGCAATGCGGTGCTGCTGTGAATGTGTCGCTCCGCCTGCACCCGCCGCGCGGGCTGCGCTCGTGGTCGGGTCTGGCTTGTCTGTTGCTCGCCGCGGCGACGGTCTCAGCGGTGCTGGCCGTGGTTGTCTCGTCCCGCGGCAGCGCCGGCCGCGACGCGCTCACGCAGCAGCTCGCTCCGCTGCGAACCGAGGCGCGGACCATCGAGAGCAGCCTGGCGGCGATGGACAACGCCGTCCGCGCCTATGCGGCCGGCGGCCCGGAAAGCGCGATCACGCCCTATGCCGAGGCGAGCCAGCAGCTCGGGGCGGCAGAAGCCGAGGCCCAGGCGCCCGCGCGGGCGCTCGGCGGCAACCTCACGGGCTCGCTTGCACAGGTGGCCGATGCGGCTGCTGCCTGGCAGCGCGCCGCCGGACCGCTGATCGAGGCACGCCGTGCGGGCCAGACACAGGACAGCGCGCTCGGCGACCGGGCGAACGCGCAGTTTGACGCCTACCGTGCGGCGATGGCCGCGTTCGCCGGCTCGCTGGACGCGCGCGACGCGAGCCTGCGTTCCGCTGTCGACCAGGCGGAAACCGTCGGCGGTGGCGCGACCTGGACCGCCGGCGCTGCCGTGGCGCTCGCCGCCCTGCTGCTGGCAGGGACTGCAGCGCGGGCCGTCTGGCATCGGTGGCGCGGCCACAGCGCCGCCCCGGGCTCGGGACTCGCGGCGCGCCCGCTGCTCGACGGCCTGCGCGACGCCGTGTTCGTGATCGATCCGAAGACGATGCGGCTGCGCGATGCCAATCAGGCCGCAGAACGGCTGAGCGGGCGGGACAAGCGCACCCTGATCGCACTGCCGGCGATCGAGCTGAGCGCCGCGGTTGCGGATCAGGGTCTTGACGGCGCGGTCGGCGCCGTGATCGCGGCCGGCCTCTCCGATCGCTCGTACCGCTTCACCTGGGTCCAGCCGAGTGGAGCGCGCGTGCCGCTGGAAGGGCTCAACGGCGTGGCGCATGCGGACGGCGCGCCGCTGCTCGTGGCCGTGCTGCGCGACCTGCGCGGCCGACTGGAAGACGCGCGCGAGCTGGGCGACTCGCGCGACCAACTCGAGGCGATCATTCAGGGTGTGGCCGATGGCATCGTCGTGCAGGATCCGGCCGGCACGGTCACCTACGCAAACGAGACGGCGGCGCGCATTTTGGGGTACGGCAGCGCCGCCGAGCTGTTCGGCAAGACGACCGCGGGACCGACGAGCCGCTTCGAGCTGCTGGACGAACGCGGCCAGCCGTTTCCGCCGGAGCAGTTGCCGATGCGCCGCGTGCTCGATGGCGAGCTCGAGGTCGAGGCGGTGGTGTGCTGCCGGGCGCGCGGCGGGACGCCAGCCAGCGCGAGTGAACGCTGGGTGGTCTTCCGCTCCTCTGCCGTGTTGGGCGAGGACGGCCGCGCCCGCTTCGTGCTCAGCGTGCTGCACGATCTGACGGCGCTGATGCGGGCGCAGGAGGAGCTACGCCGTTCGCGCGACCAGCTCAACGCCATCCTGCAAGGCGTGGCCGACGGCATCACCGTACTGGACCCCTCCGGGCGCTCGATCTACGCGAACGACGCGGCGGCGCAGCTTTTCGGCCTCAGCGCAGCCGACGAGCTGCTCGGCAGACGGAACGACCCCTGGCGCGACTTCGAGCTGACCGACGAGGACGGCCTGCCGGTCCTGCGCGAGTCGCTGCCGGACCGGCGTGCGGCGCAGGGCAAGGAGGCGCTGGAGACGCTCGTCTGCGCCCGGCCGCGCGACGGCGGCGAGGAGCGCTGGCTGATGCTCAAGTCGGCTGCGATTCGCGACGAACAAGACCGCGTGCAGTTCGCGGTCAACGTGCTGACCGACATCACGGAGCGTCGCCGCGCCGGGCAGCTCGAGCGGCAGTCCCTCACCGACAGCCTCACCGGCCTGCCCAACCGGCGCCTCGTGGATGATCGGCTGCAGCAGGCGCTGTTCGTGGCCAGGCGCAATCGCGGCTCGCTGGCGCTGCTGTTCATCGACCTGAACCGCTTCAAAGCGGTGAACGACACGCTCGGACACCAGGCCGGCGACCAGCTTTTGCAGGAGGTCGGTGTGCGGCTGCAGGAGTCGCTGCGCCAGTCGGACACCGTCGCGCGCCTGGGCGGTGACGAATTCACCGTGATTTTGCCGGGCGCGCGTCCGCCCGGCGCCGCCGCGGCGGCGGAGAAGATTCTGAAGTCGTTGGAACAGCCCTTCAGCATCAACCGTCAGCCCGTAACGGTCGGCGCCAGCATCGGCATCGCCTTCTATCCGGACGACGCGCACGATGCGGCCACGCTCACGCACCACGCGGACCTCGCCATGTACGTCGCCAAGCGCTCTGCCAGCGGCCATGCGATCTACAGCTCGGAGATGGACGACGCGCCGGAAGCGCTCGCGGCGCCGCGCATCTCGGCGTAGAGCATCGCCTTGTGAGGTGATGCGAGCTACGGCGTCTTCGTTGAGCGAGCGCCCGCTATGGCGCCTGATAGACTCGCAACCCGTCGATTCGTGCAAGGTGGCGGCGGTTGAACGTCAGCACCGTGAGGTCATGGTGCAGGGCCGTTGCCCCCAGCAGAATATCGAAGTCGGAGATAATTTGCCGTGTTCGCCGGAGATATGCGCGAATCTCCGCAAACTTCTCGATAATCGCCTCATTAACACCAATGAGATGAAACGGATGCAGAAACTCATGATAGAGCGCGAGGCGTGCCTCGGGATTAGCGGAACCGAACGCTCCCTCAAGCACCTCACCGACCGTGATGATGCTCACCGCAATCTGCGCCGGCGCGAGTCGCTTGATCGTGGACACTGCGGGTTCGCGGCCGGCGAGCGCGTTGATGATCCAATCGGCGTCAAGGATGTAGGGCATCAGGGTCGATCTGGCGACCGTGAGCCGATCTCTCGGGCATGGTAGAGGCTGTCGATCACCCGGTCGGCCTCGCCTGCTTCAAGCACCCCCGCCAGCCGCGCCAATGTGGCACGCACGGCATCCGCGTCGTAGTCTGGCCAGGGCTTGGCAGGGGAGGCTTCGACTCGGTAGCGAACACCATCTCGCTCAAGCTCCAGCGGCCCTTCGCCTGCCAGATCCAGCACCGAGTTCAGTTCGGTACTGCCATCCACGTGAATCGTCCTTAGCCTGGCGGCCATCTTCGATCTCCACAACTGCACCGTCAGTATCGCACCGATCGGGGGCAGGTACATCACCGATCATCTTGCAAGCTGCGCGATGCTCCAGGCCGGGTGCAGTTCGAGCCAGCCGTGGTCGCGGTCGAGCACGAAGGCGCCCGTGACCTGCACGTGATCGCCCCTGCGCGGCGGCGCCACGAGCGCCTGATCGGCCGGAATCACCTCGACGACCAGGCCGCCGTGCTGCACGGTCTGGTTGCGCTGGTTCAGAAAGTCCTGCTCGCCCGCATCGGGCACGACGTTAATGTGATAGTCGCCGTCGGTCTCCACGCGCACGCTGGCCACGGTGCCGGACATCGTACGGCAGGCGTCCATCAGTTGCAGCCGTGACGGTTTCCACACGCCCGTCAGCACGTCGCCGGTGCGGCAGCCGGCGTCATCCAGCCCGCCGACGGGGCCGACGGGGATGTCCGCGGTCTCCGGCTCCTGCTCGCCGGCGCTCGTGTCCGCGATGCCGATGGTGAGCAGGGCGCCGTCTTGGCTGTACACCAGCGCGCCCTGGCCGGGCAGCAATGAACTCACCGCGCGGTAGCCGCGGCCCGGATCGTAGGTGAACACCGCGTCGGCGCCTGTAACCGGCACGGTGCGCAGGCCGCTCGGATTGCCGATCAGCACCCATTGGGCCGCCGGCAGTTGCACGGTGACAAAGGCCTGGCCGTCGGGCACCTGCAGCGTGCGTGAGGCGCCGAAGTAGACCCAGTAGCCGGCGCCCGCCGCCGACGGCGTGCCCGCGGGAAACGACTCGTAGGCCGTATCTCCGGGCTGCAGCGTGTAGATCGGCCCATCGGCGCCGGCATAGCGCGTACCGTCCGGCGCGCCGACGAGGTTCCAGCCGGCGTGATAGGTCACGGTGCTGACGGCGCCGGAACTGCCGGCTGAGCTGAGCGCCAGCACCAGCAGCGCGCCCAGCAACGTGAGTGCCGGCCATTTGATCAAAACGAGCGTAGAACGGACGACGCGTGCGGGCATGTCCTGGCTCCGTGGGCGATTGCCGCGGCCTGCCGTAGCATAGCCGAAGCAGGAGCCGGAGGCCGGGCGTGCGCTGGAATGCGGCGCGGTTCGAATGGGAAGGCGAAACCGACGACGGCACGCCGATTGCCGTGGACGGCGAGGCGTTCATGCAGGCGGTCGCCGAATATCTGCTGGCGGTCTACGGCACGGCCGAGAACGGCTACAGTGCCGCGCAGCGCGACGAGGCGAACCAGCTGCTGCACGAGCCGGGCGCCTGGCAGCTCGGCATGCCGGGCGTGCGGCCGCTGTATGAACGGGAGCCGTAGGCGCGACGAATGGCCCTTATCATCTTCCGGCCAACCGCGCCAGCAGCGCCCAGCCGGCGAGCAGGCCGAGGGCGCCAGCCATCAGCAGTGCAGAGACTCGGCGCTGGCTGAAGGCCCAGCGCCACTCGCTGCGCCAGCGCGGCCGCCCCGCCCGACGCGCTCTGCGGAAGGCAAGCGAGGTCATGATCAAACCCACAGCCCCGATCGGTTGCCAATACGAACCAAGCAGCGCGGGCACGGTTTGCAGCGCCACGATCGGCGTGCCTCCACGGCGTACGTGTCGCTCAGTTTAGCATCGCGGGCGCGCCGGCCGGCGCATTGCCCGCCGCCGGATGCCAAACGATAATGGCCGTGCGTCGCGGGCCGGCGCGCGAGGGGGTGGATGGCGGAGAGCAGCAACGATTTCGGGCTGGTGGAGGGCGTCGGCGCTGAGGCGATCGGTCAGCCCGGGCAACGCACCTTCCGCCTCGTCGCCCGCGGCAGCGGACGCTACGCCTCGCTCTGGATGGAGAAAGAACAGCTCACGGCGCTTGGCACGGCGCTGCAGCAGCAGATCGTGCGCCTCGGCCGGCCGGCGCTGCGCGAGCAGCCCGCCCGCCTGATGGCCGGGTCTGATGTGCCGGCCGGCGCCGATGTGGACTTCCGCTGCGGCCAGCTCGGCCTCGGCTTCGACGAAGGGCGCAGCGAGTTCGTCGTGTTCGCCTACAATGCCGAGGCCGAAGAGACGGAAACGGCCGCATGGAGCTGCCGCCTCTCCGTGGCGCAGGCGCGGGCGCTGAGCCACGGGATCGACGCGGTCGTCAACGCCGGCCGGCCCAAATGCCCGCTCTGCGGCGCTGTGATGGACGGCCCGGTGCATGTCTGCCCGCGGGCCAACGGCCATGCGAAGGAGCTCTCGAACGGCTGAGCCGCGCGGGCGCCCCGGCGCGGACGAGGATCGTGCCCATGCCCGAGGTAGAGGTCCACGGCGTCACCTTCCATTACGAGGAGTCCGGTTCCGGCGAGCCGCTGCTGCTGTTGCACGGCGGCGGCGGCACAGCGCTGCTGCACTTCCGCCGCGAGATCGCCGAGCTTGGCGAGCGTTACCGCGTGATTGCGCCGGACATGCGTGGCTACGGCGCGTCCTCGCCGCCGCGCCTGTTTGAGGGGGACTTTTACGGCCAGGATGGACTTGACACGGCGGCGCTGCTTGAAGCGCTTGGCGCCGCGCCCGCGCACCTCTGCGGCTGGAGCGATGGCTCGATCGCGGCGCTGATCGTCGCCGCCGATCGCCCCGAGCTGGTGCGCACGCTCTGCGTATGGGGTGCGGAAGGGCGGATCCTGCCGCAGGAGCGCGAGCTGTGGAAGAACATCACCAATTGGCAGGAGTGGCCCGAGCCGACACAGGAACGCTTCGCGCAGGCGCAGGGTCCGCTCAACTGGCCGGGCATTCTCGATCGGATGGTCGCGGGCTACAGCCGCGTGCTCGAGGCGGGCGGCATGATCGTCGCGAACCGCCTGGACCGCGTGCGCTGCCCGACGCTGATTCTGCACGGCGACGAGGACGACGTGGTGCCGGTAGAGCACGCCTACGAGCTGCACCGCCTGATCTACGGCTCCGAGCTGCGCATCTTCCACGGCGCGGGACACACGCTGCACCGCGAACGCCACGCCGAGCTGATGGAGCTGCTTGCGTCATTCATCGAACGGCAGCAGGACGCCGGCACCGGCGCCGAAGAGTGGGAGAGTGTACCCGGCGGCTGGTCGGGGGTTTGACTGGTCGAGGGCTCGAACGATGCCGATCGGCGGCCAGATTCGGGCCGCGGTATGACATGGTTCGCATGCCGGTGAGGCAACCAACCGCAAGGAGCAATCATGAGCGAGGATGGGACGCTGCGCGTCGGCTGTGTAGGACTGGGCATCATGGGCCGGCCGATGGCGCTGAACGTGCTGAAGGCTGGATTTGCCGTGACGGCCTGGAATCGCAGCGCGAACGCGCGTCTGGACGAGGTGATCGCCGCGGGCGCAGCGCGCGCGGCTTCCCCGCGCGAGGTCGCGGAGCGCGCCAACGTGGTGATCACGAACGTCACCGACTCGCCCGATGTCGAGGCCGTGATTCTCGGCGAGCAGGGCGTGCTGCAGGGCGCGAGGCCCGGCACGATTGTAATCGACAACAGCACGATCTCGCCTGATGTGACGCGCGCCATCGCCGCCCGGCTCAAGGAACGCGACGTGGCGCTGCTCGACGCGCCGGTGAGCGGCGGTGAGCGTGGCGCGATCGAGGGCACACTTTCGATCATGGTCGGCGGCGAGGCCTGGGCGCTGAAGAAGGTGCGGCCCGTGCTGGAAGCGATGGGCAAGCGCATCGTCCACTGCGGACCATCGGGCGCGGGGCAAACGGTGAAGCTCTGCAATCAGGTGATCGTCGGTCTCCACAATCTGGCGATGAGCGAGGCGCTGGTGCTGGCTGCGAAGGCCGGTATCAGCGTCGACCGCATGCTGGAGGCGGTGTCGGCCGGCGCGGCGGGCTCGTGGGCGCTCTCCAACCTGGCCCCACGCGTGCTCAAGCGCGACTTCGCCCCCGGCTTCAAGATCGGCCTGCAGCAGAAAGACCTGAAGCTGGCGCTTGAGGCGGGCCGCAGCGCCCGCGCGCCGCTGCCCGGAACCGCGCTCGTGCATCAGCTCTACACCGCTCTCGAAGCGGCCGGCCTCGCGGACGAGGGCAACCAGGCGCTGGTCAAGGCGCTGGAACAACTCGCCGCTGTCGAGGTGCGCGGGGAGTGAGTCGCCGGGGTGAGCGGCGAGCGGCCGCAGCGCGAAAACGCCGTGACCGCGCGGCAGACGGCGACGACGGTGCGTTCGGCGGCGAATCGGCGATCTCCCCTACGGCTTCGTCCCGTGCCGGAATCCCCTCTTTGCTCCTTTCCCGCACGGACTTTACGTCAACTGGACATAAAGCAGACCGGCCGCACCGCTCAGCAGGGCCACAGCAATGGCGTGTTCATCAGTTCAGCAGTACTGTATGGCCGGGTCACTGGACCGCGATGGCGACGCCCAGCAGCGCCACTGGAACCGGGCAAGCCGGGTGCAACCGGTCATGCGCGGTGCGCGTGCAGTTCGTGCCGGCGCGGCAAGGAGCGGCGCCGGCAGCGGCGCCGGGCGGATGACGATACCGGCGGTTATGGCCAGCACGCGGCATGGGCGCATTGAAGTGCCAGGGCGTGATCGAGTAGCTTGGTGGCGTGGCGCTTATCCGCGCAACGAATACCTCGCCTGCCTGGCGGCAACGGCGCCGCCGCGCCTGGTCGCCGTTGTGCGGTGGTCTGGAGCGCTGCGCTCCAGGCGCGCCGGATCGGACGGCGGAACATCTGCCGGCGCCGAAGAGTGACGAAACGCCCCGCACAGGCATTTCATCACTGGAGGCGGCACGAGCTGGCAGCCGGATGGGGTGACGATGCAGGATCTGCAGGTAACGGTGAGGGCGTATGACGCCGCCGACTTCGACGGCGTGCCGAAACACGAGGCCGGGGCCGGCGCCGCCGTGCGCCGGACCGTGGTTCGGCAGATCCACGACCGCGCAGGCTATGCATTCGCTAAACGCAGCTTTGATCTGCTGATCGGCGTCCTCCTGCTGGTGTGCTCACTGCCCCTCTGGTTGGTTGCGGCGGTACTGATTCGGCTCGGTTCTCGCGGTCCCGTGGTGTACGGCCAGGTGCGGATCGGCAAGGACGGCAAAGCATTCACCTGCTTCAAGTTTCGTACGATGATCGATGGGGCGCACGAGCAGCGGCATGAGCTGCTCTGCCTCAACCGCATGGACGGTCCGGTATTTAAAACGCCCGATGATCCGCGCGTCACCCGCGCAGGTCGCTGGTTGCGCAAGACCAGCATCGACGAGCTGCCGCAGCTCATCAACGTGTTGCGCGGCGAGATGAGCATCGTCGGCCCGCGGCCGCAGTCGCCCGATGAGGTCGAGCGCTACGGGCCGTACGATTGGGGCCGCCTAGCCGTGAAGCCGGGACTGACCTGCATCTGGCAGGTGTCGGGCCGCTGCCTCATTGACGAGGCCACGCGCATGCAGATGGACCTCGAGTACGTGCGCCGCGCCGGCTTTCTGTTCGACTGCGGCATCGTGCTGCGCACCGTTCCAGCCGTGATCAGCGCGCGCGGCGCCTACTGACCGGCAGCCAGACCGCCTGGCCGGTATATTCTGCCGCCGGTGCCGCAGCGGACGCCGTGGCCGGCGTCGCTCATCTTCCACACATTCCCCCGCGGACTCTTCGTGTCCGAATTCCGGCGCCGTGCCGAACGGGCCGCCGCTGCGCAAGGGCAGCGCGGCGTCAGGGAGGAATCGCATCTGACCCCTCCACTGGTGGGTGGTCTGCGCCGCGCCGGATCGCTACACTACCGAGAGACGCACGCGACCCTGCGCACGGAGCGGCAGTTGCGACAGGCGACCCGGCAGTATCAGGACATCGGCCCCGGCGCCTCCTGGCAGATCCTCGACCCGCGCGAACTCTGGCACTTCCGCGATCTGCTCGGCACGCTTGCCGGCCGCGACGTGAAACTGCGCTATCGCCAGACGGCGCTGGGCGTGATCTGGGACCTGATCCAGCCCGTGGTGCCGGCGTTCATCCTCTCCATCGTCTTCGGCCAGATCGCGAAGGTGCCCAGCGGCGGCGTGCCGGCGTTCGTGTTCGTCTACGCTGGGATGCTTGGCTGGAATGCCTTCAACAATACGCTCATGAAGGCGAGCGCCTCGCTCGTGCAGGATGCGGGCTTGCTCTCGAAGGTTTATTTCCCGCGCCTGGTGTTGCCGCTGTCGACGATTCTCTCCACGTTCGTGGACTTTGCGATTACGGCCGCGCTCCTGCCGATCATGTTCGCGCTAACGGGCATCCGCCCCGGCCTCAGCCTGTTGCTGCTGCCGCTGTGGCTGCTGTTGCTGATCGGCCTCGCCTTCGGCCTCGGGCTGTGGCTGTCGGCCTGGATGGTGACCTACCGCGACGTGAAGTACGCCCTGCCGGTGCTGCTGACGTTCTTGATGTACGCCTCGCCGATCGCCTATCCTGCCAGCGCGATCCCGCCGGCGCTGCGCACCTACTTCCTGATCAACCCGCTGGCGCCGTTGATTGAGGGGATGCGCTGGTCGCTGTTTGATCGCGGTACGCTGCTGTGGGGCAATATCGCCTACTCCGCGGTGTTCATGGTACTGGCGCTGGGGTGGGGCGCCTTCGTCTTCAGCCGGCTGGAGCGGAGGTTCGCGGATGTCATCTAGCGAGCTTGCCGTCTCCATCCGCGGCATCTCCAAGGCGTATCAGATCGCGCCAAACGGCCAGGCGGTGACGACCCTGCAAGAGGCGCTGGTGCAGCGCCTGCGCCACCCCTTGCGGCGCACGGCGACCGATACGTTTTGGGCGTTGAAAGATATCTCGCTCGACATTCATGCCGGCGAGGTCGTGGGCCTGATCGGCCGCAACGGCGCCGGCAAGAGCACGCTGCTGAAAATCTTGAGCCGGATCACGCGGCCAACCACGGGCCGCATCCGCCTTTACGGCCGGGTCGGCAGCCTGCTCGAGGCAGGCGCCGGCTTCCATGCGGAGCTCACCGGCCGCGAGAACGTCTATCTGAACGGCGTCATCCTGGGGATGAAGCGGCGTGAGATCGATGGCAAGTTCGACGCGATCGTCGACTTCGCCGGCATCGGCCCGTTTCTGGACGTGCCGGTAAAGCGCTACAGCAGCGGCATGTACGTGCGGCTGGCGTTTGCCGTGGCGGCGCACCTGCAGCCGGAGATCTTGCTGGTAGATGAGGTGCTGGCTGTCGGTGACGCCGATTTCCAGAAGAAGTGCCTGGGCACCATGCACGATGTGGCCGAGAGCGGCCGCACCGTCGTCTTTGTCTCACACAACATGGCCGCGGTGGCGAGCCTTTGTCAGCGGGCGATCGTGCTGCAACGCGGGCGGCGCATCTTCGATGGCCCGGCCGGCCAGGCGGTCGACTACTATCTGCGCTCCGGTCAGGTCGCCGCCGGCTCGCGCGAGTGGCCGGTGCTGGACGAGGCTCCCGGCGACGACGTGGTGCGCCTGCGTTCCGTGCGCGTGCGCACGGCGGACGATGACACCAGCACGAGCATCGACGTCCGCGACCCGGTCGGCATCGAACTGATTTACGACGTGTTGGCCGACGGGACGGTGCTTGCGCCCGGCATTCAGCTCTACAACGACAGCGGTACGCTGGTGTTCATGGCCTACGACCAGAACGAGCCCTGGCGGCGCCGGCAGCGCCCCGCGGGCCGGTACACCAGCCTGGTCTGGATACCGGGCAACTTCCTGAGCGACTGCGGCTATGCGCTGAGCGCCTCGATCGTGACGATGGGTCCCGGTGAGCCGATCGCACATTGCCTCGAGGACAATGCGGTGGCATTTCGCGTTGTCGAAAGCCTGGAAGGCACGACGGCGCGCGGAGACTACGGCGGCCGCATGCCCGGCGTCGTGCGGCCGCTGCTGGCGTGGCAAACCGAGCTCATGCCTGCGCGTCGCGACGGCATCGTCGCTACGGGAGCCAGCCGCGCGCGCTAGTGCCCAACGAACACGGCTACGCGAGCGCTCCCGGGCCGGTAAGGTCAACAGATCTGGCGGGTCGGAGCAGAGCCGCGTGAAGATCCTGTACGATGTTTCCTATCTCGGTCTGAACTATGCGGACTCTGCGCTGCTAACCGGCATACCGCGCGCGCAGGATCGCATTCTGCACGCGGCGTTGGCACACGACGATCTGCGCCCAACCTGCGCGGCGCTCCAAAATTATGCGGCGCAGTTGTACTTCGCGGAATACCTCAGGCACGAGTGGCCACATCCACGGCCGCCGCTGATTCGTGTGTGGCAGCATCCCCGCGTCTCCGATCGAATCGCGCGGTGGATGGCCTCACGGCTGCGGTGCGAGGGAGGGTGGCCGCGCCTGAGTACTCGGCCGGAACGGTCAGCTTTGCGGCTGGCGCTTGATCAGGTTGTGCGTACGGCGAAGTGGCATGGCGTGCCGACGCGGTTTGACATATTTCACTCGCTCTACTACGGTCTGCCGCCGCGTGGGGCGATCGGCGGCCGCGCCCGCGTGCTCACCGTCTTCGATCTCGCACCGATCCGTTTTCCCGAGTTCTTTCCGCCAGAGTTCAACTTCGCGCACTTCCGCGGAATCATGCGCTCAGTCGAGCCTGGCCGCGACCATGTCATCACCTGCTCCGCCTCGACAAAGCGGGACTTTTGCGACTTCACGAGTATCAGTGCGGATCAGGTGCATGTCGTGCCGCTTGCGGCATCAGCGGCGGTCTTCCATCCCGAGCGCGAACCGCGGCGCATCGCAACGGTGCGCCGCCGCTACGGCATTCCGCCCGGGCGCTATCTGCTCGCACTCTTTACCCTGGAGCCGCGTAAGAATGCTGCCGGTCTCGTGCGCGCCTTTGCTGAGCTTGTGCGGCGTAGTGAGCTGGCCGAGACGACGCTGGTGATAGCGGGTGCGCTCGGCTGGGATTCGGCGATCGAGCGCCAGCTTGGAGTTGATGCGGCCTTACGCCAGCGGATCGTCTTCACCGGCCGCGTACCGGACGCCGACATGAGCCCGCTGTACAGCGCGGCCACCGCGTTCGTGTATCCGAGCTACTACGAGGGCTTCGGGTTGCCGGTGCTGGAGGCAATGCAATGCGGCGTGCCGGTGATCGCGTCGAACACCAGCTCGCTGCCGGAGGTGGTGGGCGATGCGGGAGTACTGGTCGATCCGCACGACATAGAGGGCCTGACGAACGCCATCCATGGCGTGATTACCGATGATACCCGGCGTGCGGAGTTGGGCCGAGCGGGCTTGGCGCGCTCGCGACTCTTTAGCTGGGAACGTCACATGGCAGAAACGGTGGACGTCTATCGGGCCGCGTTAGAACCTATCCCACTAGGCCAGCTTGATGAAACGCGATGAAGGCGCAGGTGAG
>CALFMN010000161.1 GCA_937879875.1 uncultured Chloroflexota bacterium | reverse complement strand
CCGCTGCAGTAGCACCATCCATCGATCTCCCCTTCCCCCAATACTAGGGGAAGGGGAGATCGATGGATGGTGCTACTGCAGCGGCACGAACTTGCCGCTCTGCACGACTTGAATCACGGCGTCGTGCGAGGCGTCGCGCTTGTCGGTGAAGTTGAACGTGCCGAGCACCGTGTCGAAATCTTTCACCTTCGGCAAGGCGTCGCGGATCGCCTGGCGCTCGCTGCTGCCCGCGATCTTCATCGCCTGCGCCAGGATGTAGACCCCCGTATACGCCTGCGCGGCGAACTGGTCGGGGTCGCTGTTGTACTTCGCCTTGTAGGCGGCGATGAACTTCTGGCTCAGCGGATTGGTGCTGGCCGAGTTCCACGCTGCCCCGACGATCACGCCCTCTGCTGCCGCGCCGGCGCCCGTGATGAAGGCCGGCGAGTTGAAGCCGTTGCCGCCGATGATCGGCTGCGTCATGCCCAGCTTGCGTGCCTGCGTGGTCACGCCGACGGCCGGATCGAGCAGCGCCGAAACCACGATCGCGTCGGGCTTCGCGTCTTTGACTTTGGCGAGCTGGGCAGAGAAGTCCTTGTCGCTGGTGGAGAACGTCTCGGTATCGACGATCTTGATGCCCTGCTTGTCCAGCGCGCCTTTGAAGGCGTCGTAGCCGGCCTTGCTGAAGGCGTCGTCGTTGGCGTAGAGCACGGCGACGCTCTTGTAGCCGAGCTTTTGCGACGACTTCGCGACGGTCTGCGGTACCACATCGGCTTCGGCCAGCGAGTCGCGGAAAATGAAGTCGCCGATCTCGGTGATGCCCGTACCGGTATTGGAGACGCCCAGCACCGGCACCTTCGCCTGCTGCGCGACGGGGTCGGAGGCCAGCGCCGAGTTGCTCAGCGTCGGGCCGAGGATCGCAGCAACCTTGTCCTGCGTAATGAAGTTCTGGAAGACGGTGATCGCCTGATCCTTGGTGCTGGCATCGTCGTCCACGGTCAGGTCGATCTTCACACCCGGCACATAGCCCGAGGCGTTGATCTCCTCGACGGCGAGCTGCGCGCCGTTCTTCTGCGTCGCGCCGTACTGGGCAGCGGCCCCGGTCAGGCTGAAGGCGGCGCCCAGCTTGACCGTCTTCGCCGCGCCGCCGGCGGCCGCGGCGGTCGCGGTCACAGTGGCGACGTGCGATGTTCCGGCCGGCGCCGCGGTCGAGACGACCGTGGTGGCGGGCTTCGTCGCCGTATTGGCGTTCGCCGGCGCGTTGTTGTTGCTCTTGTTGTTATTGCTGCTGCACGCCGCGAGCACCAGCACGCCGGCGCAGAGCACGCCGGCGCGGAGTGCGCCCGACCTCCAGAGATTCATCGCCTGCCTCCCGCTGACCGGCGCGATGCCGTGCGATCACTCTGGCATCCTGTCCTACTGCGGTCAAACGGGGGCGGTATGGATCAGGGCAGCGCGGCCGCGCTTGACTGCGCCCGATCACGCCCTACGATCGGAGCACGGCGACTCGCCAGCAGCAGAGGAGCGTGCCGTGGACTTCAGCCTCAGCGAGGACCAGCAGCTCATCCGCGACACGGCGCGCCGCTTCGCCCAGAGCGAGATCGCGCCCTACGTCAAGGCGAACGAGCACAACGAGCGTTTCCCCGAACAGGTGATGCGCAAAATGGCGCCGATCGGTCTTTTGGGCGGGCCGATCTCGGCAGAGTACGGCGGCGCCGGCATCGACAGCGTCTCCTACTGCCTGATCTGTGAGGAGATCGGCAAGATCAGCGCCTCCGTCTTCACCTCCGCGCTCACGGTGCAGATCTCGCTCGTTTCGCAGACGATCGAGCGCTGGGGCAACGAGGAGCAGAAGCAGACCTATCTGCCGAAGCTCTGCGCCGGCGAATGGATCGGCGCCTACGCGCTGACCGAGCCGGACCACGGCAGCGACCCGGCGGCAATGGAGACGTTCGCCAGGCCCGACGGGGACGAGTGGTCGATCTCCGGCGCAAAAATGTGGATCAGCAACGGCGGTGTGGCCGATTTCGTGATCCTGTTCGCACAAACGGAGCGCGGCGCCGGCTCGAAGGGCATCGGCGCGTTTCTCTTGCCGACCGGCACCCCCGGCTTCAGCGCCCGGCCGATCGAGGGCAAGATGGGGCTCGGCGCCTCAAACACGTCGGCGCTGTTCCTCGAAGACTGCCGCGTGCCGCGCGCAAATATGCTCGGCCAGATCGGCCAGGGCTTCAAAGTGGCGATGACGGCGCTCGACGCGGGCCGGCTGAGCACGGCCGCCTGCGCCGTGGGCGTGGCGCAGGGCTGCGTCGATGCCTGTGTCGCATACTCGACGCAGCGCCAGCAGTTCGGCAAACCGATCGCAGCGCACCAACTGGTGCAAGAGCTGATCGCGGACATGGCGACGGAGACGGACGCGGCCCGCCTGCTGGTGCTGCGCGCGGCCGACATGAAGGACCGTGGCACGGTGACGCCGCTGCAGCTTTCGATGGCGAAGTATTACGCCGCCGAATGCGCCGTGCGCGCCACCCGCAACGCGATCCAGGTTCACGGCGGCGTCGGCTACGTGGGCGAGTACCCGGTCGAACGTTACCTGCGCGACGCGATCGCGCTGGGGCTGTACGAGGGGACCTCGCAGATCCAGAAGCTGATCATCGGCCGCGAGCTGACGCACGTGTCCGCCTTCGCCTGATCGCGCCGGGAGGACGAGATGACCGCGGAGAGCCTGATCACCGACGAGCTGCGCGCCCAGATCGGCGTTGAGCACGAAACGTTGCTGGGCGAGATCACGCTGCTCGATATCCAGCGCTACGCGCTAACCGTGGGCGACCTGAACCCGCTCTACTTCGACGAGGAGTACGCCAGGCAGACGCCCTACGGCGGCATCATCGCACCGCCGAACTATCTCACCGCGGTCATCACCTGGGGCCTCGGGCCGCAAGAGGCCGAACTGAGCGTGGACGGCCTCGGCCTGCGCCGCAACGAGCAGGCGGAGCGCAACGCGCGCCGGCGCATGGCCGGCGGCCAGCAGTTGGAGTTTCACCAGCCGGTGCGGCCCGGCGACGTGATTCGCTGCGTCTCGCGCGCCACGGACATGGAGCAGCGCGAGGGCAAGAGCGGTCCCTTCGTCCTCATCATCGCCGAGCAGCGCTACTTCAACCAGCGCGACGAGCTGCTCGTGACCTGCCGCCAGACGGCGATTATGCGCTGAATCGGAGCTGCGAACGATGACGCAGAGTGCTATGCCGCAACAGCGGCTTTACATCGAAGCTGTGCGCGAGGGGATGGAGATCCCGCCGCTCGTTAAGCATCCGACGCAGGTGGCGCTCTTCCGCCACAGCGCGGTGACCTGGAACGCGCACCGCATCCACTACGACAAGGAGTACGCGCAGGCGGAGGGCCACACCGACGTGCTGGTGCAAGGGCACCTGCACGGCGCCTATCTCGTGCAGATGCTGATGGACTGGATCGGCCCCTTCGGCGTGCTGAAGAAGTTCGCCTGGAGCAACCGCCGCCCCGGCTTCGCCGGCGATACGCTTAGCTGTCGCGGCCGCGTCACCCGCGTCTACGCGGAGGGCGGCGAGCACCTGGCCGACTGCGAGATCTGGGAAGAGAACCAACACGGTGAGATCTGCGCTCCGGGTACGGCGACGATCGCGCTGCCGTCGTCAGGATTCCGGGGCACCTAACCCTGACCTCGCAAGCGAGGTCTGTCCCTTCCCGAGGCGGGAAGGGACGTCTGGAGCGTTCCATTCACCGTGCGACGGCAGCGGGCTTCGGTGTCCTTGTGGGACACGCGGCAGGCTGGCCTTCCATCCGATCGGATGTCCTCAAACCAAACCCTTCCTGTGTCGGGCCAGAGCGCAGCGCAACCGTCGGAGACTTTGCATAACCGCAGCGCCACCGTCGGAGATTTCCGATGACAGACTTCGCTTCAACGAAATCAGGGTTAGGTGTCCGGCTACCGCCCCTCCAGCCACTGCACGATGCGGCCGAAGTCGTCGCGCAGCAGCAGGTGCGCTTCGCGCAGGAAGCTGCGCCACTGCGCCAGCGTTTGCAGCTCCGGATGGTCGGCGAAGGCGAGCGGATAGGCGTCGCCGGCGCGGAAGTGCGGCCAATCCGGCCGCATGAAGATGTGAACGTAGATCGTGCTGCCGTCGTCGGTGAGGGCAACACGGTCGAGCGCCCGCTCGGCGAGGCCATCCCGGCCGGCGGCGTGCAGGCGCCGGCGCAGCTCCCGATCGATGCCGCGTACCGATACCGGCATATCAGCTCCCGGCCGCCAGTTGGCGCGTGCCGGCTGACATTGTAGACGCGCCGCGCCGCAAGTGGGATTGTGCAGAATCGCACAGGGGTTGGACGCATCGTCGGCGTGTGCTACGCTCGTGCGGGAAACGGGTTCCGGCATCGCGCCGCGCGACGCGTCAAATCGCGCCACGTCCGCCGCCCACTCGATGACCACATGACCGAGACTCGCTCCAGGAGGCCGTCGAGTGACGACGTATTCTGACAAGAACCTTACCTGCGTAGAGTGCAAGACAACGTTCGTCTTCAGCGCGCGTGACCAGGAGTTTCACGCCTCGAAAGGCTTCAGCAACGAGCCCAAGCGCTGCCCGTCGTGCCGCGCCGCACGCCGCGCGCAGCGTGGCGATGCGGTCCCTGCAGGCGCGGGCGCTCGCTCCGCCAACCCGACCTACGCCGGGCCGCGCGCCCAGGGCGCTCCCAGCCGCGGCAGCGCCAACAACCGCTCCGGCCGGCCGCGCGGCCGGCGGGACGACTACGATCGCGGCGGCGATGCGAGCATCTCCGCCCGCTCCTTCGACGGCGGCAGCGCCCCCGGCGCCTACATCGCGAACTGCATGGCCTGCGGCGCCGAAACGAGCGCACCGGCCAACGGCAGCAGCGTCGTCTTCTGCCCGAGTTGCGTCGAGAAGATGTCCGCCATCGCCCGCTCCTGAGCCGGGCGAGCGCTGCACCTATGCCTGTTTACGAGTATCGCTGCACCGTCTGCGCCAATCGCTTCAGCCAGTTCGCGCGCCGCATGGCGGCGGACGGCGAAGCGCTGCCGCTCTGCCCAGCCTGCGGCGCTCGCTCCGAACGGCTCCTCTCCGCGTTTGCCTACCACCGCTCGCTCAAGACGCAGCTGGAACAGCTCGATCCGCGCATCGAGCGGGAGCTGGACGCGGTGGACAACGTCAAAGGCGACGATCCCTTGCAGCGGCTGAACATGGCGTTTCCGCCAGGCATGCCGGAGTAGCCGCGCCGTGACGGCTATCGCCCCCGAGCCGGCCGCCGAAGTCCGCGCCGCGTCGATCCTGCTGGTCGAGGACGAAAGTACACTGGCGCTGGCCGTGCGCGTGGCGCTGCAACGCGAGGGCTACCGCGTGCACTGGGCGCCGGATGGCCGTGGGGCGCTCGACGTCTTCCGCGATCAGGACGTCGACCTGGTCTTGCTCGATATCATGCTGCCGGGCATGAGCGGGCTGGAGATCTGCCGGGCGATCCGCCGGGTTTCGAACCTGCCGATCATCATGCTTACGGCGAAAGGCAGCGAAGCCGACAAGGTACGCGGGCTCGAGCTCGGCGCCGACGACTACATCCCCAAGCCGTTCGGCATGCGCGAGCTGGTGGCGCGGGTACGGGCGCTGCTGCGCCGGGCCGGTTCGGGCATCGGCAGCATGGAGGATCGGCCAATCGTGGCCGGGCCACTCCAGATCCTGCCGCGGCAGCGCCAGGTGCTGCGTCGCGGCGCGCCGATCGAGTTGCGCCGTCGCGAGTTCGACCTGCTGCTGTTTCTCGCGCGCAACCCCGGCCAGGTATTCACACGCGACATGCTGCTCGAACGCGTCTGGGGCCACGACTTCGAAGGCGAGCCGCGCACCGTGGACGTCCACATGCGCATGCTGCGCGAGAAGGTAGAAGACGATCCGAGCAACCCCGTGCTGCTGCACACGGTGCGCCAGGTCGGCTACTGCCTGCGCTATTAGATATAGTTTCAAAAGCGGCTTGCGATCCCGTTCCTGGGCATGCAACGGCGTCTGACCGCCGCTTTTGAAACCATCTGCCAGGGCGCCGCGGGCGGCAGCCGGTGCGCACAATCGTCGTTGCCGAACGCCGCGGTCTCGCCTTCCGGTTGAAGCGCTGCCCTCACAGGCAGCGCGCCGGCGTTGATCTACGCCGTCTGGTGTTCCCATTGCTGGCAGCGGGGCTTACGATGCAGCACACCGTCACCGCGCATTGCCCCGCGGCCACGCCGCGGCGACGGCCGCCTCTCTTGCATCGATCGCCAGGCAGGAGTGGACGGCGGGCGATGGTCGCGGCGCTGGAATGGACGTGGCAGACAATCTCGGCACTGCACACGGGTCTGGAGTGCCGCCCGAACCGTTGAGGTAGCGCGATGGTGCGTACGCTGTTTGAGCGCGAGCTGCAGCAGATCCAGGACGAGGTTCTGGTGCTTGGCAGCATGACCGAGAAGGCGATCGAGGGCGCCGTTGACGCGCTTCTGCGCCGCGATGTCGAGCTTGCGCGGCGCGTGATCGAAGACGACCCGCGTATCAACCACCGGCGCTTTGCTATCGAAGAGCAATGCATTCACGTGATGGCGACGCAGCAGCCGCTGGCAACCGACCTGCGCGCCCTGGTCGCCGTGCTAAACATCATCTCTGATCTGGAGCGCATGGCCGATCACGCCGAAGGCATCGGCCGCATCTGTCTGCTGATGGTGGGCGAAGCGTACGGGCAGGACTTCGGCCACATTCCCGAGATGGCTGCCAAGGCGCGCACGATGCTGCACGACAGCCTGACCGCGTTTGTGAATCACGATATGGACGCGGCGCGGGCCGTCTGCATGCGCGACGATGAGGTAGACGCGCTGTACGATACCGTCTATGCCGTGACGATCAACAAGATGATCCTTGAGCCGGCCGCGATCACGCCGCTGACCTATCACCTGTGGACAGCGCACAATCTGGAGCGCATCGCCGACCGCGCAACAAACATCGCCGAACGCGTCGTCTTCCTCGTCACCGGCCGCATGGACGAGCTCAACGTCTCACGGTACTGAATCGCAGATCGCAGATGACCGGGAGAGCGGGAGCCGCGCTCAGGCTCCGAGCACGCGGTCGTCAGGGTTGTCGTCGGGCTTGCGCGAAGGCGTGGCCGGCTCGGCCGTCGGCTCTGAGGCCGGCGTGTCCGCGCGGCGCGACAGCCGCTCCGTCGGCGTGTCGCCGTGCACGGCGCCGCCGAACGAGCCCTGCGATCCCGGCGCGGTGATCTGCGTGTGAATCGTCGTCTCGCCGGCCAGGCGGAAGCCCGCCAGCAGCAGGGCGAAGGCCAGCGCCATGAGCATCGCTACCGCCGTGGCGCCGAAGTTTCGGTGACCCGCGAGCCAGTCGTAGGCAAGCACGGCCGCGATCAGCCATTCGGCGACCAGCGGCAGCCACTCCAGCCAGCCGGGCCGGCGGGCGATCGCGCCGTAGACGATCGCCAGCAGCAGAAATTGCACGCCGAGCAAATGCTGGCCCGCGTGGTCGTTCAGACCGCCGGCCAGCGCCTTCGTAACATTGCCCTGCGAAAACAGCAGAGCGAGCGCGTTCAAACCGGTCCAAATCGCCAGCGCCCAGTAGAGAATCGTATGCGGACGCGGCCGGCCCGGCCCCGGCGACCAGGCCGCCGGACCATGCGGCGTCTGCTCGTAGTCGCCGAACCAGCGGCCAACCCAGTCGCGCACGCCCATCGTTGTGCCCTATTCCCGGTTTCGCTACCCGCCCAGCACGCCCGGTGCAAGCACGCAGGACCGCGGTTTGCCGTTGGGGAATCTCACGCTCAGTACCGATCGATTTCATGCAGGCGGGCGTCGCTGATGCCGAAGTGGTGCGCGATCTCGTGCAGCACCGTCTGGCGAATACGAGCGGTCAGCTCGTCCTCGCCGCGTGCGAGCCGCTCGAGCGGCTCCTGAAAGATGAAGATGCGGTCGGGCATCGCAAAGGTGTATTCGCCGCCGCGGCGGGTCAGATCGGTGCCGACATAGAGGCCAAGCAGCGTATGCCCATCCGGTACGCGCCCGGCGCTGAGCTGGGCCGGCGAAGGCCGCGTTTTGACCACAATATCGACGTTTTCCAGCCGCTCGGCAAGCTCGGCCGGGATGCTGCGCACGGCGCGCCGCACCATGCTTTCGAAGCGGCGCCGGGCGATCACACGGCGTTCATACACGTTGCGGCATCCTGTTCGTGTCGCCGGACGAGCCTCAGCCGGCCCGGCCGCTGTCGTTCACGGCGCCGACCGCCGCGCTGGCCCCTGCTCGGCCGGGCAGATCGAGAGCGCCTCGTCCGGGCACACCTCGTGCACCGTCGCGTCGCAGGCGGGGCAACGTCGAAACGGCATGATCACCAGGCAGCCGGAGGCGACGGAGCAGCCGTGGCCGCGGCGCGGCGCGGCGTGGCGCAGCGCGTAGGGCAGACCGCAGTGGCGGCAGCTAGTCCAGCGCTGGTAGCGCAGCGGGCGGCTAGCTGGCGAAGGCAAGGCTGGGCTCGACATCGAGAGTGAGCGGGCTGCGTTCGCCGGTGCGGAAGTGGAAGTAGCCGCAGGCCGCGACCATCGCGGCGTTGTCGGTGCAATACTTCGGCGGCGGCACGCGCACTGGCACGGGCGCCCGCGCGGTCAGCTCGCGGCGCAGCGCACCGTTCGCCGCCACACCGCCGGCGACGAGGATCTGGCGAACATCCAACTCGCGGGCCGCGCGCACGGTCTTGGCGCAGAGCACGTCGATCACCGACTCCTGAAAGGCTGCCGCAACCGCCGGCGTGTCGGGGTGCTCAGGCCGGCGGCTCAGGTTCAACACGGCGGTCTTCAGGCCGCTGAAGCTGAAGTTGTAGGTTCCCGGCAGCCAGGCGCGCGGCAGCTCCAGATCCCGCTTCTGCACGGTTGCGGCGATCTTCTCGATCGCCGGGCCGCCGGGAAAGCCCAGGTCCAGCAGCCGCGCCACTTTGTCGAACGCCTCGCCGGCCGCGTCGTCCACGGTGCGGCCGAGGCGGCGATAGCGGCCGTGGCCGTCCATCACGATCAGATCGGTGTGGCCGCCGGAGACGACGAGGCAGAGCGCCGGAAAGACCGGCGGCTCGGTCGGCGTGTCCGTGTCCAGCCAGTTGGCGTAGATGTGCGATTCGAGATGGTTGAGGCCCACGAGCGGCTTGCGCCGCGCGAAGGCGAGCGCCTTGGCCGCGTTCACGCCGATCAGCAGCGAGCCGGCGAGGCCTGGGCCGTGCGTCACGGCGATCCCGTCGATCGCATCCCAGCCGCAGCCGGCAAGGTGCAGCGCGGTCTCGACGACCGGCATGATCGTTTGCAGATGCTGGCGCGAGGCAACCTCGGGCACCACGCCGCCGTAACGGCGGTGGACATCGATCTGCGTCGCCACGGTGTTGGCGAGGATACGGTGGCCGTCTTCGACGATCGCCGCCGCCGACTCGTCGCATGAGGTTTCGATTCCCAGGACACGCATCGGGACAGGGCTCCATCGGGCGAGACGATCAGCGGCGAGTGCGCGCCGTGCCGCCGTCTTGCTGTTCGCCGCTTTCGTCATCGGCGCCGGCGTGGCGACCGGCGGGCGGAGGACCGACGAGCCCTTCCTGCGCCGCGAACGCCGCCGCCTGCTGGCGATTGCGCAGATCCAGTTTCTCAAGAATATTGCGCAGATGCACCTTCACGGTGTTGACGGCGATCTGCAGGTGATCGGCGATCTCCTGGTTGCGCCAGCCGGCGGCCACGTACTCAAGAATCTCGCGCTCGCGCGTGGTGAGCTGGTCGAGACCCGGACCGCTGGCGCGCGGCGGTGGGCTGGCGCGCGCGAACTCTTCGAGCAGGCGGGTAGCGAGCGCCGGCGTAATCGAGGTGCCGCCCTCGGCCAGCACTCTGATCGCGTCGTGCAGCGCGTTCAGTTCCGTGTCCTTCAGCAGATAGCCGCGGGCGCCGGCACGCACGGCGGAGAAGAGATCCTCATCCTGCTCGGACACGGTAAGAATGCAGATTGCCGTCTCCGGCGACTGCTCGAGGATCGCGCGCGTGGCGTCGGTGCCCGTCATGCCCGGCATGCTGATATCCATCAGCACGACCTGGGGCGCGGTTTTCTTCGCCTGTTCGACCGCCTCGGCGCCGCCGCTCGCCTCACCCACGAGCTGCATGTCATCGAACTGCTGCAGCAGGCTGACCAGGCCATTGCGGAACAGCGTATGGTCATCGACGACCATATAGCGTACGGGCGTCGAAGGCATCGCCATTCTCCTCAACACGGACGTGTCGGCGTGGCGCGATCATAGCACGCCCGCCTGCAGGCTGGACAAAAGAACCTGTGGCACCCGCCTGCGGTCTACTCCAACGGGCGGCGAGCGCGGGTGGGACGATGCTCACCCGCGGATTGTCTGCGCATCCCAACCACGGGGCAGAGTACCAGGGGTCAGACGCGGGGACGCGGCACGAATACCAGCGCGTCGGCGGCGGGAAGTGACGATTCTGCTGACGGCGCCCGCAGCAGCGCGTACTGATGCGCAACCTCGCCGCCGAAGAGCATCAGGCTGCCCAGCAAATAGGCATAGAACAGAAAGGCGATCACTGCGCCGAGCGAGCCGTAGACCTTGTCAAAACGGCCGTAGGAGCGTACGTAGACGCTGAAACCGAGGTTGAGCGCCTGAAAGCCCACGGCGCCCACCAATGCGCCGGGCCACACCCGCCGCCAATGGACGCTCGGCGGCGAGGTGACGACGTAGAGCACGCCGAAGGTGAAGAAGCTGACGGCGAAGGGCAGGAGGAAGAACAGCGCGCTGAAACCGAGCGTGGCGAGATCGCCGAGCCGCGCCCCCGGCAGGCGGTGGGCGATCGCTGAGAGCAGCGTCAGCACGAACGTGCCGGCAAAGGCGATCGACAGCAGCAGCCCGAAACCGAACACCGCGATCAGATCCTGTGCCTTGCCGGTGAGCCACGAGCGGCGTCGCTCGTACTTCCAGACCGCGTTCAAGCCGGTGCGCAGTGAACCGAAGATGGCGCTGGCCGACCACAGCGCGACCGCCAGGCCGAAGATGCTGATCCCCGCCCGGCCATTGGTGACGAGGCGTATCTGCCGCTCGATGTTCGCGCTGGAACTGCCGCCGAGCGCCTGCGCGAGGTCTTTGACCAGCGCGTTGCGCTGTCCTTTCGTCATGAAGTAGCCGGCAACGCCGATGACAAAGAGCGAGAGAGGAAAGATCGAGAGCAGCGTGTGATACGCGATCGCGGCCGCGAAGGAACTCGCCTTATCCTTCGCGTAGGCGAGGGCGGACGTTTTGGCGAGCCTCCAGGCTGTCTTCACCGCGCCCCTCAGGCCGTCTGCCCGGCCGCACTCATGATCGGTCGCAGGCGGCGTTATTGCACGTATGAACTGCCATCGTCCAGCGGCTCAGCGCCCGTACGTCGTCTTGACCCGCCATTCGGGCGCTGCCTATACTCTCGGCGGGCGCCCTGCGCTGCGGCTTCCGGCCGCCGGGGCGCCGTTTGATCGTGCGCGTACAGCGGGGGGCAGGATGGCGGCGAGCGAGGGTGCTGAACCCTGGCAGATCTCGACCTTACCGAACCGGCTCCGCGTCGTCACAACGCCGATCCCGACGGCGCAGTCCGCCAGCGTCAACGTATTCGTGGGCGTGGGCTCACGTGCCGAAGCGCTGCGCGTCAACGGCGTGTCACATTTCATGGAACACATGCTCTTCAAGGGCACCTCGCGCCGCCCGAACGCCACGATCATCGCCGGCCAGATCGAGGGCGCCGGTGGCGTGCTCAACGCCTACACTACCAAAGAGCTGACGTGCTACTGGAATCAGGTGCCGTACGAGATGCTGCCCCTGGCGATGGATGTCGTCGCCGACATGGTGCAGCACTCGCTGCTCGAGCAGGTTGAGGTCGAGCGCGAACGCACCGTGGTGCAGCAGGAGATCCGCCGCACGCACGACCAGCCAGGCGCCTGGGTGGGCGAGTTGCTCTCGAAGGCCGTCTACGGCGACCAGCCGATCGGTTGGAGCATCGCGGGCACGCTTGAGATCGTGGGCGGCATCACCAGGCAGGATCTGCGCGATCATCTGGACACCTGGTACGTGCCGAACAACATGGTGCTCAGCGTGGCGGGCAACGTGACGCATGATCAGGTAATGGAGCTGGCGCAGAAATGCTGGGGGACAGCGGATGGCCGGGATGTGCCCTGCGTGCCGCCGGCCGCGCCCGACCTGGGTGCCGAGCGCATGCAGGTCGATCAGCGCGACCTGGCGCAGGCGAACCTTGCGATCGGCATGCGCGGCATTCGGCGTGAAGACCCCGATCGGTTTGCCCTCACCATTCTCACCAACGTACTCGGCCGCGGCATGAGCTCACGCCTCTTCCGCGAGGTGCGCGAGAAGCGCGGCCTCGCCTACTCGGTCGGCGCCTCGACCGCACGCTACATGGATACCGGCGCTTTCTCGGTTTCAGCCGGCGTCAGCCCGGAGAACTCGGTCAAGGCGGTCAAGGTGATCATGGCGGAGCTGAAGAAGCTCGTGGACAAGCCCGTGGGCAAAGCCGAGCTGACCAAGGCACGAGATTATGCTGCCGGCAGCTTCCGGCTCGGACTCGAAAGCTCGATGGCCCTGGCGCAACGCACGGGCGAGAACCTGCTGATGGTCAACAAGATCGAGCCCGTGCAGGTGATCGTGGACGGCCTCAGGAGCGTGACCGCCGAGGACGTGCAGC
Source organism: uncultured Chloroflexota bacterium (assembly GCA_937879875.1). Taxonomy (GTDB): domain Bacteria; phylum Chloroflexota; class Dehalococcoidia; order CAUJGQ01; family CAUJGQ01; genus CALFMN01. The sequence continues at coordinate 36,306 of CALFMN010000161.1, read as the reverse complement.
GAATCGCCACCAAGGTCTTTCGCCCGGACAACCTCGCCCTCGCCGCGGTCGGACCCACGCTCGACACGCACAAGCTGGAAGCCGCGCTGCGACTGTAACAGGCGCCCCGCATGCCACAGACTCGACCCGCGCCTCAGTCGCCGCCGATGGCGCTCAGCGTCGTGCGCAGATCACGCGTCAGCCAGGCGGGCATGGTTTGCTCAGAGCCCGTTTCACGCACGTAGCAGCGCAGGCAGATGCAGCGACCGGTGCGGCCGCTAATCACCGTGTCGTCCAGCGGCACGGCGAAGTGGCAGATCACGCAGGAATACATGGCAGACGCACCTTCCCTGGGCGCTCCGTTCGGCGCCTCGCAAGTTGCCGCCCCCTGCGTATCGCGTACGCTCTCCGGCGAGAATGCCGCCTGTGACCGCGATCCTCGCTTGTGCCGTATGGTACGTGGACGCCCCGTTCACCGGCCGCGCGATTATGGTCAGTGCAAGCTTTTCGTTACTCCGACGATCGAGCCGGCCTGACTGCTCTCCGCGGAGCGGCGGGGCGTGAGCGCACGCGAACGCCCTACGCCGGCGTGAGGCGCCTCGTGCGCGTCTCGGCGCGCAGGCAGCTAAGGAAAACGGCGAGCTGCGCCAGCGGCAGCACACCGACGAGCGCGAACAGCGCTGCATAGCCGCCGGCGTCGGCGAAGAAGCCGAGCACAAACGCGCCCAGCACCGTGCCCACGTCCCAGGCGCCGGTGAGCGTGGCCATTGCCGCGCCGCGTTCGGCCGCGGGCGCGCGGTCCATCGTCAGGATCGTCAGGCCGGTGTGACCGAAAGCGAAGCCGCCGCCGTAGAGCAGCGCGGCAAGATAGAAGGCCGCGGCGCCGCCCGCCGTGCTCAGCAGCAGCATCGCGCCGCCGGTGACGATCAGGCCAGGCACGATCGCCGCCCGCCGCGACCAGCGATCCGCAACCCAGCCGCCGCCCAGCCGGCCCAGCAGCAGCGTCGCGCCGTAGAGCGCAAAGAAGGCGCCCGGATCGCCGGCATGACGCTGCTTCTCATAGAGCGCGAGGAAGGCCGTGACCGCGCCGGCCGGGATCGTGAGCGAGAGAAAGGTGAGCATGGGCAGGCGGGCGCTGGGGCTGAACAGTTTGCCGCGCGGCGCCGCGCGCTGCCGCGGCGTCTGCGTCTCGGTCAGCAGCAGCGCCAGAGCAAGACAGCCGACGTTGAGCACGGCGCCGAACCCGAAGAAGGCGCCGTAGCCCAGCGACTGCGCCAGCCAGAGGCCCAGCGCCGGTCCATACAGACTCGTACTCGTGTAGACGACGCCATACCAGCCCATCCCCTCGCCGCGACGGGGCGCCGGCAGCACGTCGGCGAGCGATGCCATGATCGACGTCGTGAGAAACGCCGCCGTCACGCCGTAGACCACGCGCACGGCTGAGAGGTACCAGATGTCCGCGCTCAGCGCCTGCAGCAGCGAGGCGACCGCACAGCCCGCAGCGCCCGCGGCCAGCAAGCGGCGCCGGCTGACGCGATCGACGATGCGGCCGGTGTAGAGCCGCAGCAGCATCGAGGCGATGAACGGCACGCCGACGACCAGGCCGATCTGCCAGCGCAGCGCGCCCTTCACATAGAGCGGCAAGGCGGCAAAGTAGAGCGCGTAGCTGAGAAAATACAGGTGGACGACGCCGAGCAGGAGCGCGAACGAGGCCGACCACAACCGCGGCCGCACCGCGCCGGCGACCGCGGTTGTACTGACCGCGCCGGATGCCTCGAACGCCGTCTCGCGCCGCATCGTTCACCGCGTCACTGCTGTTGCCGGCCATGCTAGAGGCGGGCGCTGCGCGCGGTCAACGCTGCCGAAACGCGGCGCCACCGGCGCACGGCGCTGACAGAGCAGGTCCGCGCCGTGTAGAGTAAGCCAGCAAGCCGGGCGCAAACGCGCTCGTTCGAGCTATGTGGCGCCGCGGCGCCCGCCGCCGCCGAGGAGCAGCACCGCAGTGCAGAGCGACCACACCGTCCGCGCGTTGGCGTCCGTTCCGCTCTTCGCCAACCTGCCCCCGGCCGTGATCGAAGCGATCGCGGGCAAAGTGCGCCGGCGTCGCTTCAGCGATGGCGAGGTGATCTTCCACGAGGGCGACCCTGGCCGCGCCCTCTGTGTGATCGAGTCGGGCCGGGTCAAGATCGTCTCCGTCTCTGAACAAGGTCAGGAGGCGCTGCTGGCGGTGATGGGGCCGGGCGAGTTCTTCGGTGAGTTGGCGCTGTTCGACGACATGCCTCGCTCTGCCGACGTGGTGGCGATGGAGCAGACGCAGACGCTGAACCTGAATCGCGACGACTTCTTCGCGATCATCGACCGCTTCCCCAGCGTGTCGCGCCAGATCTTCAGCGTGCTCGCGGCGCAGATCCGGCGCTTGACCAGCGATGTGGCCGACATCGTCTTCCTCAACCTGGACGCGCGCATCGCCAAGCGGCTGCTCGAGCTGGCCGAGTCGCATGGCGTCGATACGCCGGAGGGCCGGCGCATTGAGCTGAACCTGAGCCAGGCGGAGATCGGCTCGATGGTGGGCGCCACACGCGAGAGCGTGAACCAGTGCCTGCGCCGCTTTCAAGAGTCTGGCCTGATTACGCTCGGCCGCCAGCGCATCACCGTGGTCAAAGCCGAAGGTTTGCGCCGCCGCATCAACTACTGACCGATGCAGCGCCCGATCCTACTACGTGGCAGCGCTCGCATTCGAGGCGCCGTATTCGCCGGCGAGGCGCGCCTCACACGGCGCGCAGACGTACAGCACACCGCAGGCGCCTTCGGCGGTGTAGTTGAGCGTGCGGCGGCCGCAGACGGCGCCGGGCGTGCTGGTGTTGAGCGGCAGATGGAACCAACCGTCGCAGCAGGTGCAGGGTACGCCGGCGCCGTCGTCGATCGCATCAGCGCAGACGTGGCAGGTATGCGGCGCCGTCATCGTTCTACCCGCCCAGCCGCGCGCCCGCTGCCACGCCGGCGGCCCGTGCCCAGTCCGCGGCTGCGATCTTGCCCTGACCCTCCGGCGTCACGCGCTTGAGCCGCACCGCGCCCGCGCTCAGTGCGACGAGCACGCCGGCGGCGTCCACGGCCAGGACGGAGCCGGGCGCGCCGCTCGCTGCCTGGACGCGTTCGACATCAAAGATCTTGAGCTCCACGCCGTTCAGGCCCGTGACGGCGCCCGGCTGCGGGTTGCTGCCGCGGATCAGGTTGTAGGTTTGGTCGGCGGGCGCGTTCCAGTCGATCTGCGTGTGCTCTTCGGTGCAGGGCGGCTCGTAGGTCGCCTTGCTCTCGTCCTGCACGATCCTCGGCGCGTTGCCCGCCTTCACGAGGTCGATCGCCTCGACCATCGCGTCCACGCCGATCGGAAACAGCTTGTTGAAGTAGATCGAGCCGACCGTGTCGTCCGGGCCGATCGCCACCTCCTTTTGCAAGAGAATCGGGCCGGTGTCAATACCTTCATCGACCCAGAACACGGTCAGCCCGGTCACGGCGTCGCCCTGGATGATCGCCCAGTTGATCGAGGCGATGCCGCGGTGGCGGGGCAGCAGCGACGGGTGATACTGGATCGTGCCCTGCCCCGGCAGCGTGAGCACGTTCTCGCGGATGATGTCGGTGACGAAGGCCATCACGTTCAGATCCGGCTTGAGCGCGGCGAACTGCTCGAAGACCTCCGGCCGGCGCAGGCGCCGCGTCTCCAACACCGGCAGGCCGGCGGCCTCGGCGGCGGTGCGCAGCGGATCGGGTCTGGCGCCTTCCTTCGTGGCCGGAGCGCAGACGCCAGCGACCTCGTGCCCGGCCTCGCGCAGCCGCGTCAGCACGCTTTCGCCAAATGCCTGTTGACCGATCAGCACGATGCGCATCGCCGCCTCCATCGGGTCGTTGCACCCGTCCCGACGCTACGCCCGGCGCAGCGCAGCGTCAACGCGCCACACCAGCGATCGTGCCGAGCCAGGCGGCATCTGCCCGGCGCGAGCTTGCTGGACACAGCACGGACCGCTTCGTATCATTGCTGTAATTGTTCAGATCGGCGAGCGGACCGTCGGCGCGCGAGTCGCGGCGCCGGCCCCGCGCGAGTGCAGTGCAGCAGTGAGGGAGCAATCTTGCCGAACACGCGATCGGCGGCCAAGCGGATGCGGCAGGCGCTGAAGCGCCGTATGCGCAACCGCGCCGCAACCACGATGATTAAGACCTACGTCCATCGCGCCGAGCGCCAGCTTGCCGGCGGTGAGGCCGACGCCGCGGCCACCACCGTGCAACTCGCGCTGCGGGCGCTGGACAAGGCGGCGCAGAAGGGCATCATCCACAAGAATAACGCCGCGCGCCGCAAGTCGCGGCTGATGCGCAAGCTCAACGCGGCGAAGGCGCCGCAGGCCTGATCCGCGGCGCCCGGTCCAGTACCGAGTCCGGAGCGCGGATGACCGGCCTGGGAGCGATCCTCCAGCAAACGCGCGCGGCGCGCGGCGTCTCCCTGGAGGAAGCCGAGCGCGTAACGCACATCGCCCGCCGTTACCTGCAAGGGCTTGAAGACGAGGACTTCAGCGTCTTCCCGGCCCCGGTGTTCGCCCGGGGCTTCCTGCGCAACTACAGCCAGTACCTCGGACTCGACCCGGACGAGATCGCCGGCCTCTGGCCGTCCTCCGCCGAGCAGCCCGCGGCGCGTTCGGAGCCGCCGATCGAGACCGGCCGCAGCGAGTTCGAGCGACGCACGCGGCCGTTGCGCGAGCGCGGCGCGGCGGAGCGCGGCGTCGTGCGGCGGCCATTCGGGTCGCGCAGCGGACGGGCGCCCGGCCCGCTTTCGCGCGGTACGGCGGTGCGCGGCAGGCAGGCGTCCGCGACGCCGGCGTTGCTGGCGGTCGCGCTGGCCGTCGCGGTGATCCTGCTGATCGGCTTCGTGGCCAGCCGAGCCGGCGGCTCGGCCGGCAGCAATACGAGCGGTAGCCAGGCGAACCGGCCCAACGCGGGCCTGCCCGCCGGCAGTCAGCCGGGCATGAGTCCGACTGCGCCGCCGCGCAGCGCCGGCAAGATGCCCGAGCTGGTTGGCAAAAGCGAGCAGGACGCACTCGCGCAGTTGCAGCAGGTCGGGATTACGCCGTTGATCATCGGCATCACCAGCACCAACCGCGCCGATGCTCCCGGCGCTGTGCTGCGGCAGGATCCCGCGGCCGGAACCGTGCTCACCACGAACTCCGCCGTCTCCCTGATCGTGAACAGCGGCGCGGCCGCGGCGACGCCGGGCGTGCAAACAACCGGAACCCCACGCGCCACGGCCACGCCGCGTGCGACGGGCACGCCGCGCACGGTACGCTAGCAGCAGAAGAGAACGGACGACAGCGTGCGCTATCACCTGGTGACCCTCGGCTGCCCCAAGAACACCGTCGATTCCGAGCGGCTTGAACGCAGGCTGCTTGCCAGGCGACATGTGCCGACGCCGCGGCCGTCGGACGCCGATCTGCTGATCGTCAACACCTGCGGCTTCATCGATGCCTCGAAAGAGGAGTCGGTGGACGCGATCCTGCGGCTCGCGGCGATCAAGAAGCCGGGGCAGCGGCTCGTCGCCGCCGGCTGCATGACCCAGCTTTACGGTGATGAGGTCGCGCGCGAGATTCCGGAGGTCGACCACGTTTTCGGTGTCGAGCAGTGGGAGCAGGTGGCGGCGCTGGCCGAGGGCGAAGCCGCCGCGCCGTGGGACATTCCGCGCACCGCCTCGCCGATGCAACACCGCACCAGCGCCTATCTGAAAATCTCCGACGGCTGCGACGCGCCCTGCACCTTCTGCATCATCCCGCAGATCAAGGGGCGCTTCACCAGCGCCAGCGCCGGGGCAATCGTGGCCGATGCGCGCCGCCTCGTCGCGGAAGGGGCGCGTGAACTGGTGCTGGTAGCGCAGGACAGCACGGCCTGGGGCGAAGACCTGGGCAAGCGCGATGCGTTGGCCGATCTGCTGAGACTGCTGGTCGAATCGCTGCCCGAGCAGCCCTGGCTGCGCATCATGTACGCCTACCCCGGCCGTGTGCGCGAGCCGCTGATCCACGCCATGGCTGAGCTGCCTTCGGTCGTGCCGTATCTCGACATGCCGCTGCAGCACGCCAGCGTACCGATGCTGCGGCGCATGAAGCGGCCGAGCAATATGGCGATGGTGCGGCGCACGCTCGAAGACCTGCGCACGGCGATGCCCCAAATCGCGCTGCGCACATCGCTGATCGTCGGTTTTCCCGGCGAGACCGCGGCGGAATTCGCCGAGCTGAAAGCGTTCGTGGAGGAGGCGCGCTTCGACCACGTCGGCGTCTTCACCTACTCGCCGCAGGAGGGCACGCCCGCGGCCACGCTGCCGGGGCAGCTTTCGGAGCGCGTGAAGAAGCGTCGCCGCGACGAGCTGATGGAGCTGCAGCAGCGCATCTCGCACGAAAAGCACCGGGCGCTGGTGGGCAGCGAGATGACGGTGCTGATCGAGGCGGCGCAGCGGCAGAAGCGCGGCGACGAGGTGATCTCGGTGGGACGCGGCTACCGCGACGCGCCCGAAGTGGACGGCGTGGTACTGGTGCGCGGTGAGCTTGCGCCGGGCAGCCGCGTGCCCGTACGTATCACCGGCGCCATGCCCTACGACTTGCTGGCCGAGCCGCTGGCGGCGCCCATTCCTTGACAGCGTTTTGCGGCCGCTGCTACGATCTTCGGGCAACACCAGCAGGGGGATATAGCTCAACTGGGAGAGCGCTGCGTTCGCATCGCAGAGGTCGGGGGTTCGAATCCCCCTATCTCCACCCCGAACAATTCGATCGGCAAGACGTAAGGAGTCGGCTGGCAACAGCCGGCTTTTTGCTACCCTGCTGCCGCAGGCTGTGTGCGGCGGCGAGACTGGAGCAGAGCGATGGCGGAACTCGTGGCGGAGATCGGCGGCGTGCGTATCGCGCCGCTCGTGATGAACGCCTCCGGGCCGAACTGCACCACGCTGGAGCAGCTCTCGGCGCTGGGCCGCTCAGACGCCGGCGCGACCGTGACCAAGTCAATGACGCGCCAGCCGCGGGCGGGCAACGCCGAGCCGCGCTACCGCGACCTGCCGCTCGGCTCGATCAACTCGATGGGTCTGCCGAATCTGGGCTACGAAGAATACTGCCGGCTGCTGCCGCGCCTGCGTGAGTTCGGCAAGCCGGTCGTCGCCAGCATCGCTGGCTTCTCGCTCGACGACTACGTGACGATCGTGCGGGCAACCTCCGATGCGGGCTTCGACCTGATCGAGGTGAATCTCTCCTGCCCCAACGTCGCCGGCGAGCCGCAGGTGGGCTACGACTTCGCGCACTCGGACGAAGTGCTGGCCGCGGTGCGAAGCGTCTGCCGGCGGCCGCTGGGCGTGAAGCTGCCGCCCTACTTCGACCCGGTGCATCACGAGCGCATGGCCGCGATCGCCACGCGCAACCACGTCGATTTCCTGACCCTGATCAACTCGGTCGGCAACGCGCTGGTGATCGACACCGACAGCGAGACGCCGGTCATCCACCCGCGCGGCGGCTTCGGCGGCCTGGGCGGCGAGTACATCAAGCCCGTGGCGCTGGCAAACGTGCGCGCCTTTCACATGCTGACCGGCGGCGCCATCCCGATCATCGGCGTGGGCGGCGCCTACACGGGACGGGACATGTTCGAGTTCCTGCTGGCGGGCGCCAGCGCGGTGCAGCTCGGCACGGCCTACATGCAGGAAGGCACCAGCATCTACGCCCGCGTCGCCGCCGAGCTGGACACGCTGCTCGCAGGCAAAGGCTATGCGAGCGCGGCCGCTGCGGTGGGCAAGCTCAAGCCGCTGCCTGCCGCGCAGCCCGCGCCAACGGGCTGAGCGAACGCCGTCCGCTATACTGAACGGGCGGCGCGCCGCCCTGCCCCCGTAGCTCAGTGGATAGAGCAGTGGTTTCCTAAACCACGTGTCGGTGGTTCGAGTCCGCCCGGGGGTACCGGAAAGCAGGCCAAACTGGACCGCGGCGGCCGCCTTCTTAGCCGGATCATCAGCTCCATGCAGTGGGTTGGTCTGGCCGTGGCTCCGGGCGCATATCTCGTTGAGCCGAGGGCGCGGCCACGCTATGTCGCCGGTGTGTATCGCTGTTCCAACCGGTAGCCGCAGATCTGGTCCATGCGAAAAACCGCCACGTCCCTCTCGTTCGGATCCTTCAGCACGAGCAGCGTCCAGATCTCGCCAGTCGCCGGACCGGGAAGATCCCAACACTGAATTTGCCGCCGCTCGATGCCGGCGGAAGCGGCCTCGATGTCGGCAAGTGGTTCCCCGTTGAGCTTATATACCTTCACATACACGGCCAAGACGCACCTCCGCCGCGCCGATGGGCTGCGTTATGCCGCCGAGCGTACCACGCCCGCCTCGTGGCCGCACGCCACGAAAGTGCCCGCAAAACGCGGCGCCGCGCGGCCGGCGCACGCGCCGCGTTTACCGGCAGGAGATCGAGCGCTGGCATCAAGAACGATCAACAGGACTGGCAAAGCAGATTTGACGGCTCACACGGGCATCGCCGGCCTCCCGCGGCGCGGGACCGGGGAACGGCCTCAGTCAGGATTTCGCTAACCGTGTATCGCTGGTCCGAGACCGCCCGGAGGCACCGTGCGCGGCGGTCGCAAGTTCGCCGGGCGGCCCCTCTTACACCGCGATGGCGCGGCGGTCGTACTTCCAGACCAGCTCGTTGAGCAACAGGGCGAAGGCACGGTCGGCCGGGACGCCGCCGCTGCGCACCAGCTCCTGCTGCACCGTCGCGAAAACATCGGCCGGCACCGAGATGCGCTCGCCGACGAAGCGCTGCCCCTGCGCGTCATAACGAAGCGTCAATTCACCACATCGCAACGTTTCTCTTGCGATGAGTGTAATCCCGTAACAACGCATCTGGCAAGCGGCGCACGCAGGTTTTCGGCAGCTTCGGCGGCCTGCTACCATAAGTGCCGCGCACCTCCGGAGGGGTGGCCGAGTGGTTGAAGGCAACGGTCTTGAAAACCGTCGCGGTTTCGCGCCGCCGTGGGTTCGAATCCCACCCCCTCCGCCGTCAGACCGGGTCGTGCCGCCCGCTCGCGATCATCTCCTCGCTCTGCCGCCGCGCCTCGCGGTAGCGCGCTCGCTCTGCTTCCGTCGCGCCCGCGGGCAGCTCCGCGAGGATCTTCGTCAGCTCCTCGTCGAACAGCCGCGTGATCAGCGCTGGCGTATGCACGAGCGGCAACTCCGCGTCGTCCATGATCGTCACCGCCTCGTGGTGCTGCGTGCGCTGGGCGATCATCAGCCGGTAGATGCGGTCGGTCGCCAGGTCCTCCATGTAGCCGTCGAGCAGGCTGGCGCCGCGCCCGCTCAGCACGCCGTGGCGATAGCGAATTACCGTGCGCACGGCGGCGCGCGTGCCCTGCAGCGAGTGCCGCCCCACGCCGGCCGGCAGCGGACGCAGATCGGGGTGCGGATCGGCGTTTGGCCGGCGCGCTGCGAGCTGGTTCGGCGCCGGGAACTGCTTGACTGCGATCTCGTTCTGGTCGGGGTGGCCGGTCCAGGCGCCGTCCATCAGGCAGGCGGCTTCGTTGTGCTTGTCCTCGGCCAGCACACGCAGGGCGCGGGCGTTCAGGTCCGCGTCCGTGCGGCTGGGGTAGAGCGCGGTCATGCCGCCGATCGCGAAGACGCCGCGCTTATGGCAGATCTCGGGCATCAGCGTGCGCAGGTTCTGGAAGAAGGGCACGTCGTGCGGAATCGTGTTCCTGTCGGGCAGCACCCAGGCCGGATCGTTCAGGTTGAAGTGGATCAGGCTGGCCATGTAGTCCCAGCGGCCCAGATTCAAGCCGATGATGTGCTCGCGCAGGTTGTAGATGAACTCTTCCATCTGGAAGGCGAGCGGGTGCGCCTCCACCAGCGCCATGCAGCGAATCCAGCCGCGCGGCCAGCCGCGCGCGTCCTCGGTCGCGTCGAAAAGATCGCGCCACCACAGCGCCTCTTCGGCCGACTCCGACTTGGGAATGTAGAAGCAGAGCGGGTGCCGCAGCCGCTCCGGCTCGGCCTGAAAGCAAACCAGCGCCACGTCGAACAGCGCCGCCGCCATCAACTCGTCTCTGAAAACGCCGCCCTGGCTCAAGTGCAGACCACGGGCGCGGGTGAAGATCACGGTGCTGCCCGGCTCGATACCGACCGTACGCCCACGCCTCTGGTCTTCGTAGGCCAGCTCGCCGCGCAGCGCCTGGCGGATGTTCTCGATGCCGGTCATCAGGTGCGGCCAGGTGTTGGCCATCGAGTCTTCCAGATCCAGCATTACCGCGGGCGCGCCGGAGTTGAGCATCTTCACGACCAACTCGGCGTCGTCGGCCGGGCCGGTCATCTGGTTGCGCTGATCCAGGCTCCAGTCCGGCAGCTCGATGCGCCAGTCGCCGCGCGTCGCCTCGGACGGCGGCAGATACACCGGCAGGCGGCCACGGTGCGCCTCGGCCAGCACCGCGGCGCGCGTTCGCACCAGCGCCTGCTGGCGCGGCGTCAACTCGCGGTGCAGCGGTCTCAGGAAGTCCATGAAGCCGGGCGGAAGCGCCGCTTGCTCAAACGTCGCGGGTGCAAAATTGATGCGCGGATCGACCGTCACCATGGCGTTACACTCCGGACCGCCGCGGGGCCGACGGGACGTGGGGTACACGGGACAATAGCGCCGCGCGGGCGGCCTGTCAACGCGCGCGGAAGCGAACAGGCGTGCTAGACTCGGGACGCGTGCCGCGAAACCGCGGTGCATTCTCGCCTGGAGCACCGCCGATGGGCCGATCCGACCAGCTCGATCTCGACGCCGCGTTCAGCCATCTTGCCACGGCAGATCCGGTGCTTGCCGCGCTGCTGGATCAGTTCCAGCCGCGCCCCCCGCGACCGGAGCACGGCCTGTTCCACGATTTGGTCAGCGCGATCGTCAGCCAGCAGCTCTCCAGCAAGGCTGCCGACACGATCATGCGCCGGCTGCACGACACGGTCGCGCCGGGCGCCGAGATCACGCCCGAAGCCATCTTGCGGACCGACCACGAGGCGCTGCGCGCCGCCGGTCTGTCCAACGCCAAGGCGCGCTATGTGCACGGCCTGGCCGAGGCCGTTGCGGATGGAACGCTCGATCTCGCGGCGCTCCCTGCCCTCGGCGACGACGAAATTGTCGTTCAGCTCACGCAGGTGAAGGGCGTCGGCCGCTGGACCGCGGAGATGATCCTGCTCTTCTCCCTTGCCCGGCCCGACGTGCTCTCCACCGGCGATCTCGGCATCCGCAGCGCGGTGATGCGTCACTACGGCCTGGCGGCGCTGCCTGCGCCCGCCGCGATGGAGGCGATCGCGGAACCCTGGCGCCCATACCGCAGCGCTGCGCTGCTGCTGCTCTGGCAGAGTTTGGACAACCGGCCGTCGGTCGACTCTTCGCCGGCAGGGGCGGCGGATTGAGCACGGTCCGCGGCGCCGTCGGCCGAACCGGCGACCGGGGCCGCAGCTCGCATTGGCCGGCGCCAAGCTCCGCAGGGACGTGTGCTCTCCCATACGCCTTCGCAGCTCGGCAGATCCGCTGAACCCGGTTGGATGAGGGCGAAAGGGATGGGGATTGTGGTGCCGCTCACGGCCTGCCTACAGCGGCTTCGCGAAGCGAATCATGCCGCCGTCCACAACGTAGGTGCTGCCGGTGACGTAGGCGGCCTCATTCGAGGCGAGGAAGACGGCGACGGCGGCCACGTCCTCCGGCGTACCCAGATGACCGGCAGGGATGATCGCGTTCAGCTCGCGGATCAGCTCCGGGTCTTGCAAGGTCGCGGTGTTGATCGGCGTGGCGATGGCGCCCGGCGCGATGTTGTTCACCGTGATGCCCTGCGGCGCAAGCTCCACGGCGATGTTGCGCATGAACATGCGCATGCCGCCCTTCGAGGCGCAGTAGGGCGTGAAGCCGGGGAACGGCAGATCCTCGTGAATCGAGGAGATGTTGATGATGCGGCCCTGCTTGCGTTGCACCATGTCGCGCGCGGCCGCCTGTGCGCAGAGAAAGGCGCCGCGCAGGTTCACCGCCATGATCCTGTCGTACTCTTCGATCGGCGTTTCCAGAAACGGCATGCGCTTCTCGATACCGGCGTTGTTCACGAGCACGTCGATGCGGCCCATCTGCGCGATCGCCTGCTCGAACAGTTTCGCCACATCCTCGGCCCTGGCGATATCCGCTTCGACCGCGAGGGCACGGCGGCCGGCCTGCTTCACATCCTGCACCAGCGAATCGGCCTGATCGCTGCTGCCGACGTAATCGACGACGACATCGGCGCCCTCTTTGGCGAAACGTTCACAGATGCCCCTGCCGATGCCCGTGGCCCCGCCCGTGACCAGCGCCACCTTGCCTTCGAGCCGCATGCCAGCCCTCCCTGAGTGCGTTTTCATGCTCCGCTGACATGGTATGCCGAAGCGACGGCCGCGTTACGTCACCGGCCGGGCAATTCACACACCGCGCCGGCCGGGACTGGCGCGGCGAGACGCTATCCCGGCGTCCAGCCATCGAGCGAGGGCAGGGCGCGGAGGAAGTCCGCGCGGGCCGAGCCGCCGCGTTCGGGGAAAACCTTGTGCGGACTGAAGATGCCCTGCGGGTCGAAGACCTGCTTGATGCCGCGCATCAGACCCACGGCCACCGGCCCCAAATCCTCTTCGAGGAACTCCTTCTTCAGCGAGCCGATGCCGTGCTCGCCGGAGAGCGTGCCACCCAGCGCCAGCGCCGCGCGGAAGATGGCCGCGGCGGCCAGCTCCACCCGTTGCATCTCGCCCTCGATACGGCGGTCGAAGAGGATGTTGGGATGCAGGTTGCCGTCGCCGGCATGACCGAAGACGGCGATCGGCAGCTCTGTGTCACGGGCGATCTGGCGCACGCGCCGCACCATCTCCGGCACCTCGCTGCGCGGCACGGCGATGTCCTCGCCCAGCTTGTTCGGCCGCACCCGCCCCAGCGCACCGGAGACGGCCCGCCGCGCTTTCCACAGGGCGTCGCGCTGCGCCGGTCCGGCCGCAACCTCGACTGAGACGGCATCATGGCAGCGGCAGACCTCGGCCATGCGCTCCACGTCGGCCCGCGCCGCGGCCTCGTCGCCGCCGTCCTGTTCGAGCAGCAACATCGCCTCGGCGTCGCGCGGCAGGCCCATTTGCAGATAGTCTTCCACGACGTTGATCGTCGTGTTATCCATCATCTCCAATGTCACGGGCAGAATGCCGGCGGCGATGATCGCGGCGACGGCCTCAGAGGCATGTTCGAGCGTGTCAAAGTAGGCCGCGGCGGTACTGCGCTGGCGCGGCAGCGGTCGCAGGCGCAGGACGATCTCCGTGATCGCCCCAAGCGTGCCTTCGGAGCCGACGAAGAGCTGCACGAGCTGGTAGCCGGTCACGTTCTTGACGAGCTTGCCGCCGAGCTTGAGCACGCTGCCGTCCGCCAATACGACCGTGAGGCCGAGGACGTAGTCTTTGGTCACGCCATACTTCAGGCAGCGCGGTCCGCCGGCATTGCAGGCGACGTTGCCGCCGAGCGTGGACTGATTGAGGCTCGCGGGGTCGGGCGGATAAAACAGGCCCAGCTTTTCAACCGCGGCCTGCAGGTCGGCTGTAACCACGCCCGGCTGCACGATCGCGACGGCATTGGCGGTATCGATCTCGATGATGCGGTTCATCCGCGCCAGCGACAGCAGAATACCGCCGCCGATGGGGATGGCCCCGCCGGCCAGGCTGGTACCGGCGCCGCGCGGCAGCACTGAAAGCTTCTCGCGCGCGGCGAGGCGCACGATCTGCGCGACTTCGTCGGTGGTGGCCGGCGTTACGGCCACATCGGGCGGATCCTGCGCGAAGGTGCCGTCGAGCGAGTACGCCACCAGTTGACCGGGCTGGTCGTGTACCTGCGCTGAACCGACGATCCGACGCAGCTCCGCGCGCAGCGCCTCGCTCAGCACGGCCGGGCTCCGCTGATCCGCGTCATCGCGCCGGCTCCTCGATCACGTCTCCGGCCGAAGCTCCGCCGTACGCCTCGTCCAACACGTCCACGATATGACGTACGCGCACGCGCCCGCCGAGCCCGGCCTGCGCCAGCCCGGCTTCGAGCTGCAGCTGGCAGCCCGGATTCGACGTGACCACGACCGGCGCGCCGCTCGTGCGCACATTCTCGATCTTGCGCGCCTGCAGCGTGTCGGCGCGATCGCGATGCAGCACGTTGTAGATGCCGGCACTGCCGCAGCAGAGCGCCGGCTCGTCCATCTCGACGAGCGAGAGGCCGGGCACCGCCTTCAGCAGCGCGCGCGGCGCCTCGCGGATGCGCTGCGCGTGCGCCAGATGGCAGGGTTCCTGCAGCGTGACCGTTATGTCGAGCCGTGTCGTTGCTTCCGGCAGCGCCGCGCCAGCCAGCTCCTCATTCACGTCGCGCACGCGCGCGGCAAAGGCGACGGCCCGCTCGGCGTAGGCCGGATCGTCGCGCAGGAGGTGGCCGTAGCCCTTCAGTGTCGAGCCGCAGCCCGCCGCATTCACCACCACGGCGGCGTCGGGCAGCCGCGCAAAGGCGTCAATGTTGCGCCGCGCCAGTATCCGCGCGCCTTCCGCTTCGCCGTTATGGACGTGCAGCGCGCCGCAGCAGCCCTGATCGGCAACGGCCACGACCTCGGCGCCGGAGCGCGCGAGCATGCGGGCCGTGGCGCGGTCGGTCTCCGCATATGCCGTGCTCATGATGCAGCCGGCGAAGAGCCCGATCTGCCGGTTTGGCGTGCCGCCGGCCGCTTGCCAGCGCTGGCCACGCGGCACCAAAAAGCGGTGCGGCATGGCCGGCACGAGCTGCTCCAGCGTCGTCAGGCCAAACAGCCGGAACACGCCCAGCCTGCGCAGCAGCCAGCGCGCGCCGCCGCGCTGATAGAAGCGGCCCAGTCCGCAGACGCGGCGGAAGCGCCCCATATCGGCGAAGAGCTTCCGGAAGACGAACCAGCGCAGCAGCCGCTCGCGCCGGCCGTGCGGGCGATCGCGCAGGAACAGCTCGCGCATCATCGTGCCGAGCGGCTCCATGTGTACGCCGGCGGGACAGATGGCGGTGCAGGCGTCGCAGAGCAGGCAGGTCTGCGAGTGCTCCACCATGTCGGGCGTCAGCGGCAGATGGCCCTCCGCCACGGCTCGGGCCATGGCGATGCGGCCGCGCGGACCTTCCTCTTCCGCGAAGCTGATCTGGTACGTCGGGCATACGCTCAAACAGAGACCGCAGCGGATGCAGCTCAGCATGTTGTCGTACTGGCCGTGCAGCAGTGCCGCCGAGGCAGGGTCGAGCAGGGGCAGCGGCGCGCCACCCGGCTTCGCACGGCCCCTGACGGCCGCTTCCGGCTGCGTGCTGGGAGAACGGGAAGGCGACATTCGACGCTCGCGCAGGGTCAGCAACAGTGCTGATTGTACGCCGTCGGGCCGGGCCGGCACAGGCCGCGGCCCGCGGCCGGAACCGGCGGCGGCATCGGCCGTCCGGATCCCGTGCCGTCTTCACGGGCCGGGCGCGACGGCGCTTTCGGCGTCATCCGCGGCCGGCGGCGTGGGCAACCTGAGCCAGGGGTGCAGCCACTGCATCTCCGCGATCAGGGGGCCGATGTTAGCGGGATGGTTCGTGATCGTGCGCAGGTGTGAACCCCGGTGTACGCGGTAGCGGGCCAGGATCTGCGGCACCTGCACACCCCAGTAGCCGTGTTCCGCGAACTTGCACCACAGTTCGTAGTCGTTCCAGCCCGAAACGGCCATGAGGGTCGCGCCGCCGACGGCCAGCCACGCTTCCCGCCGGACCAACGCCAGCGTGTCGATGTAGTTGCCGTACGCCAGGCGGTGCGGATCCCACAGCCCGAGCCCCATGACGTTCTGTTCCTCGCCGAACACCTCCAGCATCGGGTAGGCGAAGGCCGCTCCCGATGAGCGGAGCGCCTCGAGGCAGCGCGAGAGGCACGTGGGAAAGAGGATGTTGTCCGAGTCCAGCATGAACACAAACTCGGTCTGGGCCCGGTTGACCGCCGTGTTGCGAGCCGCCGCGCTGCCGCGGTTACGGTCATGCCTGAGCAGGCGAGCGCTGCTGAACGCGTTGCCGTGCTGCTCCAGCCACTCAAACGCGGTAGCGCAGGCGGCGCCGGGTCCGGCGTCGTCTACGATTGTCAGCTCGATTCCCGCGAGGCTCTGGGCGAGAACGGAATCGAGGGTCGGGATGATGAAGCGTTCGTGGTCGTACAGCGGCACGGCGACCGTGATCTCACCGTTGCCGGGATCGCCGTGAGCGAAAAGGGTCGTGACCGAAGCCGCGTCGGACGGCGGCTGGGCTCCAGCACCGCCGTTCATCGCTCTACCGCCGCCACGAGCCGGGGCAGCACCGATCGCAGGCAGTTGCGCAGATCGAAGTCGTTGATCAGCGCAGCGTAGGCCTGGCGGCGGACCGTCTCAGCCCGTGCGGCGCCGGACGTCGTCCGCAGCAGCCACGTGACAAGATCGGGCAGCTCGGACCGCGGGCACTCCAGATAGTGCTCTCCGGCGCGCAGGCCCGCGACCGGAGTACAGGGCTCGGTCACCACCAGCGCCCGCTGCCAGATGCCGTGGTGGACGATGCGCTGCCACTCGAAGTACCGCGCCTCCGAATCGTGCAGGTTGAGCACGATCCTGGCCCGCTGAGCGAGGCCGACAGCGGCAGACGTGTTCAGCGCCGTCGGATCGGAGACGCGCTGCGTGCCGGTTTCCGGCAGGTGGAGATAGCAGGTAAAGCGGCTGAAGGCCGCCGCCGATTGGGCGAAGAAGCGGCGCCGGCGCTCGCTCGGCGCGCCGATGAAGAGCAAATCGATCGGGCGCTCGCGGAACTCGTCGCGCCCGGCCGGCGCAAATTGGCGTGTGCTCGCCGGCAGCCCGCGAACGGCAAGAATGTCCGGCAGCTCCTCAACGCGGGCGTATGGCTGAAAGTCGGACGCGAAGCCGAGCGGCAGGAAGCAGGCATCGATGCCCAGCTCGCCCGGGGCGGCAGCGGTTTGCAGATGGAGATCGAGAACCGCGGCCGCGCGCCAGAACAGGGGTAGACAACGCACGAGCTCGGTTGACGCCAGCTGCGCGGTGTTCAGCAGCAGCGCGTCTCCAAACGGAAAGGTATCGCGCAGCTCCTGGCCGTGGCCGAGGAAGAAGAACTCGTGGGTGCGATGACCAGGTGGGCGGCGAGGTTGGGGAGCGGCTCTGAACGCTCGTCCAGGAGCACCGGGGTGATGCCGCACTGGCGTAGACCGTGCGCAAGCAGGTCCCGCAGCTCGTGAAAGCGGTAGCTGCCTTCGCTGTGCGCGTAGAGCCCGAACGTCAGCCCTTCCCACGAGGCGTTCGCATCGCCGGACGGCCTCTGCGGGCTGTCGAGGCAGCCGCCGAGGCCGGCATCAGCGCGCGGGGAGATCAGCAAAGTGTCTGCGTCTGCGCTCGTCCATGCCCGGCGTTGCTCGGCAATGCCGTGCTCCACGAAGTGCTGGAGCGGATTCAGGCCGCGCGGCAGATCGGGATTGGCGTCGAGGTAGAAGGCCGGATTGAAGAGGCGGCCGGGCCGGCGGCCTTCGCGGAAGCCGTGGCGCAGATAGTGCGTGAGTGGGTTCATGCCCGCGGCCGCGACATCGGGGTTCGCGCGCAAATACTCAGCCGCGTCGAACAGCGGATGCGGCGCGATGCCGGCGGCGCCTCCACGCTCAAGGAAGTGACGAAGCAGTCCATCGCTGGACGCTGTTGAAGGACTGTCGACCAGGAGACCGCGACGCAGCAGTTGCTTGCAGTAGAAGGCCGGTTCGAACAAGCCGCTTCGCGCGATTTCGTCCGCCTCGAAGGCGTGAGGATCGGCGGGAGCAGGCTCAGTCTCGGCGCCGCGCGGCGCCGGCGTTGTCCCGATGCTGACGGCCGGCGGGAGACGGCGCACGATCGGCGCCTGCCGCTGGAGCAGGCGAACCCCGTGCGCGGCCAGGGCGCGCACGTGCCTTGGCGTTGCGCCGGCCGCGCGCATGGCTGCACTGAGCCGCCGCGCCATCGAGACGCCGGCCGCGATCGCGGTTGCCAGCCGCCGGGCGCCGGCGGGGCGTTCGGCGCCGCCGTCGGTCTCCACCGGGCGTAGCTCTTTCGAAACCGTCATCACTGGCTCATGCGCGGACAGGAGTTCAGCGCGATTGTACGCCGCATGGCCGCAACGCCACACGCCGCGCGGCGGTCAGCCCAGATGGGACATCACTCCCGCGCCGAATGGGACATTCGCACCTCACCGTGACCGCCGCCCAGGGCCGAGGCTGAGCGTACAGCGTAATGACGAAGGGAGTCCGCGATGACTGCGCTCTTTTTCCTGCTTCCCCTGCTCATTTTCGGCGGCCTGGTTTGGGGGATCGTGGCCGCGGTTCGCCGGCCCGCCGGCGAACCGTTTTCCGTGATTACGGCGATTTCCGCCTACGCCCATCTCTTCATCGTCGTCGGGGCGCTGATGGCGATGACGGGCGCCGCGACGGCGATCAAGGCCGGGCTCGGCTATGCGAACCTGAGCTTCTCATACGAGACGGGCCGGCCGTACGGGCCGACCATTGCCGATCGGCAGCACGACCGAGCGGACGACCTGGTGCAGGGGCTGACGCTGCTGATCGTCGGCGCCGGCGTGGTGGCCGGCCACACGGCGATCGCGCGGGCCGTGCGCCGGCGACGCGCCGGCTCGCCGGGCTGGATCGTGCGGGGCACGCCGCTGATCCTCGCGCTGATTACCGCCGTCGGCGGGCTGACCGCGGCGGCTGCCGGCATCTACGAGCTGCTGAGCTACGCGCTGCTCGCGCCGCCCGGTGGCCGTGGCCCGCAGCCCTTCGGCAATCAGATCGGCTACGCGCTGGCCTTTCTGCCGGTTTGGCTCGTTACGGTCGTGTGGTTGCTCCGCGGCATGCGCGGCGGCAGCGGCGACGGCAACACGGCGTTGCCAGCGACCGCGGAACGCCGGCACGACCGCGGTGATGACACGCGCCCGACGCCCGGCTCGATATACTGAGCGCATGCCACTGCGCGACGGCCGCGATCCGATCCTTCCACCCGAACCGCCAGGCGCTGTTCGCCCTGCAACACGGCAGCTCGCCGGCCCGAACGAGGCTGAATCTCGCGAACGGCTCCGCGCAGCGCTGCGCGGGGCGGCCGGCGACGGTCGCGTGCTCACCGGGCCGGACGAGCTGGCCCGCTTTCAGCGCGACTTCCTGCAGCGCTCGCGCGGCGTGCCGGCCAGCGTACCGCCGGGTGAGCCGCCGCTGGCCGTGGTGCGGCCGGAAAGCACCGAGCAAGTGGCGGCGATTGTGCGTGTGCTGGGCCGGGAGCGCATACCGCTGATCGAGTATGGCGGCGGCACCGGGCTGATGGGCGGCGTGCGCGTCGTACAGCCGGGCGTGGTACTGGACACGCGCTCGCTGAACCGCATCATCGCCGTCTCAGCCGAAGACCGCACCGCGCACGTGCAGGCCGGCGTGGTGCTCGCCGACCTTGCAGCGGCGCTGGAACCGCACCGCCTGATCGTCGGGCACGACCCGTGGACGTTCCCGATCGCCACGGTCGGCGGCACGCTCTCGACCAACGGGCTGGGGTACATGGGCGGCCGCTACGGCTCGATGGGCGATCAGGCGCTCGGCCTCACCGTCGTGCTGGGCGACGGCACGATCGTACGCGCGCGGCCGGCGCTGCGCTCCTCCACCGGGCCGCGGCTGCGGGCGCTGTTTGCCGGCGCCGAGGGAACACTCGGCGTGATCACCGAGGTTGTGCTGCGCGTGTTCCCGACACCGGAGGCGGAGGCGCTGCTGGGATACCGCTTCGCCGGCTTCGACGAAGGCTATCGCGCGATCGAGGCGCTGTTCGCCGCCGGTTTCAGTCCGGCCGTGATCGACTTCGGCCAGACGTACGCCGGCGACCGCGCCATCGACGCGCTCACCACGCCCGCCGACGAGCCGGGCATCCTCTTCGCCGGCTTCCACGGCCTGAAGGAGGAGGTTCGGTCCGTGGTGCGACGCGCGCGCGCCTTGCTTGAAACGCACGGCGCGGTGCGGCTGCCCGCCGCACGGGCGCGGCGGTTCTGGCGCGACCGGCACGTGATCGCAGAGCAGATCCGCCGACGCCAGCAGACGGCCGCCGAGCAGTCCGATTGGCTGCCGCAGGACATGCTGTTCGACTTCATCCACGTCAGCTTGCCGCCGTCGCGCGTGCTGGCGTTCAAGGCCCAGGCCGAGCGGCTGTTTTTGGAGCGCGGCGTGTCCATCGGCGAATGGGGGTTGTGGAACGGTCCCGAGCTGTTCAGCGCCACGCTGTTTCGCCGCAGCCGCTCGCCGGAAGACCGCGAGGCCTTCGCCGCCGCGATCGACGCGGCCCTGCGGCTGGCGCAGGACTGCGACGGCTCGATGGAGTACTGCCACGGGACGGGGCTGCGGCTGGCCGCACTCATGCCGCGCGAGCTCGGCTCAGGCATGGACCTCCTGCGCCAGATCAAGCGCGCGGCCGATCCCTTCGCTGTCCTCAACCCCGGCAAGCTTGGGCTCTGAGCGGCCATTCCTGGCTGCCGCGCGCGGACTGGTGATCTCGCCATCGGCTTGTCCGCCCGCGCGCCCGCCGTCTCGCCCCGCGCCGTCGTCGGCGGGCAGGCAGGGCAGCAGCAGAATGTCGCCGAACGGCTCAGGCTGGACCGGCGCCAGCAGCCCCGACTTCGCCATTTCCAATACGGCGAAAAAGACGACGATGACCTCATCCCGTGAGCGACAGGCGCCCACGACGCGCTCGACGCTTAGCCGGCCGCCGAGCCGCAAGAGCAGCGCGATCTCCTCCATTTTCTGGCGCACGGTGAAGCGTGGGAGCGGATAGCGCTCTGGCTCGGGTGGCGGCTCGGCGCGGGCAAGCGCGTTGCCGACGATCGCTGCCAGCCGCTCGAGTGTCGTGTGACTGAGCCCCGGCAGCGACGGCACGTCGGGCGGCGGCGCCAAACGGGGAAAGGCGCGCAGCGTCTCCTCCTCGCGTTCGCGCAGCAGCGCCGCGGCCTGCTTGAACTGTTGATAGCGCCGCAGCAGTTCGACCAGGCTTTCCGGGTCGGGTTCGTCTTCCTCCTGTGTCTCGGGCGGCGGTGGTGAAGGCAGCAGCGCCCGCGACTTCAGCTCGATCAGCCGGGCGCCGATGGCGACGAACTCGGCCAGGTCACGATGGTCAATCGCCTCGGTCTGGCGCACATGCGCCAGATACTGGCCTGTAACCTGCACCAGTGAAATCTCGGTGATCTCCAGCGTTGCCGCGAGGACAAGCGACAGCAGCAGGTCGAGCGGCCCCTCAAAAACGTCGAGCGTGACGGAAAACGGATGATGCTGCAGCGCGAGCAGACCCGTCATGCAGCTTGTCCACCGGTGGCAATCGCCTTCATAGCGGAATTATGACATAACAGCCCGCGTCAGTCGTGGGTCAGGACGCCGCCGTTGCAGGCTCCGTGCTGCCGGCAAAGGCGGGCATCACCTCCGCGGCGAACAGTCGCAGCGAGTGCAGTGCTTGCTCGTGCGTCATACCGCCGAAATGCACCTGTACGACCAGGTAGTTGCAGTTCGACCGATCGAAATACTCGGCCACCTGCTCGCGCACACGCGCCGGCGAGCCGACCAGCGCCGTGCCGCGGCTGATCATCAGGTCGATGTCGTCGGTGAAGCCGCGCCCCGTCGGCTCCGTGCCGAAGTCGTGCCAGAGCTTCGCCAGGGCGTTGTGGTGCGCGCGTTGCGCCGGCCGTGCAACTTCCAGCGCAGCGTCGTCTGTCTCGGCCACGTACAGCTTGTAGTTCGCACCCAGCAGCGGCTCAGCAACGTGGCCGTTCAGCCGGCCCGGTTCGCCCTGATGCGCCTGCCACGCTTCCCGATAGATCGCGGCCTGCGCGGCCACGCCGTCGGCCCGGCCCGCCAGCACCACGTTCATGCTGTGCCGGCCGGCGAAGCGCAGTCCATCCTCGGATGTGGTGGGATACCAGAGCGGCGGGTAGGGCCGCTGCACGGGCCAGACCTCCATCGGCACGCGGTCGTAGCGGTAGAAGCGGCCCTTGAAGCTGAGGCGGTCGGTGGACATGCCGGTGGTGATCACGTCCAGCGCTTCGTGGAACTGATCGCGCGAGCGTTCCGGGTCGACGCCGTGATAGGCCAGCTCGAACGGTGAGATGCCACGGCCGACGCCCAGCTCGAAGCGGCCGCCCGAGAGCTGGTCGAGCATGCAGATCTCTTCGATCAGGCGTAAGGGGTCATACATGGGCAGCAGGTAGACGAGCGGGCCGAGGCGCAGCCGCCGCGTGCGCTGACTCGCGGCGGCGAGAAACACCGCCGGCGACGGCGCGATCGAGAGCGGCGTCTGGTGGTGCTCGGCCAGGTGATAGGTGCGGAAGCCGACCGCGTCGGCCGCGTCGAGCAGTTGCAGCCGCTCCTCAAACGTCTGTGCCAGCGGCGCCTCGCGCCGGTCGAGGTGATCGAAAATGCCAAAGCTCACAGCCGTCATCACCGCCTCCGCGCCTCACCGTGCGTTGCGCGCAGTATAGCGCCACCGGGCGCGCAGCCGTCGCCGCGGCGCAGCCGCTACACTGAGCTGTGCAGAGTGGCGGCGAGGTTGTATTCCGCTCGGTCGTCTCGGTCGTATGGAGGCCGGAACATGCATATGCCGAGCCTGCGGCGTCCCATCATTCCCGTGGTTCTTGTAATAGCTACTGCCGTTGGCAGCTTCAGCGCCACTCGGGCTTTGCACAGTCCTGAGGGCACGCAGAGCACGGCTGCGCTTGCGGCGCCATCGGGTACGGCACGGCTAGGCCAGGCGACACCAGTGCTGGGACCGACCCCGCTGCCCCCAAATCCAGACACGACCAAAGGCGGGTGGGCCTTGCCTTATCTTGAGGCCGACCGGCTTAAGCCGGTATACGATCAGACCATTAACGGCATTACGGTTGGGCCGACAGCTCTCACAATACCCGACGTCGCTTGCCAGCCGGGCAGCGCTCAGGAACGTGCGTTGGACCAGGTCGACCCCGCCGCGGCCGCTCCCGTGATTGTCCATCCCAAGTACTTGCCAGACGGCGCGGTTGGGGTGGGACCGCTACGGTCTGCAAGAATGCGAATGGGCAGAGTGTTGTTATCGGCGTCGATGCCACTTACTCAATCCCGGCTAACCTCGCGCAGGGCCAGCGCGGCGGCGGCTTCATGATCTCCCGTGGCCTCGTAGAGCCGTCAGTGCGGATCGCTATTCCCGCCGAACGGTGGTCAGCAGGAACCATCGCCGGGCATCCAGCCGCCATCGCGCGTCCTATCTTGGCCAATGGTCTGGGTCAGACGGCGATCGTCGTCTCGGACAATGGTGTGGTCACCACGATTCAAGCGGACAACCTGACCCTCGATGAGCTGCAGCGCATTGCGAACGGCCTGTTCTGATGTCCTGAAGCAGACTGCTGCGGTGCCTCGTACCCAGCGAGCCAGATCGATGCGATCTGAGGACAGCAAGCGCCCGGACACCCGATCCGCCCATCGTGGGCGGATCGGGTGTCCGGGTCGGTCGGTTCCCTCACGCCCCTGCGGCCACCCCGGCCAATGGGCGGCCGAGGGCGGTGCCGATGCGCTCCAAGCTGGCCATCGTCTTTGCGAAGCTCTCGAAGGTCAGCGACTGGGCGCCGTCGCTGAGCGCGTGGTCCGGGTTTGGGTGCACCTCGATGATCACGCCGTCGGCGCCGGCCGCGACCGAAGCCTTCGCCATCGGCTCGACCAGATACCACTTGCCCGTGCCGTGGCTGGGGTCGCCGATAATCGGCAGGTGCGAGAGTCGCTTGATCAGCGGAATCGCGCTGATGTCCATCGTGTTGCGCGTGGCCGTCTCGAAGGTGCGGATGCCGCGCTCGCAGAGCATCACCTGCTTGTTGCCCTGCGCGATGATGTACTCGGCGCAGAGCAGCCACTCCTGAATCTCGCCGGCGAGGCCGCGCTTCAGCATCACCGGCTTGCTCGAACGGCCGCACTCTTCGAGCAGGTGGAAGTTCTGCATGTTGCGGGCGCCGATCTGCAAAATGTCGGCGTACTGCGCCACGAGATCGACGTCTTCCGGCGTCATCACCTCGGTGATCACCGGCATGCCTGTCTCCTGCGAGGCGGCCTTGAGCAGTTTCAGCCCCTCTTCGCCCAGCCCGCGGAACTGGTAGGGCGAGCTGCGCGGCTTGAAGGCGCCGCCGCGCAGCACGTGCGCGCCCGCGGCTTTCACCGCGCGGGCCGTGGACATCAACTGCTCTTCGCTCTCCACGGAGCAGGGTCCGGCGAAGACCACCGTCTCGCCGCCGCCGATACGTACGCCCTTCACGTCGATCACGGTGTCGGGCGGGTTGAACTCGCGCGACGACAGCTTGTATGGCTTGCTGATCGGCACGACTTCGTCGACGTTGTTCAGCGTCTCGAACATCGGCCGCAGTTCGGGGTAGGTCTTGCCCACCACGCCAACCACGGTGCGCTCGGCGCCCTCGATCAGATGGCTGCCGAGTCCAAGTTCCTCGATGCGAGCGACCACGTGGTCGATGTCCGCGCGGGTCGCTTCCTGTTTCATCACGACGATCATCCCGTTCCTCCTCGCCTTCCCCGTGCAGGCCGCCGCCGCGCACCTGCACGGGCTTCGCGAGCCTGATTACTGTTGATTCCATGCAGCGCACGCACGCCGCGATCTGTATGAGCGTGCCAGAACGCCGGCCTACTGCAAGCGGGCCACCAGATCCGGCCGCAGCACTCTGGCGCCGCGGATGTAGACGTGCGAAATCTCCCGCGCCGTCTTTTCCGTGTTGACGTGCAGCAGAATGCGCAGGCACATGCCCAGGCTGCCGGGCACGTCCAGCTCGTGCGCACAGACCAACGGCACTTCGGACCAACCCATGCGACGCGCCGCCACGGCCGGGAACTCGGCGTTGAGATCCGTCGTCGTGGTGAACAGAGCGCTGGCCACGTCGTCCGGATCGATACCGTTGCGCTCGATCATGAGCTGCAGCAGTTCGGTGGTGGCGGCGAGGACCTCGTCGCGCGCGTTGCGTTCGACCGTGGTGGCGCCTTTGATGCCGCGGCATACCGTCATGAACCCGCCTCTGTGAGAACGTCGGTGCAGAGTGCGCCGTGCGTCAGGCAGGCCCAAAGACGCCGGTCGCGGAGGCGACGCCATAGGTACGGCCGGCAGAACCCGTGAGCGCACGCGGCGCCTGGCTCTGCGCGGCCGGAACCTCAGCTCCTCCTGCGACCGGTGACAGCCTCCACATACTCCCGAACCTTAGCCACGCGCTCGTGGGGGACAGCGTTATCGATCTGATCGATAATTGCGCTGCCAATGACCGCAGCTTCGCACAGTTGACCGATCTGTGCAACGTGTTCCGGCCGCGAGACACCAAAACCCACTGCAAGCGGTAAACTCGTGTGCTCGCGCACGCGGGCGATGAACGCCGGCAGCTCCGGCGGCAGCTCGCCGCGGGCGCCCGTGGTGCCGGCCACGCTGACGCAGTAGACGAAGCCGCTGGCCACCCTTGCGACGGCGGTGAGACGCTCCGAACTGCTGGTCGGCGCGACGAGAAAGATCAGGTCGAGGCCGAGCGGCCGCGTGACGGCCAGAAACTCATCCGCCTCCTCCGGCGGCAGATCCACGGCGATGAACCCATCCACGCCGGCTTCGGCGGCGGCCCGCGCGAACGCTTCGAGTCCCGCCGCGAGCCAGGGGTTGTAATAGCCCATCAGCAGCAGCGGAATCGTGAGCCCGCGTTCACGCAGGCGCCGCGCCACGTCGAGGCAGGCCCACGGCGTGACACCTTGCTCCAGCGCCTGCCAGCCGGCGCGCTGAATTGTGGCGCCGTCGGCGAGCGGATCGGAGAACGGAACGCCAAGCTCGATCGCGTCGGCGCCGCCCGCGGCCAGCGCCTCAACCAACGCCACTGTGCTGCCGAGGTCCGGATAGCCGACGGTGATGAAGGCGACGAGGCCGGTGCGGCCCTCCGCCCGCATCCGTTCGAAGGCCGCGGCGATGCGGCTCATAGTCGATACCTCCGTGGCTGTGCGGCCCGTCGGCCCTCATCCTCTCTTATCTCCTTCTCCCAATCCTGGGAGAAGGAGACGATCCAGCGCGAAGCGTTCCCACCAGTTTGCGGTTAACCCGGCGCCGTCCGAGTCGTGCTCCGCACGATCGCCCCTCGCCCAGGATTGGGAGAGGGGACGGGGGTGAGGGGCCGGCTTCACTTCCCCCCGAACGCCAGCACGACGCTGACCAGGTTGAACAAGCAGTGGGCGCCGATGTTGGCCCAGAGCGTGCCGGCCTTGTAGTAGGTCCAGGCAAGGATCACGCCGATCACGGTGAACGGAATGATCAGCGTGCCCTGCGCGTGGGCGAGCGCGAACAGCAACCCGCTGAGCGACGCCGCGCCGCTGAAGCCGAGCCTGCCCCGCAGTCCGTTGAAGATGAAGCCGCGGAAGAACGTTTCCTCCACGATCGGCGCCGCAATCACGGTCAGAAAGGTTGCCAGCGGAATCGTGAGGGCGTGATCGAAGATGCCGCTCGGCACGTTGGACTGCGGCTGGAACTCTTGCAGACCGGGGACTTGCGTGACGGCGATGTAGACGAAAAGCGCCACGTACGCCAGCCCCCACGCCGAGAACGTCCAGCGTACCCACTCCGTCGGCGGGCGCCAGCAGTAGCCGAGCAGCCGCAGCCCGCCCGGATAGCGCCCGGCGCTGAACGCCAACGCCACGCCGAAGAGGATGCCTTCGAACGCGAGCGTCAGGATCAGCCCAAGCAACAACCCGTTGACTGAGTCTGTCTTTGTGTCGGTCACACCGAGGATCACGCTGAGCACGATGATCGAGAGGAACAGCCCGCCGAGCACCACGCCCACGCCCGCCACGCACTCGACCCAACCCCACGGCGGCAACGGCAGACCACCGGGGGACGGCAATGGCTCCGGCGGGAACGGCGGCTCCTGCACTACGCTCGCCCTCACAGCGCCAAACCAAGCGCACCGGCCACGGTGCCCATATCCTTGTCACCGCGGCCGGAGAGGTTGACGAGGACGATCTGCTCCCGAGGCAGCGTCGGCGCCAGCTTCGCCACATAGGCCAGCGCGTGCGACGACTCCAGCGCCGGGATGATGCCCTCTGCGCGGCACAGCGACTGAAAGCCCTCCAGCGCCTCGGCATCGGTGATCGAGACATACTCGGCGCGGCCCGTGTCCTTGTAAAAGCTGTGCTCCGGGCCAACGCCGGGGTAGTCGAGGCCGGCGGAGATGCTGTGCGTCTCGGTGATCTGGCCGTTCGCGTCCTGCAGCAGATAGGAGCGGGCGCCGTGCAGCACGCCGGGCCGGCCGGCGACGAGCGTGGCCGCGTGCTTGCCCGTCTCGATGCCGCTGCCCGCCGCCTCCACGCCGATGAAGCGCACCGAGCGGTCCTCGTAGAACGGATGAAAGAGGCCGATCGCGTTGCTGCCGCCGCCGACGCAGGCCACGGCGTAGTCCGGCAGCCGCCCTTCGGCCGCCAGGATCTGCTCGCGCGCCTCGCGGCCGATCACCGACTGCAGATCGCGCACCATCACCGGATAGGGATGCGGGCCAGCGGCCGTGCCGAGCAGGTAGTAGGTGGTGGCGACGTTCGTCACCCAGTCGCGCATCGCCTCATTGATTGCGTCTTTCAACGTGCGGCTGCCGGTCGTGACCGAGCGCACCTCGGCGCCCAGCAGCTTCATGCGGGCGACGTTCGGCGCCTGGCGGCGAATGTCCTCCTCGCCCATGTAGACGACGCAGTCGAGGCCGAGCATGGCGCAGACCGTGGCCGTGGCGACGCCGTGCTGGCCGGCGCC
Organism: uncultured Chloroflexota bacterium; assembly: GCA_937879875.1. Classification (GTDB taxonomy): domain Bacteria; phylum Chloroflexota; class Dehalococcoidia; order CAUJGQ01; family CAUJGQ01; genus CALFMN01. The sequence goes on along the minus strand of CALFMN010000161.1, from coordinate 8,483 downwards.
CGTCTCCGCGATCACACGGCGCTTGCCCATGCGTTTCGCCAGCAGCCCCTGACCGAGGGCGTTGTTGATCTTGTGCGCGCCGGTGTGCGCCAGGTCTTCGCGCTTGAGAAAGATGCGTGCGCCGCCGAGCCGCCGCGTTAGCGACTCGGCAAAGTAGAGCGGCGTGGGCCGGCCCACGTACGTGCGCAGCAGGTGCGCCAGCTCCTGGCGGAACGTCTCGTCCCGCGAGAACTCGGTGTAGGCGCGCTCCAGTTCGATGACGGCAGACATCAGCGTTTCGGGCACATAGCGGCCGCCGAAGCCGCCGAAGCGGCCGCGTTCGTCTGGCCTGGCGGCGTTGGCTGCTTGTGTCACGGGTACTCTCCTCGCTGACCGATTCCGGCCTACCGGACAGGCCGTTGAGGCTCGGCAGCGCGCCGCTGCTCGCGCCTGCGGGCGCGACGGGCGGTTGCATGGGAAGTCTCCGACGGTTGCGCTTCGCTATGGCCGCCCCTACCGATCCTTTGTCTGAGCGCCGGCTGCGTCGGCGGCGCGGACGGCGGCGACGAAGGCGCGCATCTTTGCCGGGTCTTTGGTGCCGTCGGTTTCGATGCCGCTGCTCACGTCAACGCCCCAGGGCCGCACGCAGGCCACCGCCCGGCCGGCGTTGTCCGGCGCAAGGCCCCCGGCGAGCAGGAACGGCAGCCTGGGCGCCAGGCGCGCGGCCAGCGTCCAATCGAACGGCTGGCCCGTGCCGCCGATCTCGCCCGGCACCGCGGTGTCCAGCAGGCAAAGGGCGGCCGTCGCCACTTCCGCCGTCTCGATCGCGGTTTCTGGCGTCGTTTCCGGGCGCACGTGCAGTGCCTTGATCACGGGCCGGTGAATCTCCAACGCCTGCTCCCACGTCCCGGTGCCCGAAAGCTGCACGAGGTCGAGCGGCACCGCCTCCGCCACGGCATTGATTAACGAGGTCGGCTGGTCGCCGAATACGCCGACGACGAGCGGTCGCCGTTCGGCCAGGGCGAGATCGAAGGCGGCGGCGCAGCGCTGGAACCAGCCGCCCGCCGGCACGGCGTCGCACCGCAGCCGCTCCAGCGTGCCGGCCTGCGGCCCCAGCCCTTCCACCAGCCGCCGCGCCTGTTCAACCGTCACACGGCGGCGGCTCCGCTCGGCAAAGACCAGACCCACGAACTCCACGCCGAGGTCGGCGGCGATGGCGGCCTGCTCGGCGCTGCGCAGGCCGCAGAGCTTGATGCGCGTGCGCGAAGCGGTCATTCGGGCATGAACTCCCGCATTTTCGCCACAACGTCCTTCGCGGTCATCAGCGCTTCGCCCACCAGGACCGCGTCCACACCCAGCGCACGCACGCGCTTTGCCTCGGCAGCGCCGGCGAGGCCGCTCTCGCTGACCACGATCTTGTCCGGCGGAATCAACGGGCGCAGCCGTTCGGTTACGTCCAGCGTGGTGGTGAAGCTGCGCAGGTCGCGGTTGTTGATGCCGATCACCTCGGCGCCAGCCGTCAGCGCGCGCTCGACTTCGGCCTCGTCGTGCACCTCGACGAGCGCACCCAGATCCAGTTCCTTCGACAGCGCCAACAGCTCGGCCAGCAGCCCGTCCGGCAGGATGGCGACGATCAGCAGCACGGCGTCGGCGCCGTAGGCCCGCGCCTCATAGATGTGGTACGGGTCGAAGAGAAAGTCCTTGCGCAGCAGCGCCGGCCGCCCCCCGGGAAAGTAGCGGTCCAGGCCGAAGCGGATGCTCTCCAGATACTCCAGCTTGCCCATGAAGTGCGGCGTCTCGGTCAGGATCGAGATTGCTGCGGCGCCGCCCAACGTATAGGCACGGGCGCGGCTCAGCGGCGTCAGGTTGGGATCGAGGATGCCTTTCGTCGGGGAAGCCTTCTTGATTTCAGCGATGAGCTTCAGCCGTGTGCCGCGCAGCGCCTCAGCAAAGTTCAGCGTTTCCTCGAAGCGCCGCGTCTTGCGGTCGATCTGCGCGAACGGCTCTTCGTGCTGGCGGCGCGCCAGCTCGTCGCGCTTCGCCTCGACGATCTTGTCGAGGATCGTGCCGGTGGAGATCGTCTCGGAGGTCACCAGGTTCTCCTCATTCTCCAGCCGGCGCGTGCCGCTGCGATGCCGCGACGAAGCGCTCGGCCGTCCGGCCCGCCTCTCCAGTGTCGATCAGCTTCGCGGCTACGGTCACGCCTTCGGCGATATTCGCCGCGGCGCCACCGACGACGAGCGCCGCGCCGGCGTTCAACAGCACGAAGTCGCGGACCGGTCCTGGCCTGCCGTCGAACACCAGGCGCATCGTCTTTGCGTTGTCCGCGGGGGCGCCGCCGTGCACGGCGGCGCGCGGCGCCAGCTCCAGACCCGCGTCCTTCGGCGTGACGCGGTAGGTCGTCATCGTCTCGCCCTTCAACTCGCAGACGAGCGTGGGGCCTGCCAGGGTCAGTTCGTCGATGCCGTCTTCGCCGTGAACGACGAGCGCGTGGCGGCAACCGAGCCGGCCCAGCACGGCGGCCATCGTCTCGACCAGCTCGGGCCGCGGCACGCCCAGCACCTGCGCCTGCGCCCCGGCGGGATTCGAGAGCGGGCCGAGGATGTTGAAGACGGTGCGTACGCCCAGGTCGCGGCGGGTGGGCGCGGCGTGCTTCATCGCCGGGTGGAACGCCTGCGCGAACATGAAGCCGAAGTTGCTCTCGTCGATGCAGGCGGCGACACCCTGCGGCCCCAGCTCGATGCAGGCGCCGAGCGCCTCGAGCACATCGGCGCTGCCGCAGCCGCTGCTCATGGCGCGGTTGCCGTGCTTGGCCACGCGCACGCCGCCCGCTGCGGCGACCAACGCCGCCGCCGTCGAAACGTTGAACGAGCCGGAGCCGTCGCCGCCGGTGCCGCAGGTGTCGATCAGCGGTCCGGGATGCTGGACGCGCAGCGCCCGCTCGCGCATGATCCGCGCCATGCCGGCGATCTCGTCCACGGTTTCGCCGCGCAGGCGCAGGGCGGCCAGCAGTGCGCCGAGCTGGGCCGGCGTGGTCTCGCCGGCCATGACTTCGGACATGACCGCGGCGGCCTCGTCCTCGCTCAGGTGCCGGTCCTGGTTGATCAGCGCGTCGAGCGCATCGCGGATCATCTGCGCGTCCCTCTCTGTCTGGCCGCGGCGCACCGTGTCGCGCCTGCGGCGCGAAGGGCGCACGCCATGCGCCCCTACACGGCCGGTGGCGGGGGCGGATGCCCCTACACGATCGCGGTCGTCTCTTGCATTTCCAGGAAGTTCTTCAAGAGGTCTTTGCCGTTCGGGGTCATGATCGATTCGGGGTGGAATTGGATGCCCTCGACGGCGAAGCGCCTGTGGCGCACGCCCATGATCACGCCGCTGTCGCTGTGCGCCGTGACTTCGAGCTCGTCAGGTACGCTGTTCGGATTCACGGCCAGCGAATGGTAACGGATCGCCTCCATCGGGTCGGGCAGGCCGGCGAACACACCGCGGCCGTCGTGCGCGATGCGCGAGAGCTTGCCGTGCCGGATCTCACCAGCGCCCTCAACCACGCCGCCGAACGCCTCGCCGATGCACTGGTGGCCCAGGCAGACGCCGAGCAGCGGCACGCGGCCGGCGAAGCGCTGAATCAGGTCCACACTGATGCCGGCTTCCTTCGGCGTACACGGCCCCGGCGAGATCACGATGCGTTCCGGCGCCATCGCCTCGATCTCGTCGAGCGTGACCGCGTCGTTGCGCACAACGCGCACATCGGCGCCCAGTTCGCAGAGATACTGGTAGAGGTTGTACGTGAAGCTGTCGTAATTGTCGATCAAGAGCAGCATCGCCGCCTCCGCACCGTCAGTTCACCCGGGCATCGTCCAACGACTCAAGAATCAGCGTCGCCGTCTCCTCGACGCTGAGCGCCGTGCTGTCCACGCGCATGCCGCGCAGCTCGCCGTTGAACTGCAGAATGGTGTGCAACTCGGCGCTGCGCTCGCCCATCTGCTGGTCGAGTGCTCGCTCCTGATCGCGCTTCAGCAACTCATCAAGCTGCGGAACCAGCGTCACAAAATAGGCCTCTACGGAACCGAGCGCTTCCAACAGAGCATCCAACTCCTCGGTCGACTCGAGTACGCCCTCGATCACGCAATCGAAGCCGGCGGCGGTGATGTTGCGCGCCAGCGCCGCCGCGTTGCGCAGCCCGAGCAGGATCTGCCGTCTTGCACGGCCGGGCTCGGGGCCGTCCCAGTCGGGCGGCACGCCGCCGCGCGCGAAGATGTCCCAGCCCAGGTAGTCGAGCGCGATCAGGGCGCTGCGATCGCTCCGCTCCGCGATCAGCCGTCCCACGGTGGACTTGCCCGCGCCCGCCGCGCCGGTGATGACGATGACACGGCCGGCCGGGCCTTCCACCGGCTGCCCAGGGTTCTGACTGGCCGCGATTCCGAGGGCGCCGAGCAGCGCTGCCCTCAGGTCTGAGGGCAGGTTCAGTGCCGCGACGGCGGGCAGCGGTACCCAAACAGGTACAGGGCCGCCGGGCGAGACGACTGGCGCGCCCTCCCATCCGGTGACGAGCTGCACGTTGTTCAGGACGATCGCGCCGTCAGGCTCAGGTTCGTAGAGCGTGTCGATGAAGCTCTGCTCGACGACTGAGATGCCGAGTGTTTCCTGGAGAAACTCGGCCAGCGCCTCCTCGATCTCGACGGCCTCCCGCAGCGGGCAGCGCGGCAACGCCAGACCGGCGCCGGGCGCCGCGCCCTCTGGCTGCAGGAACAGCAGCGAAGCGCCATCGCTGATCGCGGCGGTGATCTCGATCTGCGGCATCAGTAGCCCAGGCTCCCGCTCGGCAGCGCTTCGAGCTGCTGCTCGGCCAGGTCGATCGCGCGGATCAGGGCGCGGGCCTTGCTGAGGCATTCTTGATGCTCGGCGCTGGGGTCGCTGTCGAAGACGATGCCCGCACCGGCCTGTGTATAGGCCACGCCGTCCTTCATCACCAGCGTGCGGATCGTGATGCAGGTATCGAGATTGCCGTTGAAGCTGAAGCAGCCGACGGCGCCAGCGTACGGGCCGCGCCGGTCGGGCTCCAGTTCGGCGATGATCTCCATTGCCCGGATCTTCGGTGCGCCGGAGACAGTACCGGCGGGGAAACAGGCCCGCAGCGCGTCATACGGCGTCAGTTCGCAGCGCAACTGGCCGGTGACGTGCGAGACAAGATGCATGACGTGTGAGTAGCGCTCGATCTCGAACATCTGCGTCACGCGGACCGAGCCGGGCTGTGCGACGCGGCCCACGTCGTTGCGGCCCAGGTCGAGCAGCATCGTGTGCTCGGCCAGCTCCTTCTCATCGTGCCGAAGCTCCTCTTCCAGCCGCCCGTCCTCTTCGATGTCGCGGCCGCGCGGACGGGTGCCGGCGATGGGATGCGTCTCCACCAGCCCGTCCTCGACCCGCACCAGCATCTCAGGCGAGGCGCCGACGATCTCGAAATCACCCAGTTCGAGGTAGTACATGTACGGCGAAGGGTTGACCTGGCGCAGGGCGCGGTAGACCTCGAACGCCGGCGCGGGCGTGCTGCGCGCCAGCCGCTGCGAAAGTACGCCCTGAATCACGTCGCCGGCGACGACGTAGTCCTTGGTCGCCAGCACGCTCGCCTCGAAGCCCTCGCGCCCCACGTTCGATTCGACGCGCCCATTCACGTGCAATTCGCCCTCAAGGCGCGGCGTGTAGCGCAGCGGCTGCTGCAGGCGCTCCACGATCTGGTCGATCTTGAACTGTGCCAGGCGGTAGGCCGCGTCCACGTCGCCGTCCAGCCGCACGTGACTGACAACTTTGATGCGGTGACGCAGGTGGTCGAAGACGAGGATGGTGTCGACGAACAGCAGCATCGCTTCGGGCAGGCCAAGCGAGTCAGCCTCGGGCACGGGCAGCCGTTCGAAATAGCGCGCCGCCTCGTACGACAGGTAGCCGACCGCGCCGCCGTCGAAGGGCGGCAGATCACCCACCGGCACGACTTTAAAGCGTGACAGCTCCTCTTCGAGCAAGCGCAGCGGATCGACCTCGCAGCCTTCCGTCGGGCCGGTGCGGACGATGCGATACGGCTCGGTGCCGATGAAGGAGAAGCGCGAGAGCCGCTCGCCGCCCTCGACGCTTTCCAGCAGGAACGAGTGCCGCCCGCGCCGCACCTTGAGAAACGCCGATACGGGCGTGTCGAGGTCGGCCGTCACCTCGCGGTAGATCGGCACCAGGTTGCCGGCGCCCGAGGCAGCTAACTCGCGGACATCAGAAAGAGACGGAAAATACATAGCGTGACTGCTTTCTAGGCAGGTCGGCCCTCGCCCACCCCCGACCCCTCCCTCTCCCAATGTGTAATCGCGCGGAGCGCGATGTCGGATGGAGAGGGAGGGGCAATCGGACGGTGTGGGTGCAGAGGGCGTTGGATTAGCTGGATATGATTGTGGGGTTTCTCGATACCCCGAGGCTCCCAACGCATTAGCCTTCAGCCGATGAAGAATCGGTCTGAGTCCCCCTCTCCCAGGATTGGGAGAGGGGACAGGGGTGAGGGCCGAGAGGCTACGTTCCCGCCACCACCGGCACGCCCTTCATCGACTCCGCCACCAACTCCGCCGGATAGGCGTAGTCCTCCAGCTCTCCGGCGAAGTAGCGGTCATAGGCCGACATATCGAAGTGGCCGTGGCCGCTGAGGTTGAAGAGGATCGCCTTCTCCTCGCCGGTCTCCTTGCAGCGCAGCGCCTCGTCGATTGCGGTCCGAATCGCATGCGAGCTTTCCGGAGCGGCGATGATGCCCTGCGTGCGGGCAAACTGCACCGCGGCAGCGAAAGCCGCTGTCTGATGGACGGCGAGCCCTTCGATTGCGCCCTCGTGGTAGAGCTGGCTGAGCAGCGGCGCCATCGCGTGATAGCGCAGCCCGCCGGCGTGAATGCTTGGCGGCATGAACGAACTGCCCAGCGTATACATCTTCAGCAGCGGCGTGGTCTTGGCCGTGTCGCCGAAGTCGTAGGCGTAGTGGCCGCGCGTCAAACTGGGGCAGGACTCCGGCTCGACGGCAATGAAGCGCGTCTCCTTCTTGCCCGAAAGCTTCTCGCGCATGAAAGGGAAGGCCAGGCCGGCGTAATTCGAGCCGCCACCCACACAGCCGATCACGATGTCCGGATAGTCGCCGGCCAGCGCCATCTGCTTCAGCGCCTCTTCGCCGATCACGGTCTGGTGCAGCAGCACATGGTTGAGCACGCTGCCCAGCGAGTACTTCGTGTCCTCGCGCGTGGCCGCGTCTTCCACCGCTTCGCTGATGGCGATGCCCAGACTGCCGGGCGAGTCCGGGTCGGCTTCCAGAATCGCGTTGCCCGCATGCGTGTCGTGGCTGGGGCTGGCGACGACATCGGCGCCCCAGACCTGCATCATCGAGCGGCGATACGGCTTCTGTTGATAGGAGACTTTAACCATGTAGACCTTGAGCTCGAGGCCGAACATGTTGCAGGCCATCGCCAGGGCGCTACCCCACTGGCCTGCGCCGGTCTCCGTGGCCAGGCGCGGAATGCCTGCCTGCCTGTTGTACCAGGCCTGCGCCACCGCCGTGTTCGACTTGTGCGAGCCGGCCGGACTCACGCCCTCGTACTTGTAGTAAATGCGCGCCGGCGTGCCCAGCGCCTGCTCCAGCCGCGTGGCGCGGATCAGCGGCGACGGGCGCCAGAGCCTGTAGATCTCGCGGACGTCGTCGGGGATCTCGATGTAGCACTCGCCGCTGACCTCCTGCTTGATCAGCTCCATCGGGAAGAGCGGCGCCAGCGCCTCCGGCCCGACCGGCTCGTGTGTGCCGGGATGCAGCGGCGGCGCGGGCGGGTTGGGCAGATCGGGGATGATGTTGTACCAGCGCTGCGGAATCTCGCTTTCGGGCAACAGGATCTTGGTTTCCGCCATCGTCTGCACCGGCTGCCTCCTTCGTCTGCGCCCGATTCGGCGCTGAGTCCTGCCGCGCGGGCCAACTGCCCGGTCCGCCGCGGCGCATCAAAAAACCCCTTCGCCCCAGCGCTGTTCAGCGCTTGCAGGGGCGAGGGGATCTCGCGGTGCCACCCTGATTACCGTGCCTCGCTCGCGCGAAGCCGCGGCATCTCGTTGAGAGCACGTCCGCCAACCAGCGGAAATGCCCCGGGCATTGATAACGGCGCCCACCCCGGCGACGCCTACTCCGGTGCGAAGGTTTTCGCCTTCAGGCCGTTTCGGGCCGCGGCTCACGGGTCCATTCCCGTCGCCTCACCCCCGGCCCCTCTCCAAGGCTTTGGAGAGGGGAGAAGGACGGGCGATACCCATTTCTCAACGGGACCGCTGCGCTGGCGCCGGCTCACACCTTACCCGGCTCTCTGGGCCACGCTGGCGGCGTACTCTTCCCGATCGCTGCCGTGCGTATGCAGTTGTGCCGTTGACCGTAGCAGCGGCCTCAGGAATTGTCAACCGCCGTGCACGGGCTGGGTATGGCCCAAGGTTGTGGGTGAGGGTGTATGCGGATGGTTTGGAGG
>CALFMN010000160.1 GCA_937879875.1 uncultured Chloroflexota bacterium | reverse complement strand
CCTCCAGGGCCATCTGGCCACTCCAGTATAGGCCAGCGTTATGGAGAGTTGGTATTAGGCTTTGGTCCGTCGCTTCTACCGGCATGTGATGAACGAGCACCGTGTCGAGCCGATCGACCGGCTGATGGCGGCTGATTTCATCGATCACGGCGCCCTACCCGGTCAGGCGCCCGGACGGGAAGGATTCAAGCAGGCGATGCAGGCCTTCCTGGCCGGCTTTCCCGATCTGCGCTTCAGCATCGAAGACCAGATCGCGGAGGGCGACAAGGTCGTCACGCGCTTCACGTCCTGCGGGGCGCATTGTGTCGGCTCCTCGAGGATCGCGGCGACCGGGCCGGTTGGCAGCAGCGGCATCAGCATCGACCGCATCGTGAACGGGAAGTTCGTGGAGAGCTGGCTGCACCTCGGCATGCTCGGGTTGCCACGGCAGCTCAGCGCCGTGCCCGCATAGCCCGTCCCGGCCTTCAGGAAAGCGCTGACGCTCACTTCCTGCCGGCCTGGGCCGCCGCTGCCCGGACAGCGGCGGGTGCGCGTCTGGTCGCCGCGACTCATACATTCGCCTGAGACTGGAGACCGCAGAGCATGCGAGAAAACCGCCGATTGGTAGCGATGTGTGGGGGTACATGGGCGCTGATTGCCGCAGAGCGCTGTTGAAAAGCTGCGCTGCTTCTGAGATGATTGTTGTACCGAAGACGCCGCAAGGTGGATTCGGGACGAACGCCCGAGAGGCCGCAAGGTTTCTTGGGCGTTTTCGTTTGCCGGCGAAGCTGCAGACCTTCCTCTCACAACAACTCGCAGCCGGTGTCACCGAACGCCGCGCCGGGCGCGACGACGAGCGCACCGCGACGCGATCGCCGACCCAGGCATCCACTCAGGGTGTCGTCTCTGCGCCTCGTGTCCCGACCCTGTACCCTATTCCCTATACCCTGCACCCCGTACGCAGGAGCGAAGCGACTATGCTGCCGCTGTCCGATCTCCGTGTCGTCGCCGTCGAGCAGGCCGTGGCCGTGCCGCTCGCCACCCGCCATCTCGCCGACCTCGGCGCCGACGTGATCAAGATCGAACGGCCCGACGGCGGCGACTTCGCCCGCGGCTACGACGGCGCTGTCAACGGGCTTTCCGTCACCTTCGCCTGGCTGAACCGCAACAAGCGCAGCGTCTGCCTGGATCTCAAAGCGCCGGCTGATCTGGCGATCGCCGCCGAACTGGCCGCGCGGGCCGATATCTTCGTGCAGAACCTGGCGCCGGGCGCGGCGACGCGGCTGGGCCTCGGCGCCGCAGCGCTGCGGGCGCGCAACCCGCGCCTGATCTACTGCGGCCTCTCCGGCTACGGCGACTCCGGCCCCTACGAGCAGCGCAAGGCCTACGACGCGCTGATTCAGGGCGAAACCGGCGCCTCCACCGTCTCCGGCACGCCGGAAGAACCGGCGCGCATCGGCATCTCGGTGGTCGATATCTCCGGCGCGATGCACGTCTTCGGCGCCGTGCTGGCTGCACTGCACGAGCGCGAGCGCACCGGTGTGGGCCGCGAGCTGAGCATCGCGCTGTTCGACACGATCGGCGACTGGATGGGCGTGCCGATGCTGACTACGAAATACGGTGGCGAGCATGTGCGCACCGGTCTCTTTCACAGCTACATCGCGCCGTACGGGCCGTTTCGCTGCGGCCCTCGTGAAGAAGACGGCGCGGTGAACATCGCCGTGCAGAGCCAGCGCGAGTGGCTCTGGCTCTGCGAGCGCGTGTTAGACCTGCCGGAGCTGGCGACGGACCCGCGCTTCGCCGCCAACCCCGATCGCTTCGCCAACCGCGAGGCGCTGCGCGCGATCATGGAAGGCGTGTTCGCGCGGCTGGGGCTGGCGGAAACGCTGGCGCGGCTGGCGCGCGCCGGCGTGGCCTTCGGCGAGCAGCGCGAGGCGAAGGAGCTGCACGAACACCCCAACCTCAGGGCGCGCGAGCGCTGGCAGCGTGTGCCGTCCGAAGTGGGCGAGGTCGAGCTGCTGCGCTCCCCGTTCGATGCGGCCTCCGGCTGGCGCACGCCCGCCAGCGCGATCCCTGCGCTGGGACAACATACGGACGAGGTCCTGGCCGAGTTCGGCCTGCAGCGCGGCGAAGCGTAAGGCGCCACTTCCACCGGGATGTGGATAACTGCCCCAATTCGTGTGGATAACTGGCGCTCGCTGGGGATAACTTGTCCACTGCCCTGTGGAAAGCCGGTGCCTGCGACCCGGCTCGCGCCGGTGAGAGCGCCCGCAGCGGCGAGGTCATCCACAGCCGGCGGCCACGGAGCGGCGTCTCCTCCCCACTGTCCGGCTGTGGTCGTGCCGCAATGTCGCCTTTTCCCCGCTCTCCACACCCTTACTACGACGACGAACTCTACAGTACCCATGATGCTGAATGGGATGGTTGTCTCATGCATCCCTTCAGCCTTTCCACATGAGCCATGACGCACGCTGTGTTTGATGTTCAAACGCAGCACAGGATCGGTCCGGCGAGCGAAGACTGAACATGCTGCCGCGTCCGTGAGCATCGTGGAGGAGACACATGACCGAGGATGCGGCGACCGTGCGCACGGCGCTGGCCGCTTTGCGGCTGCACGCCGTGCCCCCGATACTGAAAGCAAGCACCCGCGCCGGAGCACACCATGCGCGCCGCCCAGCCCACCTCTATTCCCTGTTCCCTGTTCCCTGTTCCCGATACCCCATGATCGACCGAGCCGAATTCACCGCGCAGGCAGGCGATGGCGGCGCCGGCGCCGTCTCCTTTCGCCGGGAGAAGTTCGTGCCGCAGGGTGGACCGGACGGCGGCGACGGCGGCCAGGGCGGCAGCGTGCTGGTCGAGGCCAGCGAGGATTTCAGCACGCTGCAACACGTGCGCTTCCGCCGCACCTATCGGGCAGAAGATGGCGGCCGCGGCGGCAACAAGGCGATGCACGGCAAGAGCGGGCACGATGAGCTGCTGCGCGTGCCGCCCGGCACGATCGTGCAGCGCCGCCTGCCCGACGGTTCAGTAGAGACGATCGCCGACCTGGACCACGCCGGCGCCCGCTGCGTCGCGGCCTACGGCGGGCTGGGCGGCAAGGGCAACGCGCGCTTCGCCAGCCCCACGAATCAGGCGCCGCGCATCGCCGAACGCGGCCAGCGCGGCCAGCGCGCCGAGATCGTGCTCGAACTCAAGCTGCTGGCCGACGTAGGCATCGTCGGCGTGCCCAGCGTGGGCAAATCGTCGCTGATCGCCGCCGTCTCCGCCGCGCGGCCGAAAGTGGCTGAGTATCCCTTCACCACGCTCGATCCGGTGCTGGGCGTGGTGGAGCTGGGCTGGACCTCGTTCGTGATGGTGGACCTGCCGGGCCTGATCGAGGGCGCCCACGCCGGCGCCGGGCTGGGCCACGAATTCCTGCGCCACGTCGAGCGCACGCGCCTGCTCGTGCACCTGTTGGACGCTTCGCACGAGGACGCGCTGCGCGAGTTCGACATGATTAATGAAGAACTGGCGCTCTACAACCCGGCGCTGGCCGCGCGGCCGCAGATCGTCGCCCTCAACAAGATCGATCTCGAAGCCGCGCTCGAGCACCTGCCGCCGCTGGAGGCGGCACTGCGGGCGCGCGGTCTTGAGCCGGTCGCCCTCTCGGTCGCCACCAGGGAAAACGTGCCGGGGCTGCTGCAGCGCGTGGCGCAGCAACTGGAGCAAGTCCGCGGCCGGCGCAGCGAAGGCGGCTGGGCAGAGGGCGGCATGATCGCGCCGGCAGACGACGAGGACGTGGTGCGGCCGGCGCCCCCGCCCCGGCCCTCCCCCATCTCGTTCAACAGTATGGGAGAGGGAGGTCGCACGCCAGATCCAGAGGCAAAGCCAGATCATCCCTCCCCCAACGCCTTGGGGGAGGGGCCAGGGGAGGGGGCGCTGCCGGTCGTGCGGCCGCGGCCGGAGCGGCGCTATGCCGTGCAAAAGCTCCGGCCGGGACAGTATGCCGTCGAGGGCCGGCGGCTGGCGGCGATGGCGGAGATGTTGAATCTTTCCGAAGATGAGGCCCGCGCCGAGTTCCTGCGCCGGCTGACGCGCTTCGGCGTGGCCGCGGCGCTGCGCCGCGCCGGCGTCAAGAACGGCGACCGCGTGCGCTTCGGCGAGACCGAGATCACCTGGGACTTCGACTGAGCGCGAGGCCGCGATGCTGGAACGCGCCATCGCCGCCGCGCTGGCCACGGAGTACGGCGGCTCGGTTCGCCTGCTCGAAGTGCGGTCGACGCCGTTGCAAGGCGGAGCGGTAGCGCGCCGTGTCACGCGGCTCGACGCGACATTCATCGCCGGAGCCGGGCCGCCGCGGTCACGCAGCTTCGTCCTGAAGCACGCACTCCAGCGCGAAATCAGCGTGATGCGCTTGCTGCGGCCGCTCGCAGAAGGGCACGCGCTGCCGCTGCTCGCGGAAGGCGAGGACGCGGACGGGCCGTGGCTGCTGTTGCCGTTCATCGCGGGGCGATGGCTCGCCGGCCAGTTGACCTTGCCCCAGGACGTGCGCGAGACACTGGCGCAACTCCATACGCGGTTCGCGGCGCGGCTGGACGAGCTGGCCTTTCTGCCGCGGTTGGATGGCGCCTCCTGGGCAGACCTGCTCGATCTCAACGAACGCACGCTGGCCGCGGCGCCGTGGCCGGCGGAAGCCGCCGCCCGCCACGAGTTGCGAGACGGCATCGAGCGGCTGCGGCGTGCCGAGCAGGTGCCCGCGGCGCTCATGGCGCTGCCGCAAACGCTGCTGCACGGCGACGTCCACGGCGGCAACATGATCGCTTCCGCGGAAGACGGCCGCACCTATCTGTTCGACTGGGGCAACGCCCGCGTCGGCCCCGCGGCGGTCGATCTGGTGAACGGCGTGAAGGCGATGGACGATCCGGCGTGGCTTGACTGCTGGCAACGCAGCGCGGCGCTCACGAGCGCCATGCCGCCGGCGGACGAACTGCGCGCCGGCTTCCACGCGGGCACGGCGCAGATCAACGTGCAATACCTGCCGTATGCCATCGGCCATCTCGGCGAAGGCCGCGCGCTTGCGATGCTACGCGCGGCGCTGGCCGCGGCACGGGAGCTAATCAGCCCAGGGCTTTGATTTCCGCCACGCGCAAAGCCCGGCCCGGATCCGGAAGCATCTGCCAGCGGCCGCGTCGTTCATTCGCCGGGGTCGTCGTCCACCGGGATGTCTTGCGGAGCGATCCACACCACCTGCCCGTCGCGCCAGACGGCGATCGGGTTGCCGGCGCGCTTGTGGTCGAGGATCGCGGCGCGCACCGCCTCGTCCATTGCCGCGAGGATACGAGCGGTATCCCGAAACCGCGCGCTCGGATCGTTCGTTGCTGCTGTCGGGTTCGTTTCGGTGGTCATCGACTCTGCTCCAGTAGACGACTCCAGCCAGCCGTATCAATGATCGTATCGACAGGGTCGCCCACATTTCGCTCGGCAATCAGTCTGCGCTGTTGCCTATCACTATTATCGTACAGCTGCCACCCGTCCGCGATATCACGATAGATCGTGAAGAAGTTGCGCAGGCCGCCGACGTAGCGGCGGCGCACAACCTCCTCCGGCACGGCGTGCCCGCCGCGCCGCACCCGCTCCTGGACACGGGCCAGCGCTAGCTCCGCGCTGGGCAGCGATAGAAAGATCGGGTGAAAGCGGTAGCCTTCTGCCCGTCGCTGCCGCAGCCAGGGCGCGAAGCTGCGGCTGGCAAGCGTGGTTTCGAAGGCGAAATTCGCGCGCTGCTCGGCGAGCGTCTGCAGCCGCGCGAGCATGATGCGTCCGGCCGCCATGGCCACCTGCTCTGGGCGGAATGCGGACAGGCCCACGGCGATCGTGTCCGCGTTCACGAACTCGTGGACCTGCAACGCCCCTTGCAGCACGCTGCAGGAGGTCGTGGTTTTGCCCGCGCCGTTCGGGCCCGCGATAACGATCGGGATGTCCGCCGGTGTGTCCGTAGCGATCTCGCACCTCTGGCAACGCTGCTCGGCCGGGCGCGACGCGGCGCACTGCGGCGCTCTGCCTCGGGCACGCCTCCAGCGTACCATCGTGCCTGCAGGCGATGGGTACGAGAGGCGATGATGAGCGGCACGCGCTGGGTTTGTCCTCGCTGTCGGCGGCCGTTCGGGCGGGCCAACCGGCCGCATACCTGCGTGCCAGCGCTCTCGGTGAACGCCTACTTCACCGGCCGGCCGCCGGCGCTGCGCCGGGTCTACGACGCCATCGCCAACCATCTCCAGGAGCTTGACGGCGTCGATGTCGAAGCGGTGTCTGTCGGCATTCTGATCAAGGCGTCGCGCACGTTTGCCGAACTGCGGCCGGCACGGGGGCGGCTGGTGCTCTGCGTGCTGCTGGCCCGCGTGCTGAGCCATCCGCGGGTGCGGCGCACGGTTCGGGCCGGATCATCGCAGCGCATCGCGCACTTCATCGATCTGCGGGATGCCGAGGACGTCGACGGAGACGTGCGGGCCTGGCTGACCGAGGCGTATCTGAACGCGGCGCCGGGGTAGCGAGGTGGCAGCCGCTCGCGCCAGCGGCTGGAACCGCGCAGCCTCGCTCGGCGGAATCGACCGGGGCAATGGCGCAGGCCAATGCGTGGCCGAATCTCCATACCCGCCTATCAGTGCGCCGCGGCCACGTAGCTGCGTGAGGGGACATCGAAGATAAAGGTCGCCCCGTTTGCGGCGGCCAGCGTGAGCCGTTCGCCGGTCGCATCGACGACGTGCACGGCGCCGGCCCTGGTCGGCGTGGGGTATGTACCGCCGACGAGGCCCGCGGGCGGCCGCGTGAGCGGATCCTTGCCCTCCACGCTCACGACCACCACGCCCTGCGTTGGGTCGGACCGGCTGGCGCCGGCGTAGACCGCGATGCCGGCATTGCCGACCTGCTCAACCCACCGGTTCTGGCCGAGGAACTCTGTCGGCGAGACCTTAGCCTGACGCGTCTCCACAATCGTGCCGTTTCCGGCCGCGCGATGCGGCAGCGCAATGCTTGGCGTGGCGCGGACGGCGCTGGTGGGCGCCACCGCCCGCGCACCCGGTGCGGCTGAGGAAGATGGGCACCCTCGACGCAGGGGCCGATCATGCGCAGGATCTTCTCGCGGTCAAACGGCGAAACCTGGTTGATCACCCGATCAAACCCCCACTGCTTCAAACAGGTGATCTGCTCGGGGGTCAGCGCCGCCGGCGAAGGAGAGGCAAGCGCCGCGGCGCTGCGCCCCCCTGCCGCGGGCGTGGGCGACTGAGCAGAGGAGCCAACGGCCCTCGCCGTGACGGCGGCCACGAGCGCAACCGCGAAGAGCGCCGCCAGCCCCAGCAGGCCGCGGCGCGCTCTCCGGCTGTGAGGCGTTCCTTCGGCCATGATGCCCTCCCACGTTCAGGCAAAGCACGTCGGAAAGTTCAGCCAGTCCGATTGCTCGTACGCGATATCGGTGGAGTACCAGGGATCGAAGCTCTGGTGCGTGAAGACTGTATAGGGTTGAGGGCCTCGCATTGCGCCGAGCATCGCATCCCAGCCTTCGCGCGGTGTGTACAGGATGGTCTCCATTTGCTGATACTTGGATACAGAATTATTCAGAATACCCCACATGAGGAAGGATCCGCCGACCGGCGGCGGATTCGACTGGCCGTATAGATAAATATACTCCCACTCCTGAGCCGTTGCGTCGGTATAGATTTGCGGCACAGCAAAAGCGCCTGCTCCAGAACCAAGTCTACCGTGTGAAAGGTAGTACACATCTTCGACAGACCAGTCGTTGTTAATGCCGGCGTTGGCAACGTCACAGTATCCACCCGTTGGCGGTGGACAGTCTTGTACGTCTCTGTCGGCGAGCGGGCAGCCGGCGCAGTCCCCGATATAGTAGTAGGGCAGGATACTGGAGGCCTCGTTGTACCCGGTTACCCATGCACGCGTTGGGATCACATGGGCGTAATCGACTTCAAAGTCGACAGCGCCGGTTGCATCCCAACTGCCTTGATATCCTTGCGACTGGATCCACTGGTTAATACGAACGACCATCTGCGACCAGAGCAGGCCATGTGACTCCGTGATGTCGCTCTGCGGATCGGATGAAGCGAAATTGTTCAAGCCTATTCCGAATGTAGCCGGACCCTGCCCAGATGGAGCGTTGTTGATATACGCGGCGATGAAGTTCTCGGCACTCGTTTCAACCGCGTCGTCCGAAGCGAACGTGGCATCCCTGTCAAAGTAATTGACTCCATGCTCTTCGGTGTCAGCGTTGAACCAGGGTTGCCCGTAGTCCAGGACGATGAGGCTGTATCGAGAGAGGAGATGCGGAGCCATGCTGCCGTAGAACGTCGAGACACCGAGATCAACGCTCTCCATGTACAGACTGACCGTGGCGCCCGGCCACTGGCCGCCGGCCTGGAGCGTGGCCGCATCGACCGATCGGGTGGGCGTATGAGTCAGGAGCAGCCATGCAAGAAGGGCAAGCATGAGCGGAGCGCTCGCCAGCGCCTACCTATGATGCCGGCGCGAGAACCGCTGCATCTGAAGCGATGGCATCTTCATGTGCCCCGTGCCATCCGTTTGGTGTTCGCGGCCGTGGTGTTGGCGGCCGATGCGGTCGTTGGCGCGCCCTGAATCAGCCACATAATGGCGGTCGTGCTCACCGTTGTCTATGGCGTATTGCTCCATTGGTCGCCCGGATTCGCAACCGTTACTGCCTCGTTACCGTGACGCACAGTGGATCGCGCACCAGCACGGGCCCGCAATCGCGGCAGGCATTCCGTCGGGTTGGTCAGCCCTGCCGGTCCGGCTACTGCCCATCTGGCCGGGCAACTTCCCCCCACAGTGCGGACGAAGGCGGCGCTGCCGGTTGCGCATCCTACCCACAGCGCGGCCGGAACGGCCAGACATGAACGAGGCCAGAAGACCGCCCGCCGATGATAGGGAAGGAGTGTCTGATGATCTGGACGAGGGCGACACGGCCGGGAGGGTTCCCCGGCGCACGCGGCGCATTTCCGGGCCAGCCCGGCGGCCTGCTGCAACCGGCGTTTGAGTTCGCCCGGCTGCTGCGCGAGCCGGTGTATTGGGGTTGGGGCGTGCCGCGCGGCGACGGTCACGCCGTGTTGGTGTTGCCGGGGCTGGGCGCCGACGACGCCTACCTGCGGCCGTTGCGCGGCTGGCTGCGCCGAGTGGGCTACACGACGCTGCGCTCCGGCATCAGCCGCAACCCCGGCCTCTCCGAGCAACTGATCGCCGAGCTGGGCGAGCGGGTCGAAGCCGCATACCGCCGCAGCGGTCGCCGTGTCAGTATCATCGGCCACAGCATGGGCGGCGCACAGGCTCGTGCCATCGCCCGCCGTCATCCAGACGCTGTGCGTCACGTGATCACGCTCGGCTCGCCGATCGTCACGAGCCGCCCGCTGCCGGAGACGGTCCGTGTCAGCGCCATCGCCAGCGCGGACGACCGCATCGTGCGCGCTCCCGCCGCCGTGGCGCGCGATCCGCACGCGCAGAACCTGACCGTGCGCGGCAGCCACAGCGGCCTGGCCGTCAACGCCTCGGTCTACCGCCGTCTCGCCCGCCTGCTGGCCGCCGGCGAAGGGGACACCGGGCAGTACGAATCAGCGCCGGAGTATCTCTAGCAGGCCGCTGAAAAAGTCGGGCAGGGATCGACGGTGGGCGATGGCCACCGCAGACTGGAAGGAGTCCACGGCGGCGAGCGGCCCGCGATTCCGCCCGAACATCTGCGCAAAGGCGTGCTGCTGATCGCCCGCGACTCCGTGCGCAGTGCGCGCCAGGTCTGTGAGCGGCTGCAGGACGACCTTGCTCTTCCGTGGTTCCTGGACCTCAACATCAGCGACCCGGCCTGGGACGCCAGCAGCTTCGCAGGCAGCGGGCCGGCCTGCTGGAGCAGCGCGTCGTGCACGAATGCTTCGCCGCCGTGCTGGCCGAGGCCAGGCGCCGGCAGCTGCTCTCCGCCGACCATGTCACCGTGGACGGCACGCGCCTGGAGGCATGGGCCTCGCTCACGAGCGTCCAGCCCAGGACGCCGCCCCCGGACGGCGACGACGGGGCACCGCCGGCGGCGAGCGGCGGCTTCCACCCTGGTGCGCATGGTGAAGCGGCCGGAGCCGCCACCCGCCTGCGGGCCAGCGCTTGGGCGCGCGTCCGCCGCGGGCGGCCAGGCGAGCGGCAGCGCCGCCGCGAAGCACCCGCACGACACGCCGCCGGCCTGCGCACGCCGCTGCCCTGCGCCGAACGGTCAGCCTAACGCCCGCTTCTTCAGCACCCTGCTAGAGCGTGTCTGAAAAATGTTCGAACCATCGTTCCGTGGCTGGTCGTGAGGCC